>NZ_JCALCO010000005.1:0-237454 GCF_059812385.1 Mycobacterium sp. NGS58 | reverse complement strand
GAATCACACGACGACGTCGTACACCACGTCTCTGGACTTGACCGCGACCGGGTGACGTTTGACGTACCCGACGGACCAGCCCCTGATGGCGGTAACACCATCAAGTTGTGTCGTCGTCATTGCGGCGTGACCTGCGGTCCGTGTAGCAAACCCATGGCGCAGGTCATCGCGTACCAGCTACCGCCTTCATCGGCGCTCTTCCCACCCCTAAGTCGCGAGTGCCGAGCGGAGGACGTTAAGCGACCGTTGGACGCTATCCTTATTAAAATAGTGTCAACAAGCACCTAAATTCCGCAGCTCATCTCTGTGTGCCGCATCACACTAACCTACTTGATAGGGACTTTCAATAGTGTAGAGTCACTCATCTCGGTTGGTCGCTGGACGACACCTTGGTGTTCGACTGCCGGATTGGCGAAGGTGGTGGCATGCCCTCAGCAAACACATCGTTGCGGGATCGACGTCGTGCTGAGCTGCTTTCCCACATCCAGCAGACCGCGCATCAGTTATTCGCTCAGCGCGGCTTCGAGGCTGTGACGACCGAGGACATCGCCTCGGCCGCCGGGATCTCCATCAGCACCTATTTCCGGTACGCGCCCACCAAGGAGGGCTTGCTGGTCGATCCCGTCCGGGAGGCGGCCTCCGAGATCGTGGGTGCCTACAGCGCGAGGCCGCCCCAAGAGTCGCCGGTAGAAGCGTTGATCCAGCTGTTCGTCACGCGCGCCATGGATGTCAGTGGCGTTGACAACCTCGACACCTGGCGCCTTGCCGTCGCGACGGCGCCCCACTTGTTGACCAAATCCGTGTTGGTCAGCGAAACCGATCACGGCACGCTGATCGAGCAGGTCGCCCAGCGGATGAAAGTCGATGCGGCGGTTGATATTCGGCCCGCACTGATGGTCCATACCAGCTTGGCCACGGTGCAATTCGTGCTCGATGGCTGGTTGACCTCCGACATCGCCGACAACCCACCTTTTCACGTCCGGTTGGAGGAAGCGCTGCGGATCACGCTCGCCGGATTCGACGGGCGAAGCGGCGCAGAACCCGACCGGGACTAAACCGCCGTGACTTTGCTCGTCACCGCGTGAAACAATCGCTGGCCGTGAAGACCTTCGAGGATCTGTTCGCCGAACTGGACGAGCGTGCCCGTACTCGGCCGGCCGGCAGCGAGACGGTGGCCGCACTGGACGGTGGGGTGCACGGGCTGGGCAAAAAGATCCTCGAGGAAGCCGGCGAAGTGTGGCTGGCCGCCGAACACGAATCCGACGACGAGCTGGCCGGGGAGATCAGCCAGTTGCTCTACTGGACGCAGGTGTTGATGGTGGCGCGCGGGCTGACCCTCGACGATGTGTATCGGAAGCTGTGATCATGTTGCGGGTTGCGGTTCCCAACAAGGGCACGCTGAGCGAGCCGGCCAGCGAGATCCTCGCGGAGGCGGGCTACCGGCGCCGTACCGATTCCAAAGACCTGACCGTCATTGATCCGGCCAACCAGGTTGAGTTCTTCTTCCTGCGCCCCAAGGACATTGCCATCTATGTGGGTTCGGGAGAGCTAGATTTCGGCATCACCGGCCGGGACCTGGTGGGCGATTCTGACGTACCGGTGCGCGAACGTTTGGCGCTGGGGTTCGGTTCGTCGAGCTTTCGCTACGCCGCGCCGGCGGGGCGCGACTGGAAGATCGCCGATCTGGCCGGCAAACGGATCGCCACCGCCTACCCCAATCTGGTCCGAAAAGACTTGGCGGGACGCGGTATTGAGGCGACGGTCATCAGGCTCGACGGCGCGGTGGAGATTTCGATACAGCTGGGGGTCGCCGACGCGATCGCCGACGTGGTGGGCTCCGGGCGCACCCTGAGCCTGCACAACCTGGTGGCCTTCGGCGACCCGCTGTGTGATTCCGAGGCGGTGCTGATCGAAAGCGACCACAGCAGCAAGTCCGGCACGCAGGCCGCGCGCGATCAATTGGTGGCGCGGATCCAGGGCGTGGTGTTCGGTCAGCAATATCTGATGCTCGATTACGATTGCCCGCGCTCAGTGCAGGACAAGGCCACCGCGATCACGCCGGGGCTGGAATCGCCCACCATCGCACCCCTGGCCGACCCGGACTGGGTCGCCATCCGCGCGCTGGTGCCGCGTCGGGGCGTCAACGAGATCATGGACGAGTTGGCGGCCATCGGCGCCAAGGCGATCCTGGCGTCCGACATCAGGTTTTGCCGGTTCTGATCGCGCAAGCGGTGTGTAACCCGCAGCTGTGTTAGCGTCCGCCTCGGGGGACGGCCCGGGTTGGCGGGTGGGCCGTCCTCGCTTCGGTCGCCGGTCTTCGTCTCCCAGGAGGTCTTCCGTGACACACGCACTTCTTGTCTTGCTGGCTTTGTTGATCGGCGTCGTGGCCGGGCTGCGGTCGCTGACCGCGCCCGCCGTCGTCGCCTGGGCGGCCTATCCCGCGGTCCTTGGCTGGATCGATCTGCACGGCACGTGGGCGGGCTGGATGGCCAGCATCATCACGGTGATCATCTTCACCGTCCTCGCCGTGGGCGAACTGATCAACGACAAGCTGCCCAAGACGCCGGCGCGCACCGCGCCGCCGATCTTCGCGGCCCGGATCGTCACGGGTGGGCTCGCGGGCGCGGCGCTTGGCGCCTGGCCGCACTGGACGTTCACCGCGCTGGGTGCCGGTGTCATCGGTGCGGTGCTGGGCACCCTTGGCGGCTATCACGTGCGCAAACGGCTGGTCGCTGCGACCGGCGGCCGGGACCTGCCGATCGCGCTGCTGGAGGACGCCGTCGCGATCGTCGGCGGGTTCGCCATCCTGGCGGCGACGGGTCACGTCTTGACCGAGTACCTGCTGACGGCGGTTAAGTGACAGAACATTTCGATGCGATCATCGTTGGCGCCGGCCAGGCCGGCCCGCCGTTGGCAGGGCGGCTGACCGCGGCTGGGCAACGGGTCGCGGTGGTGGAGCGCAAGCTGATCGGTGGCACCTGCGTCAACAACGGGTGCATCCCAACCAAGACTCTGGTGGCCTCCGCGCACGCCGCGCATCTTGCGCGCCGCGGCGTGGATTTCGGCGTCGGGACCGGACCGGTCAGCGTCGACATGGCGAAGGTCAAGGCCCGCAAGGACGAGATCATGCTCGGCGACCGCAAGGGCGTCGAGGATTGGCTCGAGGGCATGAACGGCTGCACCGTGTTTCGCGGTCACGCCGTCTTCACCGACCCGCACACGCTGCGGGTCGGTGAAGACGTGCTGCGCGCCGACCGCATCTTCCTCAACGTCGGCGGGCGTGCGGTGGTGCCCGACATCCCGGGGTTGTCCGACGTCGACTTCCTGACCAATGTCTCAATTCTCGACCTCGACACGGTGCCAACGCATCTCGTCATAGTCGGGGGCAGCTACATCGCGCTGGAGTTCGCGCAGATGTACCGGAGGTTCGGGGCCCGGGTGACCGTCGTCGAACGGGGACCGCGGTTGGCATCGCGCGAAGACGAGGACGTCTCGGCTTGCCTGGAAGAGATCCTGCGTGCCGAAGGCATCGATATCATCGTCGGAGCCGACGATGTGCGAATAACCAAGACCGACAACGGATTCGAGCTGACTCCTCGCGACGGTGCCGCGTCCGTCGAAGGAAGCCACCTGTTGCTGGCGGTGGGCCGGCGACCCAACACCGACGACCTGGGCCTCGAAGCGGCCGGTGTGCAGACCGACGCCCGCGGCTACATCGTGGTCGATGACCGGCTCAAGACGAGCGTCGATCACATCTGGGCGATGGGCGACTGCAACGGCAAGGGCGCGTTCACCCACACCTCCTACAACGACTTCGAGATCGTCGCCGCCAATCTGCTGGACGACGACCCGCGGCGGGTGAGCGACCGCATCCCCACCTACGCGCTTTACATCGATCCGCCGCTGGGCCGTGCCGGCATGACCGTCGATCAGGTGCGCTCGTCCGGGCGCAAGGCGCTGGTGGGCAAGCGGCCGATGACCAGAGTCGGCCGGGCGGTGGAAAAGGGTGAGACACAGGGCTTCATGAAAGTCGTGGTGGACGCCGACACTCGGGAGATTTTGGGGGCCGCCATCCTCGGGGTGGGTGGTGACGAGGCCATCCACGGCATCTTGGACATCATGTCGGCCAAGACGCCCTACACGACGCTGTCGCGGACAATGCACATCCATCCCACGGTCAGCGAGCTGATTCCCACGATGCTCCAAGAGCTCTCGCCGCTAGATGGCCAAGGTTAGGCCGCCGGTTGGGTGGGATGTGAATCCGTCTCCGCGGCAAGGTTTTCCGGCCACCCCGGATACGGCGGCGGGGTTCCCCCGAACAGTGGGCAGTGCTGCTGGTGGGGGCACCAGTCGCACAGCCGCGACTGGTTGGGACGGAAATCGCCCTTCTGCCCGGCGGATTGGATGGCCCGCCAGATCGCCATCAGCGTCTTCTCGAACCGCAGTAGCTCGTTGTAATCCGGCGTGTAGTCCAGCACCTGGCCGTCGGCCAGATAGATCAGCCGTAGGCGGGTGGGCTGCACACCTCTCGACCTCAACAGCGCCACCGCGTAGAACTTCATCTGGAACATGGCCTTGAACTCGGCCAGGGCGCGCGCTTCCGGCGGCGCCTTGCCGGTCTTGTAGTCGACCACCCGAAGCTCGCCGGTGGCGGCGACGTCGATCCGGTCGATGAAGCCGCGCAGCAGCGTGCCGTCCGCGAGCTCTACCTCGACGCGCTGCTCGCAGCACTCGGGGTTGAAGCGGGTGGGGTCCTCGAGCCGGTAATACCCCGCGAGCAGCGTCTGTGCCTCGACCAGCAGCTGGCTGCGCTGCGCCGGATCCAGCTCGGCGGTCATCTCGGGCGTCGCGGCGATGATCTGTTCCCAGGCCGGCTCCACCAGTGACATCGCGGTGTCGGGGCCGCGCTGGTCGGCTGGCAGGCCATACAGCTGCTGCAGCGCGGCGTGGACCAGGGATCCGCGCAGCTGCGCGGTCGACGGCGCCTCGGGCAACCGGTCGATGGCCCGGAACCGGTACAGCAGCGGACACTGCTTGAAGTCCGCCGCGCGCGACGGCGAGAGGGCCGGGCGGTACACCTGCCCCGCCGGGCGCTGTGCCGGCTGGGGGGCCGACGCTGGCGTCTCCGGCTGCACGATCATGTCGGCAGCCTAGGACTGGGCGCCGACAACCCCCAAGCACCTGCGGCGGCGAGTCGGCTGGCACGCTTGACCGCGTGTCAGTAACCGGCCCGTTCACCGAGGGCGAGCGTGTCCAGCTCACCGATGCCAAGGGTCGGCATTACACGGTGGTGCTCACCGCGGGCGCCGAATTCCACACGCATCGCGGCGCGATTCCGCACGACGCGCTGATCGGGCTGGAGCAGGGCAGCGTGATCAAGTCCAGCAACAACGCCGTGTACTTGGTGATGCGGCCCCTGCTGATCGACTACGTCATGTCGATGCCGCGCGGGCCCCAGGTGATATATCCCAAGGACGCCGCCCAGATCGTGCACGAGGGCGACATCTTCCCGGGCGCGCAGGTACTCGAGGCGGGCGCCGGCTCCGGCGCACTGACCTGTTCGCTGCTGCGCGCGGTCGGGCCCGAGGGGCAGGTGACCTCCTACGAGCAGCGCGCCGACCATGCCGAGCACGCCGAGCGCAACGTGTCGGTTTTCCACGGTGGTCGGGCGCCAGACAACTGGCGGCTGATCATCAGCGATCTCTCCGACTCCGAACTGCCGGACGGATCCTTCGACCGCGCCGTGCTCGACATGCTCGCGCCGTGGGAGGTGCTGGAGGCTGTCGCCCGCCTGTTGATCCCCGGCGGCGTGCTGATCATTTACGTGGCCACTGTCACCCAACTGTCGCGCACGGTCGAGGCCCTGCGGGCGCAGCAGTGCTGGACCGAACCGCGGTCCTGGGAGACGTTGCAACGCGGTTGGAACGTCGTGGGTCTCGCGGTCCGGCCGCAGCATTCGATGCGCGGACACACGGCGTTTCTCATCTTCACGCGGCGGCTCGCGCCCGGCGTCGTCGCTCCCGTGCCGTTGGGTCGCAAGCGCGAAGGCCGCGACGGCTAGCGGCGATCGCCAGCATGCCGTGGCGGGTCGCTACCGCGGCTAGGCGAGATCCTCGCTGCGCACCAGCGAGCGCCGCACCGACAGCAACTCGAACTCGGGATGCGCCGCGACCAACCTTTCGGCCGCGTCCAATACGTCGACGGCATGGCCTCGGTCGCCGGACACCGTGGCGACGCCGATGCCCGCTCGCCGGTACAGCTCGTGCGAACCCGTCTCGGCCGCCGAGACGCTGAACTTGCGCTGCAACTCCGCGACGACGGGTCGAATGACCGACCGCTTCTGTTTGAGTGATCGAACGTCGCCGAGCAAAACATCGAATTCGAGCCAGCCGATCCACATGCCGCGGGTCAACCCGGCGGGTTTTGCTGATCTGGGGCGGGCTCCGGAGCGGGGGCAGGCTCCGGGGCCGGAGCCGGGGGCGGCGGTGGTGGTGGTGCGGGCGGTGGAGTCGCGGGTGGCGGTGCTGGTGGCGCGGGGGGCGGCGCCGGCGCGGGCGGCGGGACCGGCGGAGGCGCGGGCGCCGGATTTATCGGCGTCGGAGCCGTCGGCGACTTCCCCAAGGCCAACAGCATTTCGGCGGTGTGGCGCGATAGCTGCCAACCGCCCTGGAAGGGAGTGAACTCCATCGGAAAGGTGAAGTTCGGGTTGTTGGCCTGGGCGGTGTGAACGGCAATAGTGGCCTTCACGTTCGACGGGTTCTTGTCCGACCATGCGATGTCGTTCGCGTTGAAAGTCATGGGCAGATAGCCGTTGTCGCGCAACGCGCCGGTGAACTTGTCCAGGGTCGCCGCGCTCTCGGGCGTCGCGCCTTCCACCAGATTGACCTTGCTGGTGCCCGGAACGTTCGGGTCGGCGAGTCGGGTGAGCACGTCGGTGAGGGCCTCCGGCGGAGGCAGGGGAGCAGTGACCGGCGCGGCAACCTGGCTCGAGGACGCAGGTGGCAGCGAGGATGTGACCGACGACTCAGTCTTCGGGTGAGGCGACGAACACGCCGCAATACCGGCCGCCGCCAGGGCGGTGGCGGCGCTCAGCGCTACACACAGTGGCCGGTTCATCCACTCGGTCGGCGGGACTAGGCGGCTCTGGCCGCTGCGCGAAGGAAGGGGGTCGCTAAGGTCGGGCCGATGGGTGGAACCGAAGTCATACCGGTGGCGGGGGCGGCGGCGACGCGGCCCGAGCCGGTGGCGAGGCTTTTTGCGGTCACGCGGGCCCTTTCGATCATCACGATTAGTGGCCGAGATTACCAGCGTGACGAAAATCTTAACTTTTCGTGGGTATTTGACTACGTACATGAGTCGGCAATCGCCGGTAGCTTTGAAGTATCCACCGCGCTAATTCGGTGCGGGAAAGGAGCGCAAGATGGGTAGCTCAGAGCGTTCTGAAGCTTTCGAATCAGACAGGTCCAGCGGCGACGAGGCCGAGTTGGAGCAACTACGTCGCGAGGCCGCGATGTTGCGCGAGCAACTCGAGCAGACCGTCGGCTCGCATGGCGGCGCCCGCTCCGCGCGCGATGTGCATCAGCTGGAAGCGCGTATCGACTCCCTTGCGTCGCGGAATTCGAAGTTGATGGAGACGCTCAAAGAGGCGCGCCAGCAACTGCTGGCGCTGCGGGAGGAAGTTGATCGGCTGGGGCAGCCGCCCAGCGGTTACGGCGTCCTGCTCGCCACCCATGAGGACGACACGGTCGACGTGTTCACCTCCGGTCGCAAGATGCGGCTGACGTGCTCGCCGAACATCGAAGTCCCGTTGCTGCGCAAGGGTCAGACGGTCCGCCTCAACGAGGCCCTCACCGTCGTCGAGGCCGGTACGTACGAATCGGTCGGCGAGATCTCCACGTTGCGTGAACTGCTGGCCGACGGGCATCGCGCCCTGGTCGTCGGGCACGCCGATGAGGAACGCATCGTGTGGCTGGCTGAGCCGCTGGTCGCCGAGAACCTGCCGGAAGGGCATCCCGACGCGCTCAACGACGACACGCGGCCGCGCAAGCTGCGGCCCGGCGACTCCTTGCTGGTCGACACCAAGGCCGGTTACGCCTTCGAGCGCATCCCCAAGGCCGAGGTCGAGGACCTGGTGCTGGAGGAGGTGCCCGATGTCAGCTACCTGGACATCGGTGGCCTCACTCGCCAGATCGAGCAGATCCGCGACGCGGTGGAGCTGCCGTTCCTGCACAAAGAGCTGTACCGCGAGTACGCGCTGCGCCCGCCCAAAGGTGTGTTGCTGTACGGTCCGCCGGGTTGCGGTAAGACGCTGATCGCCAAGGCGGTGGCCAACTCGCTGGCCAAGAAGATGGCCGAGGTGCGCGGCGACGACGCCCGCGAAGCCAAGTCCTACTTCTTGAACATCAAGGGCCCGGAACTGCTCAACAAGTTCGTCGGCGAGACCGAACGGCACATCCGGCTGATCTTCCAGCGCGCCCGTGAGAAGGCGTCGGAAGGCACACCGGTGATCGTGTTCTTCGACGAGATGGACTCGATCTTCCGCACCCGCGGCACCGGGGTGTCCTCGGACGTCGAGACGACCGTGGTTCCACAGCTGCTCAGTGAGATCGACGGCGTGGAGGGACTCGAGAACGTCATCGTGATCGGCGCCTCCAACCGTGAGGACATGATCGACCCCGCGATCCTGCGGCCGGGACGTCTGGACGTGAAGATCAAGATCGAGCGGCCGGACGCCGAAGCGGCGCAAGACATCTTCTCGAAGTACCTGGTCGAGTCGCTGCCCGTGCATGGTGACGACCTGGCGGAGTTCGGGGGCGACCGGTCGGCATGCATCAGGGCAATGATCGAAAAGGTCGTCGAGCGGATGTACGCCGAGATCGATGACAACCGGTTCCTGGAGGTCACCTACGCCAACGGTGACAAGGAAGTCATGTACTTCAAGGACTTCAACTCCGGGGCGATGATTCAAAACGTCGTCGACCGCGCGAAGAAGAACGCGATCAAGTCCGTGCTGGAGACCGGCCAGCCCGGTCTGCGCATCCAGCACCTGCTGGACTCCATCGTCGACGAGTTCGCCGAGAACGAGGACCTGCCCAACACCACCAACCCCGACGACTGGGCGCGGATTTCGGGCAAGAAGGGTGAGCGGATCGTCTACATCCGCACCCTGGTCACCGGGAAGAGCTCGAGCGCGTCGCGGGCCATCGATACCGAATCCAACCTGGGTCAGTACCTGTAGGGGTCGGTACCGCCGACGTCAGTCGGTCACCAGCGAATAGCTGTTGGTCAGATTGTCCTGCAGCACGCGGGCGGGGCGCTGGGTCGTGTCCACGCGCAATTCGTCGGTGAGCACGCGCGGTTGGTAGCTCCAACCGGCCGGCAGGTCGAGCCGCTCGGCCAGCCCCGGTAGGTCGGCGCGCGACAAGGTGGCGTCGGCGACCTGGCTCCAGGTCTGCATGACCCAGTGCTGGTTTTGGGGATCGATGAGTTCGTACACCTCTTGGCCGGCGTTGAAGACGAACACCGTGCGACGGTTGACCGTGTTGGGGATGTAGGGCGCCGGGTTCATCGATGACAACAGGACGGTGGCCTGTTGGATCATGTCGATCCCGCCAAAGGACTTGGTGATCTGCGGACCCCGAGCTTCCTTTTCGATCGCGTTCATCAGCCAGTACCGGGGACCGTTCAGCAGGACTGCGGCTACCCCGTGTTCGGTCGCGATGGCGTGCGCGTCCAGCGCCGACCACAGCTCCTGGGGACAGTCGTTGAGCGGGAAACTGTTGTAAACCGTCGCCTGCGGACCCGCCTCGCCGCGTGTCACGAGCAGCACCTCGCCGTAGCGCTTCCCGGACAGGTCGAGTGCATGCTTACCGATGGCGCGGCCGGATTCGGGGGCGGACACTCCGGTGAAATTAATCACTGGTGTCGGTGCCGTCAACACGACGGGCGGTCACCCGGCGGCGCCGTGGTAGCGATTGCGCGCCGCCAAAGTGGTGTCCAGGTCGTCGATCAACGGGTCGAGGAACGTCGACCGGTATTCCGCGTCGCCGGCGGCGCGGGCGCTGATGTACATGAACGTCAGCGCGCCGAGGAACAGCGTCATGTGGATCAGCGAGTCGGGCACCGGCAGCGTGAATCCGAGCACCGTCGCGCTGGTCTTGGCGGTGTGGGTCCACTCGTTGAGCAGTTGGGGGCTGAGCACGATGAGTCCCAGGATCAAGTAAATCGCGGTCGTCACCACCGCCACCACCATGATCTGCGCCAGCTGCGAGACGGCCAGGACGAACACCACGTTGAGGCGTTCCGACTTCTTCAGCGGTGCCCCATCGAAGGCGTCGGGCATGGTGGCGAACGGTGTGCCCGCGAGCTTTTCGGGTTCATCGCGCGGCACAGTGGCCGATTGCAGCATCGGCCTGACGCGCTCTCTCGTGGCCGAGCTGACGAACGCCGCCGCGATGGTGACCAGGAACGCCATGGCCAGCGCCAGCCGGTTGCCGCTGATGGTCGCGGCCATCAGCCAGACGTAGGTGTTGAAGAACACCAAGGCGGTCAGCAGCACGACCGGTAACGCCCGAACGGCCAAGGCGCCCATCGTCGCAAAGTGCGACAGCATCATGCGTACCGCCCAGCCGAGGATCGATCCGATCCCGCTGCCGGTCAGGATCAGCACGGCGGCAACGACGACGGACTCCTGTATGACGTCGTCGACCGTGATCCCGACGCACGCCACGAACCCAACCGACACCGCCGCTATCGCGGTGCGTGTCTTGCGGCTTCGCGACCGCGAAACCAGCCAGCCGATCACGGCCATCAACGGCAACGCCAGCGCGAGCAGAATCAGCACCGCCAATTGCGAGGTCGTCGGTTCGCCGCTGATCTCGACGTCGTGGCCGCCGGTGATCAAGTAGAGCGCGAGGATGCAGCCCTGCAGCCCCGCGTACGCGGCAAGCGCGGGTGCCGACCGCGTCCAGAGCCGTCGCCACCGCGCGCGGCGGGTGAGTACGGACGGCAAACCGCGCCCCAAAAACCAGCTTTCGGCCGCGGCGGCCGGCTCGGCCCGGCGACCCGGAGCGCGGCCGCGAAGTAGCTCCATGCCGGCTCACCCTACGGCTGGCAGGTCACCCGCGGTGGCCTTATCGAAATGGTTGCCGGGCTTGCGGTTTCCGGACATCGGCGGACCCGCCGGCCGGCTCGCCCCCTCGCGCCGCGCCGCCGGGAGGTAGCCCCGCTGCGCCCCGCCGCACGGGCCGCTTCGTCGCGCGGCCTACGCTTAGGCCATGCAACGGATTATCGGGACGGAGGTCGAATACGGCATTTCATCGCCATCGGACCCGACAGCCAATCCGATCCTCACATCGACGCAGGCGGTTTTGGCATATGCGGCAGCGGCGGGCATTCAGCGCGCCAAGCGCACCCGTTGGGACTACGAGGTGGAATCGCCGTTGCGGGATGCCCGCGGCTTCGACTTGAGCCGCTCTGCCGGCCCGCCCCCGGTGGTCGACGCCGACGAGGTCGGCGCGGCCAACATGATTTTGACCAACGGCGCGCGGCTGTACGTCGACCACGCGCACCCCGAGTACTCCGCACCCGAGTGCACGGACCCGCTCGACGCGGTGGTCTGGGACAAGGCCGGCGAGCGGGTGATGGAGGCCGCCGCACGCCACGTTGCCAGCGTGCCCGGAGCCGCGAAACTGCAGCTCTACAAGAACAACGTCGACGGCAAGGGCGCCTCGTACGGGTCGCACGAGAACTATTTGATGTCGCGGCAGACGCCGTTCTCGGCGATCATCGCCGGACTGACCCCGTTTCTGGTCTCCCGGCAGGTGGTCACCGGGTCCGGCCGGGTCGGCATCGGGCCCTCGGGTGACGAGCCCGGTTTTCAGCTGTCGCAGCGCTCGGACTACATCGAGGTCGAGGTCGGCCTCGAGACCACGCTCAAACGCGGCATCATCAACACCCGCGACGAACCGCACGCCGACGCCGACCGGTACCGGCGGTTGCACGTCATCATCGGCGACGCGAACCTCGCCGAGACGTCGACCTATCTGAAACTGGGCACCACGGCGCTGGTGCTGGACCTGATCGAGGAGGGCCCGGCGCACGGCATCGACCTGAGCGACCTGGCGCTGGCGCGGCCGGTGCATGCGGTCCACGCGATCAGCCGCGACCCTTCGCTGCGCGTCGCGGTGGCCCTGAGCGACGGTCGCGAGCTGACCGGGCTTGCGCTGCAACGGGTTTACCTCGACCGGGTGGCGAAGCTGGTCGACAGCCGCGACCCCGACCCGCGTGCGTCCGACGTCGTCGAAACTTGGGCGCACGTGCTCGACCAACTCGAGCGCGACCCGATGGAATGCGCGGAAATACTCGACTGGCCGGCCAAGCTGCGCCTGCTCGAGGGGTTCCGGCAGCGCGAGAACCTGAGCTGGTCGGCGCCGCGGCTGCACCTGGTGGACCTGCAATATTCCGACGTCCGGCTGGACAAGGGCCTGTACAACCGGCTCGTCGCGCGCGGCTCGATGAAGCGGTTGGTGACCGAACACCAGGTGCTCGAGGCGGTGGACAAACCGCCGACGGACACTCGCGCCTACTTCCGCGGCGAATGCCTGCGCAGGTTCGGCGCCGACATCGCCGCGGCCAGCTGGGACTCCGTGATTTTCGACCTGGGCGGTGATTCGCTGGTCCGCATTCCTACGTTGGAGCCGCTGCGCGGCAGCAAGGCGCACGTCGGGGCGCTCCTGGACTCGGTGGACAGCGCCGCCGAACTGGTGGAACAACTCACCAGCTAGGTACCGGTTAACCGTGGGATCGTCGGGGTCGACCGGTAGGCTAAGAAAGACCAACGGGCAGTGTGGCTTGATCGGTGAGTAAGCCATTCCAAGGGCCCACACAACGCAGGAGGCGGCGATGGCTCAGGAGCAGACCAAGCGTGGCGGTGGTGGCGGCGACGACGACGACATCGCCAGCAGCACGGCCGCGGGCCAAGAGCGCCGCGAGAAGCTAGCCGAGGACACCGACGATCTGCTCGACGAGATCGACGACGTCCTCGAGGAGAACGCCGAGGACTTCGTTCGCGCGTATGTCCAAAAGGGCGGACAGTGACCTGGCCTTTCTCTAATCGCCTGTCCACCAATTCCGCACTACCGGGCCCCGCACTTCCGGGCAATTCCGCTATAGACCTCTCGTCGTTTGCTGACCTGTTGCGGCGGCAGGCGCCGGAATTGCTGCCGGCGAGCCTGTCCGGCACGCACTCGGATGCTGCCACCGGGCAGCTGCCGCACGGCACCACCATTGTGGCGCTGAAGTACCCGGGCGGGGTGGTGCTCGCCGGCGACCGCCGTTCGACGCAGGGCAACATGATCGCCGGGCGCGATGTCAAGAAGGTGTACATCACCGACGACTACACCGCCACCGGCATTGCCGGTACCGCCGCCATCGCCGTGGAGTTCGCCCGCCTCTATGCGGTGGAACTCGAGCACTACGAGAAACTCGAAGGTGTGCCACTCACGTTCGCCGGCAAGGTGAACCGGCTGGCGATCATGGTGCGCGGGAACCTGGCGGCCGCGATGCAGGGTCTGATCGCGTTGCCGCTGCTGGTGGGTTACGACATCGACGCGCCCGACTCGGAAGGCGCCGGCCGCATCGTGTCCTTCGATGCCGCCGGCGGCTGGAACCTGGAAGAGGAGGGCTACCAGTCGGTGGGTTCGGGCTCGATCTTCGCCAAGTCGTCGATGAAGAAGTTGTACTCGCAGGTCACCGACGCCGATTCCGCCGTGCGTGTCGCGGTGGAGGCGCTCTACGACGCCGCCGACGACGATTCCGCCACCGGCGGACCGGATCTGGTCCGGGGCATCTATCCCACCGCGGTCACCATCGGTGCCGAGGGAGCGCTCGAAGTGCCAGAGAGCCGCATCGCGGAATTGGCCCGCGAAGTGATCCAAAGCCGTTCGCGCGCTGACACTTTCGGTCCCGATGGTGGTGAGAAGTGAGCTTTCCCTATTTCATCTCGCCCGAGCAGGCGATGCGCGAGCGCAGCGAGCTCGCGCGCAAAGGCATCGCTCGCGGCAAGAGCGTGGTCGCGCTGGTCTACGCCGGTGGTGTGCTCTTCGTCGCGGAGAATCCGTCACGGTCGTTGCAGAAGATCAGCGAACTCTACGATCGTGTCGGTTTCGCGGCCGCCGGTAAGTTCAACGAATTCGACAACTTGCGCCGCGGCGGAATCCAATTCGCCGACACCCGCGGCTACGCCTACGACCGTCGCGACGTGACCGGCCGCCAGCTGGCCAACGTTTATGCGCAGACGCTGGGCACCATCTTCACCGAGCAGGCCAAGCCCTACGAGGTGGAATTGTGCGTCGCCGAGGTCGCGCACTACGGCGAGACCAAAGCACCTGAGCTGTACCGGATCACCTATGACGGATCGATCGCCGACGAGCCGCATTTCGTCGTGATGGGTGGGACCACCGAACCGATCACTACGGCGCTCAAGGAGTCGTACGCCGAGAACGCCGATCTGCGGGCGGCCACGCGCATCGCCGTGAAAGCGCTGCGGGCCGGCAGCGAAGCCTCGAATGGGGACCAGTCCGCGCTCGACGTGGGCAGCCTCGAAGTTGCCATCCTGGACGTCAACCGGCCGCGACGGGCGTTCCGGCGGATCAATCGCGCCACTTTGGAAAATTTGCTGCGCGAACTGGATTCCAATGGCGCGGACGGCGATGGCGAGTCGTCGGATACCAACGGCGGGCCCTCCGACTAGACACGCCCGAACGGCGCCGCACGTTCCCGGGTGGGGCTGGTGATGCCAAAGGTGCTGGTGGGCTAGCGGCAGCCACGGCGCCCCAGCGGGTCCATGTGTGCTCGGGCGCGCAGTCCGAGGGCCCCGCCAGGAGGCGGCTGAACACTTCATCGGATCGATAAGCGCGGCATGCTCACCGTCCGGGTCGGACAACCAGTACCCTCGATTACGTGCAGAGGCGAATCATGGGCATCGAGACCGAGTTCGGGGTCACCTGCACATTCCACGGCCATCGAAGGCTCAGCCCGGATGAGGTGGCCCGCTACCTGTTCCGCCGCGTCGTGTCCTGGGGCCGAAGCTCCAACGTTTTCCTGCGCAACGGCGCCCGGCTGTACCTCGACGTCGGCAGCCACCCGGAGTACGCCACCGCCGAATGTGACAGCCTCGTGCAGCTGGTCACCCACGACCGCGCCGGGGAATGGGTGCTGGAAGACCTTTTGGTCGACGCCGAGCAGCGGCTCGCTGATGAGGGCATCGGCGGCGACATCTACCTGTTCAAGAACAACACCGACTCGGCGGGCAACTCCTACGGCTGTCACGAGAACTACCTGATCGTGCGCGCCGGCGAGTTCTCCCGGATCTCGGACGTGCTGCTGCCCTTCCTGGTCACCCGCCAGTTGATCTGCGGTGCCGGCAAGGTGCTGCAGACCCCCAAGGCGGCAACGTTCTGCCTTTCCCAACGCGCCGAGCACATTTGGGAGGGCGTCTCCTCGGCCACCACCCGCAGCCGGCCGATCATCAACACCCGCGACGAGCCGCACGCCGATGCCGAGAAGTACCGGCGCTTGCACGTCATCGTCGGCGACTCGAACATGTGCGAGAC
The DNA here is from genome assembly GCF_059812385.1 of Mycobacterium sp. NGS58. Taxonomy (NCBI): domain Bacteria; kingdom Bacillati; phylum Actinomycetota; class Actinomycetes; order Mycobacteriales; family Mycobacteriaceae; genus Mycobacterium; species Mycobacterium sp. NGS58. Next base: position 221,840 of record NZ_JCALCO010000005.1, on the reverse strand, counting down.
CACCACCATGCTCAAGGTCGGCACCGCCGCGCTGGTGTTGGAGATGATCGAGGCGGGCGTCCCGTTCCGGGACTTCTCGCTGGACAACCCCATCCGCGCCATCCGCGAGGTCAGCCACGACACCACCGGCCGCCGGCCCGTGCGGCTGGCCGGCGGGCGTCAGGCCAGTGCGCTGGACATCCAGCGCGAGTACTACAGCCGCGCCGTCGAGCACCTGCAGACCCGCGAGCCCAACGCGCAGATCGAGCAGATCGTCGACCTGTGGGGCCGCCAGCTCGACGCGGTCGAGAGCCAGGACTTCGCCAAGGTCGACACCGAGATCGACTGGGTGATCAAGCGCAAGCTCTTCCAGCGCTACCAGGACCGCTACAGCATGGAGCTGTCCGACCCGAAGATCGCCCAGCTGGACCTGGCGTACCACGACATCAAGCGCGGGCGCGGCGTATTCGACCTGCTACAGCGCAAGGGGCTTGCCGCGCGAGTCACCACCGACGAAGACATCGCGGAGGCGGTCGACAACCCGCCGCAGACCACCCGGGCGCGCCTGCGTGGCGAGTTCATCAGCGCGGCCCAGGCCGCCGGTCGTGACTTCACCGTCGACTGGGTGCACCTCAAGCTCAACGACCAGGCCCAGCGCACCGTGTTGTGCAAGGACCCGTTCAGGGCGGTCGACGAGCGGGTCAAGCGCCTCATCGCGAGCATGTAGCCGCGCGCCGGCGCGGCTCTCCGGCTCGACGCAGAAGTGGTGGCGGAGAATCTCGCGACGCGGACGGCCGGTGGAAGCGCCAGGCGAGCACCATCGAATAATCTGGAGCCGATGGCGACGTCAAAAGTCGAGCGGCTGGTAAATCTGGTCATCGCCCTGCTGTCCACCCGCGGCTACATCTCGGCCGAGAAGATCAGGTCGAGCGTGGCGGGTTATTCGGACAGCCCCAGCGCCGAGGCGTTCTCGCGCATGTTCGAGCGGGACAAGAACGAGCTGCGCGACCTTGGCATCCCGCTCGAGGTCGGACGGGCGTCGGCCTGGGACCCCACCGAGGGCTACCGGATCAACCGCGACGCCTACTCGCTCGCGCCGGTCGACCTGACTCCCGACGAGGCGGCGGCGGTGGCCGTGGCGACGCAGCTGTGGGAGTCGCCCGAGCTCATCACCGCGACGCAGGGCGCGCTACTCAAACTGCGCGCGGCCGGGGTCGACGTCGATCCGGACGCGCCGGTCGCCATCGCGTCGCCTGCCGGGGTTCCGGGTCTGCGCGGATCGGAGGATGTTCTCGGAATCCTGTTGTCCGCGATCGACTCGCGGCAGGCGGTGCAGTTTCCGCACCGGCCGTCGCGAGCCGAGCCGTACGCCATGCGCACCGTCGAGCCCTGGGGTGTGGTCACCGAGAAGGGTCGCTGGTATCTGGTGGGCCACGATCGCGACCGTGACGCGACCCGCACCTTCCGGCTCTCCCGGATCGGTCCCGACGTCACGCCGGTCGGCCCGCCGGGCACCGTCGCCGTGCCGAAAGATGTTGACCTGCGCAAGATCGTGGCTCAGACCGTCACCGAGGTTTCGGCGGCGCCGACCGTCGGGCAGGCCCGGGTATGGGTGGCCGACGGGCGGGCAACGGCATTGCGGCGCGCCGGCAGGCCAGTCGAGGCGCGCCGACTCGGGGCCCGCGACGGCGAGGTGATCGAACTCGACATCTCATTCGCCGACCAGCTGGCGCGTGACATCGCCGGTTACGGAGCCGACGCCCTGGTGCTCGAACCACAATCGCTGCGCGACGACGTGCTGGGCCGGCTGCGCGCGCATGCGGGCGTGGACGCCGTCGCTGCGGGGCAACCGCCCGGCCGAGGGGGAGGGACCGCATGACACCCGTGTCCACCCGCCTGATCCGGCTGCTGAACATGGTGCCGTACTTCCAGGCCAATCCGCGGGTGACCCGAGCCAAGGCCGCCGCCGACCTCGGGGTATCGGCCAAGCAGCTGGAAGAGGACCTCAACCAGCTGTGGATGTGCGGCCTGCCCGGTTACTTCCCCGGCGACCTCATCGATTTCGAGTTCTCCGGGGACACCATCGAGGTGACGTTCTCCGCGGGCATCGACCGTCCGCTTCGGCTCACGTCGCCGGAGGCGACGGGACTGCTGGTGGCGTTGCGGGCGCTGGCCGATATCCCCGGGGTTGTCGACCCGGAAGCCGCGCGCAGCGCCATCGCCAAGATCGAGGATGCGGCGGGTGCCGTCGGGCACGACGCGTCACACGCGGCTTCGGCCGTCGACGAGGCCGCACCGGTGGAGAACCGGGCCGCCGCCGCCGTGCGCGCGGCAGTCCAGTCCAGGCACGCGCTGGCCATCGACTACTACTCGGCCTCGCACGACACCCTGACCAGCCGGGTGGTCGACCCCATCCGGGTGCTGCTGATCGGCGGCCACAGCTACCTGGAGGGCTGGTCACGCGAGGCCGAGGGCGTGCGGTTGTTCCGCTTCGACCGGATCGTGGACGCCACGCAGCTCGACGAGCCGGCCGCACCGCCGGAGCCGGTGCTGCACGCGCCACCGGACACCTCGCTCTTCGACGGCGATCCGTCACTCCCGTCGGCCAGGCTTCGGGTTGCGCCCGCGGCGTCCTGGATGTTCGAGTACTACCCCCTGCGCGATGTGCGCGAATTGCCGGACGGGTCCTGCGAGGCGGTGATGACCTACGCCTCCGAGGATTGGATGACGCGGCTGGTGTTGGGCTTCGGGCTCGACGTGCAGGTACTGCAGCCTGCATCCCTGGCGCAGCGGGTGCGCGATGCCGCCGCGGCCGCGGTGAGATGCTACGAAGCCCTGAACTCATAAAAGTCCAGGCGACATGGGCCGTGGGGCGGCGCGCACCGGGCGCCGCACGCCATCACTGCGGTAGCATCGGGTGAACGTCTGGAGGTAATCAAAGTGGGCAGTCTTAGTCCGTGGCATTGGGCGATCCTGGCGGTCGTGGTGATCTTGCTTTTCGGTGCCAAGAAGCTCCCCGATGCGGCGCGTTCGTTGGGCAAGTCGATGCGGATCTTCAAGTCCGAGCTCCGCGAAATGCAGACGGAGAACAAAGGGGAGACGTCAGCCTTGGGAACCCAAAGCGAGAGCTCCGCGGCGAACCCCACGCCTGTGCAGTCGCAGCGGGTCGACGCGCCGACGCCCAGCGAGCAGCAGGGGCACAGCGAAGCACGTCCGGCGTAGCCGCCATCATCGTCGCGCTGCCCGAGCGCCACTGACCGAGCATCGTGAAAGTCTTCAAGGTTTCAGCGCGCAGTTCCGGCCTGCTGAGGCGCCTCAACCCTCGTAACCGGCGCAGCCGAACCAACCCGGATGCGACCATGTCGCTGGTCGACCATCTGACCGAGCTGCGCACCCGGCTGCTGATCTCGCTGGCCGCCATCCTGGTGACCACGATTTTCGGCTTCGTCTGGTACTCGCATTCGATCTTCGGGCTGGAAAGCCTGGGCGAGTGGCTACGTCATCCCTACTGTTCGCTGCCGCGGTCCGCGCGCGCGGAGATCAGCCCGGGCGGCCAGTGCCGGCTGCTGGCCACCGCGCCGTTCGACCAGTTCATGCTGCGGCTCAAGGTCGGGCTGACGGCCGGGGTGGTGCTCGCCTGTCCGGTGTGGTTCTACCAGTTGTGGGCGTTCATCACGCCCGGGCTGTATCAGAAGGAACGCCGCTTCGCGGTCGCGTTCGTGATCCCCGCCGTGGTCCTGTTCCTCGTCGGCGCGGTGCTGGCCTACTTCGTACTGGCCAAGGCGCTGGGCTTCTTGCTGACCGTCGGCAGCGACGTACAGGTGACCGCGCTGTCCGGGGACCGGTATTTCGGCTTCCTGATCAACCTGCTCATCGTTTTCGGCGTCAGCTTCGAATTCCCGCTGCTCATCGTCATGCTGAACGCCATCGGCATCTTGCCGTACGAGCGGCTCAAGGCGTGGCGGCGCGGCCTGATCTTCGCGATGTTCGCGTTCGCGGCGATCTTCACCCCGGGGTCCGACCCGTTTTCGATGACCGCGCTCGGGTTGGCGTTGTCGATCCTCCTTGAGTTCGCCATCCAGATCTCCCGGCTGCACGACAGACGGAAGGCCAAGCGTGAAGCCCAGGCCGTGATTCCCGACGACGAACCATCGGTCATCGAACCGCCCACCGCGATACCGGAGCCGTCGTTCACCGCCGGGCAACACGACGATGTCACCTGATCCGTCGCCGCCTCAGGACGTCGCCGAGCTCGTGGAGCTCACCAAGTTCACCACTGAACTGCCATTCGCGCTCGACGGTTTTCAGCGTCGGGCGTGCGCGGCGCTCGAACGAGGCCACGGCGTGCTGGTCTGCGCGCCGACCGGCGCGGGCAAGACGGTGGTCGGCGAATTTGCCGTGCACCTGGCGCTCGCGTCCGGCGGCAAGTGTTTCTACACCACGCCGCTGAAAGCGCTGAGCAACCAGAAGCACACCGACCTCACGGCGCGCTACGGCCGCGATCGCATCGGCCTGCTCACCGGGGACATGTCCGTCAACGCCGATGCGCCCATCGTGGTCATGACCACCGAAGTGCTGCGCAACATGCTCTACGCGGATTCACCCGCGCTGCATGGACTTTCATATGTGGTGATGGACGAGGTGCATTTTCTGGCCGACCGGATGCGGGGTCCGGTGTGGGAGGAGGTGATCCTGCACCTGCCCGACGAGGTTCGGGTGGTCAGCCTCTCGGCGACCGTGAGCAATGCCGAGGAATTCGGCGGCTGGATCCAGACCGTGCGCGGCGATACGACCGTCGTGGTCGACGAGCACCGGCCGGTGCCGCTGTGGCAACACGTGTTGGTGGGCAAGCGCCTGCTGGATCTGTTCGATTACGACCACGAGAAGCCGGCCGCGGATCGTCAACCGCGCGTCAATCCCGAACTGCTGCGCCATATTTCGCACCGCCGCGAGGCGGACCGCATGACCGACTGGCAACCGCGGCGCCGGGGAAGCGCGGGCCGGCCGTCGCGTCCCCGCTTCTACCGGACACCGGGGCGTCCGGACGTGATCGCCACGTTGGATTCCGAAGGGCTGCTGCCCGCGATCACGTTCGTGTTCTCCCGGGCCGGCTGCGATGCTGCGGTCCAGCAGTGCCTGCGCTCATCCCTGCAGCTGACCACCCAGGAGGAGCGCGCGCAGATCGCCGAGGTGATCGAACATCGGTGTGGCGATCTCGCCGACGCGGATCTGAGCGTGCTCGGCTACTACGAGTGGCGCGAGGGCCTGCTGCGCGGTTTGGCGGCCCACCATGCGGGCATGCTGCCCGTCTTCCGTCACACGGTCGAAGAGCTGTTCACCGCCGGACTGGTCAGGGCGGTGTTCGCCACCGAGACCCTGGCGCTCGGCATCAACATGCCGGCTCGCACGGTGGTGCTCGAGCGGCTGGTGAAGTTCAACGGCGAGCAGCACGTGGCGTTGACGCCGGGGGAGTACACACAGCTCACCGGCCGCGCCGGGCGGCGCGGTATCGACGTCGAGGGGCACGCGGTGGTGCTGTGGAATCCCACTGAGGAAACCACGGAGCCGTCCGCGGTGGCCGGGTTGGCCTCCACCCGCACCTTCCCGCTGCGCAGTTCGTTCGCCCCGTCGTACAACATGACGATCAACCTGGTCCAGCAGATGGGGCCCGAGCAGGCGCATCGATTGTTGGAACAGTCATTTGCGCAGTATCAGGCCGACCGTTCCGTCGTCGGGCTGGTTCGTGGCATCGAGCGGGGCGCCGCGTTGCTCGATGAGATCGCCGCGGAGATTGGCGGAGCCAAGGCCCCGATTCTCGAGTACGCCCGAATGCGTGCACGCATCACCGAGATGGAGCGGGCGCAGTCCCGCGCGTCCCGGCTGCAACGGCGGCAGGCCGCCACCGATGCGCTGGCCGCGCTGCGCCGGGGCGACATCATCAACATCACGCACGGCAGGCGCGGAGGCCTGGCCGTGGTGCTGGAATCGGCCCGCGACAGCTCCGATCCGCGGCCGCTGGTGCTCACCGAAAACCGCTGGGCGGGCAGGATTTCGTCGGCCGACTATTCGGGGGCGTCCGCACGCGTCGGTTCGATGTCACTGCCGAAGAGGGTCGAACATCGTCAGCCACGGGTCCGGCGCGATCTGGCGTCGGCGCTGCGATCGGCCGCGGCCGGGCTGACCATCCCGGCCCGGCATCGCGGCGGCCGCGGCGACTCCGACGGCGACTTCCACGACCCGGAGCTGGCGTCGCTACGCGAACAGCTACGCCGACACCCGTCGCACAACATTCCCGGCCTGGATGCGCAGGTCCGGCAGGCCGAGCGCTACCTGCGGATCGAACGCGACAACGCGCAGTTGGAGAAAAAGGTTGCGGCGGCGACCAATTCGCTGGCGCGGACCTTCGACCGGATCGTGGGGCTGCTCAGCGAGCGCGGCTTCATCGAGGGACGCGACGGAGATCCTCGCGTCACCGACGACGGCCGGTTGCTGGCGCGCATCTACAGCGAAAGCGATCTGCTGGTCGCCGAATGTCTGCGCACCGGCGCGTGGTCGGGGATGAAGCCGGCCGAGCTGGCGGCGGTGGTCTCGGCGGTGCTGTACGAAACCCGGGGCGGGGAGGGGCCGGGGGCGGCCTTTGCGGCCGACGCGCCCACCCAGCAAGTGCGGCAGGCGCTGCAGCAGACGTCGCGGCTGTCAATGGCGTTGCGCGCCGATGAGCAAACGCACCGAATCGCCCCGAGCCGCGAACCGGACGACGGCTTCGTCAATGTCATCTACCGCTGGGCCAGGACCGGAGACCTTGCCGCGGCACTGGCGGCGGCCGACCCGGCCGGCACCGGATCACCCCTGCTCGCGGGGGATTTCGTGCGCTGGTGCCGCCAGGTTCTCGACCTGCTGGACCAGGTGCGCAACGCTGCTCCAGACCCCGAATTACGGTCCACCGCCAAGCGCGCTATCAATGACATTCGGCGCGGCGTCGTCGCAGTTGACGCCGGGTAGGCTGGGCCGGAGCTACCGTTAAGCGCCGATAGCATGCCAAGACACACAGGCTGAGGGAGAAAGATGAGCGGACCGCAGGGATCGGACCAGCAGTGGCAGCCGCCCGGTCAAGGTCAAGGTAGCGATCACTCGTCGGACCAAACTCAGGTGGCACCGACCTGGGGGCAGGATCAGTCGAACCAGGAGACGTCGTGGCAGGCCCCGGCGTACACGCCGCCCGCCGACTACCCGCAGTACCAACAGCCGGCCGAGCCGGCGTACCCGCAGCAGTACCCGCAGCAGCAGCCGGGCTACGCGCAGCCCGGGCAGTACGGTCAGCCCGGCCAATACGGGCAGCCGGGGCAATACGCCCAGCCGGGGCAGTATGGCCAGCCGGGCCAGTACCCGCAGCCCGGGCAGTATCCCCAGCCCGGCCAGTACGGGCAGCCGGGCCAGTACCCGCCGCAGTACCCCGGTTACGAGCAACCGGGCAAGAATCGGCCGGTCGGGCTCATCGCCGGCGTGGGCGGCGCGATCGCCTTTCTGCTCATCGCGGTCGTGCTGGTGCTGGGCTTCTGGCAGCCCGGGTTCTTCGTCACCACCAAGTTGGACGTCAATAAGGCGCAGGCGGGGGTCCAGCAGGTCCTCAGCGACGAAACCAACGGCTACGGCGCGAAGAACGTCCAGAACGTCAAGTGCAACCACGGTCAAAACCCGACGGTGAAAAAGGGCGCCACGTTCGACTGCGACGTCAGCATCGACGGCGCGCCCAAACACGTGACCGTGACGTTCCAGGACAACAAGGGCACCTACGAGGTCGGGCGGCCGCAGTAGTCGGCGGGCTCGTCAGTTTTCCAGCCCGTCCAGCGCTTTCTGCAGGCGGCTGATCGACGAGCCGACACCCAGCTGGGTTGCCAGTTCGGCGGTGCGCCGCGGATCGGCGGCGACCAGCGGCAGTTCGTCGCTGGCCGTGGAGAACATCACGGGAGCGTCCGCGGCCACCCGCACCACTTTGCCGGCCGCCTCGATGTAATCCAGCGCGGCCAGCAACTTCGTGCGCACGCCCTTCGCCATCTTCGACTTGGGGTCGTGGGCGGCGGCCAGGATCTGTTCCAGCGAGCCGTGCTGGGCCAGCAGCGTCGCCGCCGTCTTCTCACCGACGCCCGGGACACCGGGCAAGCCGTCGGACGGATCGCCACGCAGCAACGCGAGTTCGGCGTAGGCGGGGCCGGCCCTATCCACCGGCACGCCATAGTGTTCGGCCACCTCGTCGGGCCCGAACAACGTGGCCTTGCTGAGCCCGCGGCCGAGGTAGAGCACCCGAACCGGGACGGGATCGTCGGACACCACCTGCAGCAGGTCGCGATCCCCGCTGACCACCACCACCGGATTCTTGCGTTCCCGGGCCGCCAGGGTGCCCAGCACGTCGTCTGCCTCGAAGCCCTGCGCGCCGGCCGTCGGAATACCGAACGCGTCAAGGAGTTCGGCGATCATGTCGATCTGGGGCGTCAGGTCGTCCGGGACCTCCTCGATGTCGGGCTCGTCCTGCGGCTCCACTTCGGCCACGCGGTGGGCCTTATAGGAGGGGACGAGGTCCACGCGGAACTGAGGGCGCCAATCGAGGTCCAGGCAAACGGCCAGACGGCCCGGCCGCTGCTGGGTGATCACCACGGCCATGGAGTCGATGAAGCCGCGAACGGCGTTGACGGGCCGGCCGTCGGGAGCGGTGATCGAAGACGGCACCCCGAAATACGAGCGGAACCACATGCTGGCGCCGTCGAGCAGGACGAGCGGCGAGCGGGGTGCTGGCATGCCGGTTATGGTCTCACGCCGCCGTGAGACGATGCGCAAGCGAGCATTAGCCTGGCTGCCATGGAGTCTCACCGCTTCGACGCAGCAGTGTACGAACGCCGGCTGGCGACGGCCGCCGCCGCGGCCGCCAGCGAGGGCCTGGCCGGGCTGGTCATCACCCCGGGCTATGACCTGCGCTACCTCGTCGGGTCGCGCGCGCAAACACTGGAGCGGTTCACCGCGCTGGTGTTGCCCGCGTCGGGCGATCCGACGGTGGTGGTGCCGCGGCTGGAGCTGGCCTCGCTCAAAGGGTCTGCTATCGCCGAACTCGGCCTGGCGGTGCGGGATTGGGTCGACGGCGAGAACCCTTACGATCTTGTGGGCTCCGCGCTCGGCGGTGCCCCCGCCGCGACCGCAGTTACCGATGCGATGCCGGCGTTGCACCTGCTGCCGCTGGCCGGCGTGCTCGGCGTGTTGCCGGTCCTGGCCACCGACGTGCTGCGCACCCTGCGGATGGTCAAGGAAGAGTGCGAGGTCGACGCGTTACGCAAGGCAGGTGCGGCCATCGATCGGGTGCACGCCCGGGTGCCGGAGTTTCTGGTTCCGGGCCGCACCGAGGCCGACGTCGCCGCCGACATCGCGGATGCCATTGTGGCCGAAGGGCATTCGGAGGTAGCGTTCATCATCGTCGGATCTGGGCCGCATGGCGCCAATCCGCACCACGGATATTCGGATCGCGAGCTGCAGGCTGGAGACATCGTCGTCGTCGATATCGGCGGCTGTTACGAACCCGGCTACAATTCCGATTCCACCCGCACCTACAGCCTCGGCGAGCCGAATTCCAAGACAGCCCAACAGTATTCGGTGCTGCAACGCGCCCAGCGCGCGGCGTGTGATGCGGTACGTCCCGGGGTGACGGCCGAGCAGGTCGACGCTGCCGCCCGCGACGTGCTGGCCGCCGAAGGGCTTGCCGAATATTTCGTGCACCGGACCGGGCACGGTATCGGGCTGTCGGTACACGAAGAGCCCTACATCGTCGCCGGAAACGATCTGCCGCTGGCCGAGGGCATGGCCTTTTCGATCGAGCCGGGGATTTATTTCCCGGGCCGTTGGGGTGCTCGCATCGAGGACATCGTCGTCGTGACCGCGGACGGTGCCTCACCCGTCAACAATCGTCCGCACGAACTCATCGTGGTGCCGGTGCCTTAACGGGCGCGCCCCGAGTTCCGCGTAGGTTGGGGGTGGTGTCAATCCTGGATCTCCCGCTGCTTCCGATTCGCCTTGCACGCCACGTGGTCGACGCGGTCTTGCACTCCAACGCACCGGCGCCAACGCCGGCACCGGCTCCGCCGGCCGAGCTCATCGTGGTCGACGGCATGCCCGAGGGGGTGCCGCCGGCCGCGCGGCGCCCCGAGCCCGAGCTTCCCGTGCCGGCGGGATGGCCATTCGGCGAACGGTTCCCGCGCACCTGCGGCGCGGGCCGAGTGGCCGACGGTGCCTTGTTCTGGACCGACTTCCTCTACGACGACCACGGCGCGACGGGCATCCCGATCGGCGACCTGAAGATTCAGGCGCCGCCGCGCGGAACCTACGTCTACCCGGACGGGCCGGCGGCCGGCAACGGCGCCGACATCTTCCGGGTCGCCATCGGGCTCACCGAGACCCACACCTGGTGGCGGATCGACTGGAACACGCTGCTGGACGCCTCGGTGCCCATCGCGCTGTTCACCTTCGACACCGACCCGGCCCGAACGGCGGACGAGCAGTGGCCCGCCGGAGCCGGCGTGCGGTCAAAGGGCATCGACATGGCCCTGCTGGTCGCGGGGAGTGGTGCCGCGTTGATCGACCTGACGACCCAGGTCAGGACGCCGGTCGAGCACAGTGTCGACATGCAGTCGCGGTCGTTCGTGGCGCAGGTCCCGCGGTCGCTCGCCGAACCCACCGGGAGCTGGACGGTCCGCCTGGCCGCAGGCTTGGCCAACACGGCGGGGGACGGATTCGCCGACGTGCCGGCCCTGCACGGTGCGCTGCCCGGCCAAGCCAACGTCTACAACGTGGCATTCCGAACCAACGAGCAGGAGCCGCCGCACCTGAATTTCTGGTCGGATGCCGCCCAGGCCGCCGCTCTGACAACTGGCGACGTCTCCGAGTTCGCGCTGACGGTGCCGTGGGCTCAGCTGGCGGCCCGCGAAACCGCTCCCGAGCCGCTGATCACCGGCCCTTCCACCCGGTGGTACGTATCTTCGATCGAGCTCGGGCAGGGTCTGGAACAAGGTTGGGCCGCCAACGACATCTTGAGCACCAAGCCGCAATTCCTCGGCCGGGTACAGCCGTATTCGATCTGCTTGCCGTCGAGCTATGCACCGGGTCGCACGCTGCCGCTGACCCTGCTGCTGCACTCCCTTTCACTCGGGCAGAGCCAGTTCGCCGCGATCGACCCGCGACTGTTGCACGAGGTGTGCGAGGGCCGCGACTCGGTGGTGGTCACGCCGCTGGCCCGGGGGCCGTCGACCTGGTATTTCGACACCGGTGAACTCGACGTCTGGGAAGTGTGGGCGCGGGTTGCCGAGCAACTGGGCACTGATCCCAATCGCACTGTGATTTCTGGCTATTCGATGGGCGGCTATGCGACGTACAAGCTGGGGTTGAGTTATCCGCAGGTGTTCTCGCAAGCGGTGGTGCTGGCGGGACCCCCGACATGCGGGGTCCGGCTGCTGCCCGACGTCGACATCCCCGCCGACCTCGATCTCGACACGCCCTGTGCCCGTGAGGGTGACACCTGGAAGCTGTTGGTGAACGCCCGATGGCTGCCCTATGTCATCGCCCATGGGCTACTTGACGAGCTGGTGCCGTTCGCCTCGGCCGCCGAGCAGGTGCTGGAGTTGGACCGGCTGGGTTACCGCCACCGGTTCAGTGTCTACCCGCTCGAGGATCACATCGCCTGGGTGTTCCAGGACAAGTTCGAGGATCCGATTTCCCACATGGGAACCGCTCTGCGCCAAGCGGATCCGGGACACATCACCTTCGCCTGGTATCCGCAGCTGGTGCGCGCCGATCTGGGTATCGGACCGCACCAGGTGTGGTGGTTGTCGGAGTTGGCCGCCGATCCCGAGGTGACCGCGCGGCGCGGGGCCGTCGCGGAAGTCGACGCGCGCTCGTACGCGCGGCCGGACCCCACGCATACCGTCAGGCATCATCGTGGTTTCATCCCACACTTCGAGCCGACGCCCGGGCTGTACAGCGAACTGGACTGGCAGGTGGGACGGCCCGTCGGCCCGCTGCCATATCTGACGTTGCGCCTCAACGGGATTGGGAGTCTGAGGGTCGATGTCGCGCGCGCCGGTCTGGCCGCGTTGCCGTCGTCGACCATCACGGTGGCCACCGATGTCGTCACCCAGATCACGCTCGGTGGCCTGCGCGCCGGGGCTGTCGTGCAGGTCGATGGGGAGCCGGCCGGGCCGATCGTCACCATGTCGCCCGGGCGCCACCGCATCACGTTGACGGCCGGAGCGGCTGTCGATGCATGAGTTGTCGCGCTAGGTGATCGTAGCCGGCTTGACGGAGCGGTCTCTGGGTGAATAGCGGCGACGGGCGGACTGGGCGAAAATTCCGCGCGTGGCTCCCTTGGCTGTCGATCCGGAGGCGTTGTACGCCGCGGGTAGTGCAGTGTCCGCCGCCGGCGGTGGCCTGTCCGCGAATCTGACGGTCTTGGCCGCGGGCTTTTCGGCCCACACGGGCGTGGACCGCGCCGGCGAGGTGTTCGGTCTGGCGTATCAAGACGCCGCCAAGTCGCTGCTGAAGGCGGCGGCCGCTGCCGTGAACGCGTGCCTCAAATGCGGGGCTCTCATCCAGCAAGGCGCATCGAACTATTCGAAGGCCGAAGTGGCCTCGACGCTCGGTGGCGCTGGCGGTGTGCTGGAGGCACCGTCGCCGCCGGTTGAACTTGGCCCGCCCGGTCCCCCTGGAACGGTGGGCCCCGGCGAGCCACCGCCGCTGCTGTGGTCGATCGTGGAGTCGCTCGTCCTTGAATTGTGGCCCGACGGTGATGTGGCGGGTCTGCGCGCGGCCGCATCTCGTTGGCGCGACTTCGCCGCGGCGGTCGAAGGGGTTCAAAGATCTCTCAACGCGTCGAAGACGCTGCTGGATACTCAACACCTGCCCGAAGGCGTCAAGATCGACAACGCTCTGAACGAAATAGGCTCTGCCGCAGCGACTATCGGTGTGCAGTGCAAGAAGTTGGCCACCGTCATCGACACGTTTGCGGGCAGGGTCGACCACGCCCAACACGCGATCCGGGATCTGTTGCACCGACTCGGATCCCTCGGCGACATCGGTCACGACATCATGCTCATCATCGACGGTGACGCGTGGGACGAGATCAAGAAGATCGCCAAGGACATCAACGACGTACTGGGCCACCTTGGACACGAGGCCCGGGCCTGCGAGCAGGGGATCAGACTGCTCATGCAAGCGGCCGATCGCGAGATCGTCACGTGCGAAAAGTACGCGCGTCGCGGGCTCACCCAATTTTTGGGAGACGACGTCGGTAATCCGGTCGCGACCGCATTCGACACCTGGATAAATGCCCACGAAGGTGTTCTCAAGGGCGCGGTCGAGATGGCATTAGGCTTCGCCGACCTGAGTCCGCATTGGTTCTTCGTCGATCCCCAAGGCGCGGCCGCCACCTGGACCGGCCTGGGGAAGAGCGCATGGAAGGGAAGTTTGTTCAACGCGCCCCTCCACCCCCAGGAATTCGCGGACGCGAGGATCCAAGAATTGAAAGGCATTGTGCACGAAAAGGATTGGAGCGGAGCTCGACCGGGATTGGGCGCGGGCGAGAACCTGTTCGACGTTGCCACGCTGTTTCTACCCGGGGCCGGTGAAGCCGACGCGGCCGCGGACGGTACCCGTGCGGCCGCACGCGGCGCCGAGGCGGAGGCGGAGGCCGCCGGAAGTGCCGGCACGAAAGCGGGCGAAGGCCTTAGCGGCACCGCACGCGCTCGGGGAACGCTGACTGACATCACGAAGGCGAGTGCCGAACTCCCCAAAAACCTCGAGGGCGTCACGAAGGATTTGCCCGAGATCAAGCCTCCTACGAGTGGCAGTCCCGTGGCATTGCTGCCCGGCAAGCCGATTGCGCTGCCGATCGAGGCGGCGCCGCGCCCGGCCGACGGAGTCCCTGGCTCGCCACAGTCGCCGACGACAGCGCCGGGGCCGCCGTTGTCCGAGACCGCGAGGGCTGCCGCTGCGGGCCGACCTTTCGACCCGGCGATCGCGCCGCCACCGACACCGGCGGTCCATGGCGGTCCGCATGATCCGGTTTCGGTGCCCGCGGAGGGACCGCATGAGCCGGTGGGCGTTCCGCACGGCGGTCCGCATGAACCGGCTTCGGTCCCGGCGGACGGACCGCATGAGCCGGCGAATGGTCCGCACGAGGGGCCGCAGCCTGCCTGGGCTCCGGCCGCCGGTTCGCCTGCCGCGGCAGTGCCGACCGCTGCCGGCGAGCGCGTGCCATCCGCACTTCCGCAAGCGTTCGACCACTCGCCGCCCTTGTCGTTTAGCGAATTTCCCAGTAACGCCCCGCGTTTTGCTGCTCACTCACCGGCGCCGACGACTCCGGCGCCCTTTCATTTCGCGCCATTGAATGGCCACCCCGCCGGAACGCCAATGTCGGGCAGTGGCTGGCACGGGCCCGGCGAGGGCGTTCCTCCGGGTGAGCACGCGCCGGGAGAGCTGCCAGATGGTGGGAAAGGGCATGGGGATGGTGACGGCGATCCGACCAAGGAGGACAAGCACCACCGCCCGCGAGGCCATCACGATTCGCCTCAGGGACCTGAGGATGAAGATGCTTCGCACGGCGGCGACGGGAAGGCGGACGGACTCACCGCGGAGACGCGCGACGAAGTAATCGCGATGCCGAAAGGCGCGCGTCCCGACCCATCGGAATACTTGTCGTCACAATATATTGAACGTCATTTGCAAAAGTTTGACGGCGGTGCAACTCGATTTATGCCGGAAGGCAATCTCGAGAAATACGGTATCGCACAGCGGGATGGAACCTCTTTTGTGATGCCCAAACATGAAGCCGATGCAATGACGGCCGCCACGGGAGGTGACCTGCGAGCAATGGAAACCGAGCTCGGATTACCTCAAGGGTTTTTGGACTCGAATAAGATTGTCAGGGTAGATATCTCCGATCCTCATGACTTCAATCTGCGAATGCCGTCGGGCAATGAGGTCGGCGCCAACGAACAATGGGTACCCGGTGGTCTATTGCCCAATGGCTTGTCGGAGGGTGTTGTCGATGGTGGATCGATGAAACCGGAGCACTACACTGTCACTGAGGTCTTCGAGTGGAAAGAAGCGTTATGAAGTTTGATGACACCTATTTTTCTCGAGAGGACAGATATTCGATCGGCATCGAATCGATGTCGGGGCGCTACTACGCGTCGATTCCGGTGAGCAATGGGATTGTCGACTACGAAGAATATTATGAGCTCACTCCTGACCAATATCACCAGTTCCTAGAAGACAGGGCGGCCGCAGTCAGATTCGTTGAAGCTTGCCGTCGGCATGAGCATGACGACCTGCTCTTGCAACAACCTGGCAACAATCGCGGGACCCCTGTGTAAGCGGGGGTCGAACGCCACGACTCATGGACATCCGACTGTCCGTTTCCATAAAAAGCGTCCAGAATTGCCCGAAGAAGCGTTGCCCGAGATCGGCTGATGTGTCGGTTGGAACCTTCGTCAACCCGGAAGCCATGCGGCGCGCAGGCGAACCAACACCGAACGGAGCGCTAATCGCGCTACCCGCTGCGGTCCAGAAGGTCCGACGACCCCAGCACCCGCTCGATCTGAACCTCGATGACCACCCGGCGTGGGTTGGGCCGCGGCGTGCGGTAGCGCTGGGCGTAACGCAGCTCGGCATCGCGCACCGCATCGCCGTTGTTGTTGACCTTGGAACGGCCTTCCAGCGACAGCCACCGCGCGCCGTCGACCTGGCTGAGCACGGCCAGTCCGCCGCGATCGGCGTTGACCGCCTTCTGCGAACCCCCGGTGGTGATCACCCGCGCAATGTGCGTCTTGGGGTCGAAGGTGAAACCGACCGCCACCACGTGCGGCGAATTGTCGGCTCGCAGCGTGGTCAGCATGGCCAGATGCCGTTCCGACAGGAACGCCAACGCGTCGTCGGTGAGCCGGGTAGTGGTATTCGCCATCATCGCCAACGCTAGCGCAGGTGATAATCGCAGCCGTGGACGACACGGGCGCAGGACCAGTACTAATCCTGGGCGGCCGCAGCGAGATCGGGGTCGAGCTGGCACGACTGCTCGCCCCGGGCGCGACGGTCGTGCTGGGCGCCCGGCAGGCCGACCGGCTCGCTGACCAGGTCAGCGCGCTCAAAGCCGCCGGCGCCACGGCGGTCGACACCAGAGAATTCGACGCCGACGACCTGGCCTCGCACGGTCCGCTGATCGCCTCGATCGTCGCCGACCACGGGCCCATCGGCACGGCGGTGCTGGCTTTCGGAATCCTGGGCGATCAGGCCCGCGCCGAAACCGACGCCGCGCACGCGGTCGCCGTCGTGCACACCGATTTCCTCGCCCAGGTCAGCTTGCTCACCCACCTGGCCGCCGCCATGCGCAACGCTGACAGGGGCCGATTGGTGGTGTTCTCATCGATCGCCGGCGCACGGGTGCGCCGCGCCAACTACGTCTACGGCTCGGCCAAGGCCGGCTTGGACGGCTTTGCCAGTGGCCTGGCCGACGCGCTGCACGAGACCGGGGTTCGGCTGCTGATCGTCCGGCCGGGATTCGTCATCGGGCGTATGACGGAGGGCATGACGCCCGCGCCGCTGCCGAGCACGCCCGCGCAGGTGGCCGCCGCGACCGCGCGCGCGTTGGCGAAAGGCCGCCGCACGGTGTGGATCCCGTGGGCGCTGGGGCCCGCGGCCGCTGTGATGCGGCTGCTGCCGCAGTTCGTCTGGCGCAGGATGCCGCGATGATCCGGGCCGCTGACGATGCGGGGCCAGGCGATGAGGAGTGGCGCTCATGATCATCGTGGTCGGCATCGGCGCCGACGGCATGGCCGGGCTCGGCGGGGCGTCACTCGCCGAAATACGACGCGCCGCAGTGATTTACGGATCCAAACGACAACTCGACCTGCTCGACGACACGGTGCCCGCGCCGCGGCGCCAGTGGCCGTCGCCGATGTTGCCCGCGCTGCAGACGCTGCTCGACGAGCAATCGGGTGACGTGCACGTGGTGGCCAGCGGCGATCCGCTGCTGCACGGGATCGGCGGCACCCTGATCCGCCTGCACGGCCGCGACAACGTCAGGGTGCTGCCGCACGTGTCGTCGGTGACGCTGGCGTGTGCGCGGATGGGCTGGAACGTCCACGACACCGAGGTGATCAGTCTGGTCACCGCACCGCCGCACACCGCAGTGCGTCGCGGCGGTCAGGCGATCGTGCTGTCGCAAAGCAACTCCACGCCAACCGAACTCGCCGCGCTGCTCACCGCCTACGGTCGTGGCGATTCAGAGTTCACCGTTCTCGAACGACTGGGCGCCCCAGATGAGCACCGCCGCGACGGCACGGCGCGCGATTGGGCCAAGGAGCGAGACCTGGACGACCTCAACGTGATCGCCGTGCGCTACCTGCCCGACGAACGGGTGTCACCCCTGCCCGACGACGCCTTCACCCATGATGGGCAGATCACCAAACAAGGCATCCGCGCGGTGACGCTGGCCGCCCTGGCGCCGCGCCCCGGGGAGCGATTGTGGGACATCGGCGCGGGCTCGGGCAGCATCAGCGTCGAATGGTGCCTGCGCGGACGAGGTTGCAGCGCAGTGGTATTCGAGCGCAACCAAGAGCGCCGGCGCCACCTCGAAGCCAACGCCGCGGCGTTCGGGGTCGACATCGATGTGCATGGCGCCGCCCCCGACGCCTTCGACGCTGCCGAGCCGCCGTCGGCGATCTTCATCGGCGGCGGAGTGACCCAATCCGGCCTGCTCGACGCCTGCTGGGACAACCTGCCCCCCGACGGTCGGCTCGTCGTCAACGCGGTCACGGCCGAGTCGGAAGCCGTTCTGGCGCAGGCGCATCAGCGTCTGGGTGGCCAGCTGCGGCGCTTCCAGCACTATCACGGCGAGCCGCTGGGCGGCTTCACCGGCTGGCGCCCGCAGTATCCGGTCACGCAGTGGGCGGTGACCAAATGACGGTGTATTTCATCGGCGCGGGCCCGGGCGCGGCCGACCTCATCACGGTGCGCGGCCAGCGGCTCCTGCAGACTTGCCGGGTGTGCCTCTACGCCGGATCGATCATGCCTGACGACCTGCTGGCGTTGTGCCCGCCGGGCGCGAAAGTCGTTGACACCGGCCCCCTGACGTTGGAGCAGATCATCACCGAGATCGCCGAGGCGCACGCCGCAGGCCTGGACGTGGCGCGGCTGCATTCCGGCGATCCGTCGCTCTACAGCGCGCTGGCCGAACAGTGCCGACGCCTCGACACTGTTGGCATCGACTACGAGATCGTGCCCGGCGTACCGGCATTCGCCGCGGCGGCGGCCGCTCTGAAGCGCGAGCTCACGGTTCCCGGGGTGGCGCAGACGGTGACGCTGACTCGGGTGGCGACCCTGTCGACGGCCATGCCGTCCGGCGAAGACCTGAAGACGTTGGCGCGATCGGGCTCGACCCTCGTCCTGCACCTGGCCGCCGCCCAGATCGATGCTATCGTCCCGCAACTTCTCGAAGGCGGCTACCGCCCCGAAACACCAGCGGCCGTAGTGGCTTTCGCGAGCTGGCCGCAAGAGGCGGTGCTGCGCGGCACGCTCGCCGACATCGCCGGACAGATGCATCAGGCCGGCATCACCAAGACCGCCGTCATTGTCGTCGGCGACGCGTTGACGGCCGGAGGTTTCACCGACAGCTACCTGTACTCGACCGGGCGCGCCCGGGGGAGCAGGCATTGATGCGTGTACTGCTGCTCGGTGGCACCGGCGAGGCGCGCGCCCTGGCGAAATCCCTGCACCCGCGCATCGACATCATCAGCTCCCTGGCGGGCCGCGTTCCGGATCCGGCCCTGCCGGTCGGCCCCGTGCGCATCGGCGGCTTCGGTGGCGTCGACGGGTTACGGCGCTGGCTGCACGACGAACGCATCGACGCCCTCGTCGATGCAACCCACCCGTTCGCGGCCACCATGACGGCGCATGCCGCCGCCGCGTGCGGCGAACTGCGGATCCCGCATCTGATCCTCGCCCGCCCGGCCTGGGATCCCGGCACCGCTATCGTCGTCGAGTCGGACGCCTCTGCCGCTGAAACCGTTGCACGGCAAGGGTATTCGCGAATTTTTCTCACCACTGGCCGCTCGGGCGTGGGAGCCTTCGCCGGCAGCGACGCGTGGTTTCTGATCCGAGCGGTCACCGACCCGAATGCCTCCGCGCTGCCCCGTCGGCACCGGGTGGTGCTCTCTCGCGGACCGTATCGCTACGACGACGAGTTCGCGCTGTTGCGCGCCCACCGCATCGATGCACTGGTCACCAAGAACAGCGGTGGGGACATGACGCGCGCGAAGCTGGATGCGGCTGCGGCGCTGGAGGTTCCGGTGGTGATGGTGGCGCGGCCGCCGCTACCCGCTGGGGTGTTGACCGCCGGCACTGTGGCCGAGGCCGCCGCATGGGTGGGCGCGCTAGCCGGTTAGGTGGCCGCGCTCGCCATCGGCCAGCAGCGCATCGCGGGCGCGCGCAACGCGGGAGCGAATGGTGCCGACCGGGCAGCCGCAGACCTCGGCCGCGTCGGCGTAGGGCAGGCCCAGCAGCTGGGTGAGCAAAAGCGCTTCGCGCTGTTCGGCATTGAGGGTGGCGATCATCGCGGTCACCTCGACCAGGTCCTCGAATCCCCGGGCGTGACGGTCCCCGCGCGCCACATGTTCAGGATCGGCGCCCAGGGCGGCGCGGGGCCGCGACTGGAGGTGGCGAATATGGTCGGCCACTACGCGGCGGGCGATCGAGAGTAGCCAGGTCCGCGCACTGGAGCGCCCGGAGAATCGCTCGATGGCGCCGATGGCGCGCAGGAAGGTCTCCTGAGTCAGATCGTCGGCGTTGCCGGTATCCGACAGATAGGCGACGAACCGCCACACGTCTTGCTGGGTGGCTTTGATGAACGACTCGAGCGCTCGTGGGTTTCCGCGCGCGGCCGACAACGCGAGCTCGGTTACGGCCTCGTCGTCACTCGGCGCGGTCATGCCCAACCACCTTCGTTGTGCGGGTTTTCCGATTCTACGACGACACGTCGTAGAAGATTCCGTCGGGTCGACGGCCGCGTGATTGATGGGCCTCAGGTGCCCGCGCCGCCGACCACCGGCTGAGTCCGCCGCCCACGCGGGGAAATCGGCCTCATCCGAGGCATCGGAGCCGTGCCGTCGGTGCGAGCCCACTCGTTCGCGCGCCACCAGCAACGCGAACGCCAGTCCTAGCAGGAGCGGCATGTGGCTGGCGATGCGGGTGGCGGTGACCTCGCCGTCAAAGGCGTCGATGATCACATAACCCAGCAACGCAAGCGAATACACACCGGTGATCGCGGCCACCCCCGACGCGGAGGCGGGCCAGACGCCGGCGGCGATCATGGCCAGACCCAAAGCCAGCAACCATGCCGTCGACTCGTGCATCAGGTGTTCACCGGACATCGCGCCGTGCATATGACCGGACACCATGCCGAAATCGATGCCGCTGATCTGAGCGGCGGCAATCGCCACCTGGAAAAGGCCGACGGCGATCAGCCCCCACCGCCGGTAGTGCGTTCGCAGCCATCGCATCCGGGCCTGGTGCCCGGTCGGTTGCTCGCCGATGCTGGCCATGATTCGTTCGACCAGGTCGGGCCCGTCGCCGGGGGTCACCGAGGCCAACCGGCGCGTCTGCACCGCCGCACCGATCAGCCAGGAGCGGCAACCGCGGCAGGATTCGAGATGGGCGTCGATTTGCTGAGCGAGCACTTGGGGACGCTCGCCGTCCAACCGAGCCGACAGCGCTTCACGCGCAATCTCACACCGCATCCCTGCATCGTTGCGCATGGCCCGGCCGCGCGCAAAGACTCACCGAGATTTAGCGCCAGAACGAATTCGTGGGGAACTAAACGGCGCCGACAACCGACCTCTGCTCAGAGACATCGCCAGCCCATTTACATGATCCACCGAAGAGGTATTCGTGTTTTTGCCTGAAGGCCCCCGACGATGACCGCCCCGGTCTGGATCGCGTTTCCCCCCGAAGTGCACTCGACGTTGCTCAGCAGCGGTCCGGGACCTGGGCCGCTGCTCGCCGCCGCGGCGACGTGGTCTTCCATGGGCACCCAATACGCCGAGGCGGCGGAGGAGCTCAGCGCACTCCTGAGCGCCACGCAGGGCGGTGCGTGGGAGGGGCCGAGCGCCGAGCAGTACGTGGCGGCGCATGCGACCTATCTGAGCTGGCTGCTGGAGAGTTCCGCCAAGAGCACGACCGCCGCGGCGCTGCATGAGACGGCAGCAGGCGGGTACACGGCGGCGCTGGCCACGATGCCGACGATGCCAGAGCTCGTCGCCAATCACGCCACACACGCGGCGCTGGTCGCGACGAACTTCTTCGGCATCAACACGATTCCGATTGCGGTGAACGAAGCCGACTACGCGCGCATGTGGGTGCAAGCCGCCACGACGATGACCACCTACCAGGCGGTCAGTGAATCCGCCCTGGCCGCAGTTCCGGCGACGACACCCGCACCGCAGATCGTCACGCCCGGCGGCGAGGTCCAGGCAACGGCGACGGATACCGCTTCCCAGACTCCTCCCGCCACCTCCTGGCAGGACCAGCTTGCGCAGGAACTGTCCAACTTCACCCAAAACGTCCTCTGGCCGCTCGGGAAGGAGATATACCCCGACGGCTGGCCCATTGACGCGGTTTCGTTCGCCAACGGGCTGGCCGCGCAGCTGATGAACATCCCGGGCATGACCCCGACGCTGGCGACGGCGCTCGCCTGGTTCACCTTTCACTCGTTGATGCTCGTCTGGCCGTTGGTGCAAGCGGTCCAGACGGCGTTAATGCTGGCTCCTGTCCTGCTACTCGCCGTTCTTCCGGTGGTCGCCGCTGCCGGTGCCGGCATTGCCGCGGCTGTCGCCGGTGCTGCGAGTGCCGCCGGCGTTGCGCTGCCGGCCAGCGTGCCGTTGGCAACCGTGCCGCCGACGCCGATGGCGACCACGCCGGCTTCGGCGCCGGCCATGTCGGCGAGTATCCCGGCAAACGCGAGCAGCGCCCCGGTTTCCAGCGTGACGCCAAGTACGGCCACGGCTCCAGGTGGTGGACCGGTCGGCGGCGGTCCGGGCGTCGGTTTCGGTCCGACGGCGACCGACGGAATCGGAGCGAACCTGTCCAACGCCCTTTATGCGGTGGGACTTTCGGGACTGTCGGCGCGCGACAGCGCGAGCGGGCGGTCACGCCGCAAGGTGGAGGAACCGTCGTCAGACGACGTCGACGCACCAGCGGGCGCGGCCGCGGCGGCTGAGGCCAAGAAGAAAGCCCGGGCGCGCCGGCGCCGCGGAGGGACCGTCACTGAGCGCGCATACCGCTACGAGTTCATGGACTTCGACGATGATTCGGCTCCGGCCGGTGATGCTGACGATCCGCACGCCGCCCGTCCTTCCGGAGACAGTGCAGGTCCGCTCGGATTCGCCGGTGCGGCTCCCAAACCTGATGCCGCGCGAGCCGCCGGGTTGGCGACGCTGACCCGTGAGGGATTAAGCGACGGCCCCGGCGTCCCGATGATGCCAAGCACCTGGGACCGCGACTAACCCTGGTAACGCCTCGGCGTGAACACCCGGTCGGTGGAATCGCTTGAATACCATTGGGTTTGCGACGACCCGACAATCAGCAGACAGCGCATGTCGATCTCGCCGGGATCGAGATCGGCCAGCCTGACCACGCGAACGCTTTCGTCGGGACCGGACACGTTGCGGCCGATGACCACCGGAGTGCCGGGTTCGCGGTGGGCCAACAATATGTCGCGCATCGCGCCGACTTGCCAGGTTCGCGTCTTGGAAGCGGGGTTGTAGATCGCCAGCACCAGGTCGGCGGCCGCGGCGGCCTGCAGTCGCGTGCAGATCACTTCCCACGGCTTGAGGCGGTCGGACAGCGAGATCACCGCATAGTCGTGCCCCAGCGGAGCACCGACCCGACTCGCCACCGCCTGGGCGGCGGTCATCGCCGGGATGACCCGGACTTGCACCCCCGGCCATTCTTTGGCCTCTTCCAACACCGCGGTCGCCATCGCGAACACGCCCGGGTCTCCCGACGACACCACCGCCACGGCATGCCCCTGCTCGGCCAGCTCGCACGCCAACCGGGCCCGTTCGGGTTCGTCGCGGTTGTCGCTGGGGTGGCGTTGCTGGCCGTCGCGAACCGGGACGCGATCCAGGTAGCCGCCGTAGCCGATCAGGTCGGTGGCCGAGGCAAGCTCCCGCCGGGTCTGCGGCGTCATCCAGTCCATGTCGCCAGGCCCCAGCCCGACCACGGTGACGCTCCCGGTGGGGGGCGTGCGCCGCCCACGCCGGCCGCCCGGCAACATGGCCAGCGAAAAGTACGGAACGCCGGCCGCGTCGACGTCGGCGGCGGGCAGTATGCGTTGACCGGCAGTGCTGGCCCGTTCCACGTAGAACGCGTCGCCCAGCTGTCCTGATGCCGAAAGCGCTTCGCGCACGGCGTGATACGAACGCCCGAGTTTGAGCACGACGGCGGCATCGGCGTCGGCGAGGCGGCGGGTCAGCTCCTCGACCGGCAAGGTCCCCGGCAGCACGGACAGCACCTCATCGCCGGCCACCAACGGCGTCGCGATGGCCGCCGAGGCCGCGCTCACCGAGGTCACGCCGGGCACGATGACCGCGTCGAACCGTTCGGTCAGCCGGGTGTGCAGATGCATGTAGGAGCTGTAGAACAGCGGGTCGCCCTCGGCCAGCAGGGCCACGTTGCGACCGGCGTCGAGGTGCGCCGCGATGCGCTCCGTGGCCTCGACATAGAAGTCCTCGATCGCACCGGCGTAGCCGCCGGGATGGTCAGTCGTCTCGGTAGTGACGGGATAGACCAGGTGCTCTTCGATCTGACCGGGGCGCAGGTACGGTTCGGCGATGCCGCGCGCGATGCTGCGGCCGTGCCGGGCGCTGTGGTAGGCCACCACGTCGGCCTCACCGATCACCCGGGCGGCCTTGACGGTGACCAACTCAGGGTCACCGGGACCCAGCCCGACGCCCCAGAGCGTGCCCCGATAGGCGCTCTGCGCGGTGCCCTGTGCGGTCATTCGCGGTCGCTCGCAATCGCGTTGACGGCGGCGGCGGCCATGGCACTGCCACCCCTGCGGCCCCGCACTACCAGATACGACGTGCCGCGCGGGTTGTCGATAAGCTCCTGTTTGGACTGCGCCGATCCGACGAAACCCACCGGCCCGCCCAACACCCCGGCCGGCGGTGCAACGCCGTCGTCGATCAGCTCGAGCAGCCGGAACAGCGCGGTCGGGGCGTTGCCGATCGCCACCACCGCGCCGGGCAACCGGTCCGCCCACAGCTCCACACCGGCGGCCGAGCGAGTGGTCTGCCGGCGTGCGGCCAGCTCGGCCGCCCGCGGATCGGCCACCAGCGACACCACCTGGTTGTCGGCCGGCAATCGCGCGGCGGTGATTCCGGCCGCCACCATCGACGAATCGCACAGCACCGGAGCACCACCTCGCAGGGCGGCGCCGACCCGGTCGACGACATCACCGGTGAAGGCGACGTGCTCGGCCACGTCGACCTGCCCGCAGGTGTGGATCAGCCGGACCACCACCTGCGCCACGTCGGGCGGGAAGCGCGCCAGATCGGCTTCGGCGCGGATCGTCGCGAACGACTGGCGATAGATCTCCGCCGCGTCGCGGATGTAGTCGAGCACCCGCTCACCCTAAGACCTCAGCAGCCGGTACCCGTCTCCGGTAGCGACCAGCACCTCACCGGCGAGCGGGCTGCCGCAGGCCCGGTCGCAGCCGACGAAGTGACGATGAACCGTGGAATCGGCATCCAGCGATTGCGCGGCGTCGGCCCGCACGTCGGCCGCCGAATGCGCGCACCCCGGACTGCCGGTGCAGGCGCTGACGCTCAGCCAGGGGGAGTTCTCGTCGAAGACCAGCCCCAACGGTGCCAGCACCCGCAACGCGGTGTCCGCGACCTCTTCGGTGAGATCGCACACCAGCACCGACCGCCACGGCGTGATCACCAGCGGGGCCCCGATCGCGGCCAGGAACTCCGCGACCCGCGCGGGCAGCACGCCCAGCGGCACCGCCGCGCCCAGCGCCACCCGGCCGTCCTGCTGGTTGATCCACCCCACCGGGCCCTTCGTGACGGGCCGGAACGGCGCGGCGCTCATGTCCGCATCGGGCAGCAGCTCCGTGGGGTCGGCCAATTCGCTGACGCGCCAAGCCCTTCCGCGGCTCGCGACGAACCGCACGGCCAGCGCGATCAGTGCCGGCACGGCGTCGTCGACGGCCAGCCGCACGCCGGTGTCCCGGCCCGTCAACACCATTGCGACGCGGTCGCCCAGCGCATGCACCCCGACATCGGCGCCCAGCCCGGATACGTCGGCGCGGCCGTCGTCGATGGCGAACCAGAACCGGCCCCCCAACTGCGCGAGGCTGGGCTCGGCGCAGATCGCCGCGTCGAGCTCGCTCACCCATCCGCGCACGTCGGCTTCCCCGCCGAGCCGGCCGGACAGGGGAGAGGCCACGATGTTGCGGACCCGCTCGTGCGTCGGCGACGGCAACAGCCCGGCGCCCGCGATGGCCGCAGCGACGGCCGTGACGTCGGTGATGCCACGCACCTGCACGTTGCCCCGCGCGGTCAGCTCGAGCGTGCCGGACCCGAACTCGGTCGCGACGCCGGCCAGCGTCGCCAGCTGGGCGGCGGAGATGCTGCCGCCGGGCAGCCGGACCCGCACCAGCGCGCCGTCGGCCGCCTGGTGCACCTGCAGCGCACCCGGGCAGGCGTCGGTGTCGCGCTCGCGGGCCATCACCACACGGTACGACCGCCGCCGCGGCAGTTAAGTAGCCGACTACGCTAGCCGCCCGGCAACGCCGCGAACGACACTGCGATTGCGCAATTACTTCCAGGTCAGGAGCACGCATGGAACAGCGCGGTGGTCATGCGGTGGTGTTGGGAGCAAGCATGGGCGGCCTGTTGGCGGCCCGCGTGCCCTCGAAGCGCCGGCCCGGTTGTTCCGTCCGTCGGTATTGCGCCGCGTCGCTCAAGCCCGTGGCGGTCGGCCGGCGGGTGTAGAACCCGTCGACGACGGGTTCGAAGTCAACCGCAAGGAAGAGAAGGGAAGTCAAATGTCCAACAACAACATTGAGGTCACCAAGAAGGGCTACGAGGCGTTTACCGCGGGCGACCTGGAAGCGGCGCTGGACGTCTTCAGCGACTCGGCCGAGTGGACCATCAACGGCAACAGCATGATTGGCGGGACGTATCGGGGCAAGAACGAGCTCACCGAACTGTTCATGCGGCTGTCCGAGAAGGCCACCAAGGTCGAGACGAAGCGCTACCTGGCTGACGGCGACGTCGTCATCGTCCTCACCCGAGTCAGCGTCGGCGACGAGAGCGCCGACGAAGCCGACGTGTTCGAGTTCCGCGACGGCAAGGTCGTCAGGGCCCACTCCTTCGGCGACACCGCCATGCAGGAACGCGTGTTCGGCAGCAAGCGGGTAGCGACGGGCTAGGTCAGGACGTTCCGGTCCGCCGCGCGTAACCCTGGCGCTTGACGGTTTCGAGGTCGCTGGTAAAGACGCGGTCGGTGCCTGCCGCGCGTCCGATCGCCTCTGCCATGCCCTGCGGCATCAGTCGCTGCACCGACGCCAGGATGCCCATCGCACGCGGAACGACCACGCGCCGTTTGGGTTTGGCGATCACGCCGACGACGGCCCGGGCGACGTCTTGCGGCTCGGCGTTCTTGAAGCCCCGGGCGTGTCCGGCACCCGCGATCATTTCGGTGTTCGTCAGGGTCGGCATGATCGTCGAGAAGTGGACGCCGCGGCCACGGTTCTCCATGCGAACCGAGTCGGTGTACCCGAGCACGGCGTGCTTGGTGGCGCAATAGGTGGCGATGCCCGCGCACGGCAGCATGCTGGCCATAGACCCGATGTTCACGATGTGACCGCGACCGCGCGGCAGCATCCGCTCGGCGGCCAGCTTGGTGCCCAGGATGACGCCGACGATGTTGACATCGAGGACCCGCTGGGTGACGGCGTCGGGCTCGTCGACCGCGCTGCCCGCGGCGATCACCCCCGCGTTGTTCACCAGCACGTCAAGGGGCCCCAGCTCGGCTTCGACGGCGTCGAGAAAGCCGGCGAAGGATTGCCGGTCCGTCACGTCCAGCCCCCGGCACGCGGTCAGCCCCAGCCGGCGACCCGCCTCCTGCACGGCCGTCTCGTCGATGTCCCCAATGGCGACTTTGGCGCCCCGCCCGTGCAGGGCGGTGGCGATGGCGAGGCCGATCCCGCGGGCACCGCCGGTGACGGCGAAGGTTTTTCCGGAGACGTTCATCACCACAGTGTTGCGCCGAGCGTGCATTCACGGCGAGGTTCGCGCGAATTTTTCGCCCCGGATGCACGTTCGGTGCGATTGATTCCGCACCACCGTGGGCACACTCGTCCCCGTGAGGACGGAGGAGTACGCCCCGGGGCGTTTGGTCGACGTGTTCGGCGACTCATCGCAACCCACGGTCTTGCTGTGGCACGGCATGCAGACCGACGCCCGCGCCGCCGTCCGGCCGCTGGCCGGCATGCTCGCCGACCACGGTGCCGCGGTGGTGGCGCCCGATTGGAACTCGCACGCCGATGACGGCGGCCGCGCAGACCTGTTGCATTCGCTCGACTTCGCCCGCAACGTCGCAACCGACGCCACCCTCGTCCTCGTCGGGTGGTCGCTGGGTGGGTGTGCCGCCGCGGGCCTGACGCTCGACGCGGCGCGCTTCGACCTCGCCCTGGCCCATACGGTCTGCCTGGCGGGCGCCTTCATGGTCCCCGACCCCGTATCCGGTCAGACCTTGACCGGCATGCTGTCGACCGACCATATCGGCGCTCCGTTCACCTTGCTGCACGGTGTGAACGATGACGCGGTGCCGGTAAACGCCAGCCGCGAGTTCGCCGCCCGCCTGGAAAAAGTTGGCTGGCCGGTGGAGGTGGTCGAACTGACTGCCGATCACGGATCGATCGCCGGCGCCGACTATGACGCCCGCACGGACCGCTACGTCCCGGGAGCGAGCGAGCACTCGCGCCAGGTGGCTGCAGAGGTCGCCGCCCGGATCGCGGCGACACTGCGGTACGAATGATGGGTGGCTGAGCCGACCATCCTGCTGCTGTCGACGTCCGATACGGACCTGATCAGCGCCCGTTCCAGCGGCAAGAACTATCGATGGGCCAACCCGTCGCGGCTGTCGGACGAGGAACTGCCCGACCTGCTGGCCGACGTCGCCATCGTCGTAGTGCGAATCCTCGGGGGATACCGGGCGTGGCAAAGCGGCATAGACACGGTGATCGCCAGTGGGGTGCCCACGGTTTTGGTCAGCGGCGAGCAGGCCGCCGACGCCGAGCTGACCCGTATGTCCACGCTCGCGGCCGGCATCACGGTGCAGGCACACATTTATCTGGCCCACGGCGGCGTGGACAACCTGCGTCAGCTGCACGCCTTCCTCTCGGACACCGTGCTGATGACCGGGTTCGGCTTCACCCCGCCGGTCGTGACGCCGACGTGGGGTGAGCTGACGACGCCGAACGCCACCGATACCGACGGCCCGACGATCGCCGTGCTGTACTACCGCGCGCAGCACCTGGCCGGCAACACCGCCTACATCGAGTCGCTGTGCCGGGCCATCGAGGAGGCCGGGGCGCGGCCGATGCCGGTCTACTGCGCGTCGCTGCGCACCGCCGAACCCGAACTGCTGCAACGTCTCGGCGACGCCGACGCCATGGTGGTCACCGTTTTGGCGGCCGGGGGACTGAAGCCGGCCACGGTGTCCGCCGGCGGCGATGACGACAGCTGGAACGTCGAACACCTTGCCGCCCTTGATATTCCGATCCTGCAGGGGCTGTGCCTGACCAGCCCGCGCGCCCAGTGGCACGACAACGACGACGGCCTGAGCCCGCTCGACGTCGCCAGTCAGGTGGCGGTACCCGAGTTCGACGGCCGCATCATCACGGTGCCCTTCTCGTTCAAGGAGATCGACTCCGACGGGCTGATCTCCTATGTCGCCGACCCGGAACGCTGCGCGCGGGTCGCGGGACTGGCGGTACGCCACGCGCGGCTGCGTCGCATCGCCCCGGCGGACAAGCGGGTAGCCCTGGTGTTCTCGGCCTATCCCACCAAACACGCTCGCATCGGCAATGCGGTCGGACTGGACACGCCGGCCAGCGCGGTTGCGCTGCTGCAGGCGATGCGCGAGCACGGCTACCGGGTGGGTGAATTGCCCGGCGTAGCGGCGGACGACGGCGACGCCCTGATCCACGCGCTGATCGAGCGGGGCGGCCAGGACCCCGACTGGCTCACCGAAGGACAGCTCGCCGGCAACCCGATCCGGGTGTCGGCCAACGATTACCGCGAATGGTTCGCGACCCTGCCCACCGAGCTCACCGATGCGGTCACCGAGCACTGGGGCCCGGCGCCCGGGAATCTCTTCGTGGACCGCAGCAACGATCCCGACGGCGAAATCGTCATCGCCGCAATGCAATCGGAAAACCTGGTGCTCATGGTGCAGCCGCCCCGCGGCTTCGGGGAGAACCCGGTCGCCATCTATCACGACCCGGACCTGCCGCCGAGTCACCACTATTTGGCCGCCTACCACTGGCTGGACGCCGGATTCGGGTCGCACGCGGTGGTCCATCTGGGCAAGCACGGCAACCTGGAATGGCTGCCCGGCAAGACGCTGGGCATGTCGGCGGCCTGCGGCCCCGACGCCGCGCTGGGCAACCTGCCGATGATCTACCCATTCCTGGTCAACGATCCCGGTGAGGGCACCCAAGCGAAAAGGCGCGCGCACGCCGTTCTGGTCGACCACCTCATCCCTCCGATGGCGCGCGCCGAATCCTATGGAGACATCGCACGTTTGGAGCAGTTGCTCGACGAGCACGCGAACGTCGCCGCGCTGGATCCCGGAAAGCTGCCCGCCATCCGCCAGCAGATCTGGACGCTGATGCGGGCCGCGAAGATGGACCACGACCTGGGTCTGACCGAGCGGCCCGAAGAAGACTCATTCGATGACATGCTGCTGCACGTCGACGGCTGGCTGTGCGAGATCAAGGACGTCCAGATTCGCGACGGCTTGCATATTTTGGGGCAGCAGCCAACGGGTGAAGCCGAACTGGACCTGGTGTTGGCGATCCTGCGGGCACGCCAATTGTTCGGCGGCGAGCACACCCTGCCCGGATTGCGCCAGGCGCTGGGCCTGGCCGAGGACGGCACCGACGACCGGACCACGGTAGATCAGACCGAGGCGGTGGCCCGCGAGCTGATCGCCGCTTTACAGGCGACGGGCTGGGACGCCGATGCGGCCGAACGGATTACGGGCGACGCCGACGTCGCCGCGGTGCTGCGATTCGCGGCCACCGAAGTGGTGCCGCGGCTCGCCGGCACCGCCGCCGAAATCGAGCAGGTGCTGCGCGCCCTCGATGGCCGGTTCATCCCGGCTGGCCCGTCCGGGTCGCCGCTGCGCGGCCTGGTCAACGTACTGCCAACGGGGCGCAACTTCTACTCGGTCGACCCTAAAGCCGTACCGTCCCGGTTGGCCTGGGAAGCCGGTGTCGCGCTTGCCGATTCACTGTTGGTCCGGTACCGCGATGATCACGGGGAGTGGCCGCAATCCGTCGGGTTGTCGGTATGGGGTACCTCGGCGATGCGCACCGCCGGTGACGACATCGCCGAAGTCCTAGCCCTGCTCGGTGTCCGGCCGGTATGGGACGACGCATCGCGGCGCGTCATCGACCTGGCGCCGATCCCGCCCACCGAGCTGGGCCGGCCCCGCATCGACGTGACGGTCCGGATCTCGGGGTTTTTCCGCGACGCCTTCCCGCACGTCGTGACGATGCTCGACGACGCGGTGCGGCTGGTCGCCGAACTCGACGAGCCCGCCGAGGAGAACTACGTTCGTGCGCACGCCCGGGCCGATCTGGCTCAGCACGGCGATCAACGCCGCTCCACCACAAGGATTTTCGGGTCCAAACCAGGCACGTATGGCGCCGGATTGCTACAGCTAATCGACAGCCGCAATTGGCGTGACGACGCCGACCTCGCCGCCGTGTACACCGCGTGGGGCGGCTTCGCCTACGGCCGTGACCTCGACGGCCGCGAGGCCGTCGACGACATGAACCGGCAGTACCGCCGCATCGCGGTGGCCGCCAAGAACACCGACACCCGCGAACACGACATCGCTGACTCCGACGACTACTTCCAGTACCACGGCGGCATGGTGGCCACGGTGCGCGCGCTGACCGGGCAGGCGCCGGCCGCCTATATCGGCGACAACACCCGCCCCGACGCGATCCGCACCCGCACCCTGTCGGAGGAGACCACCCGGGTATTCCGCGCGCGCGTCGTCAACCCGCGCTGGATGTCGGCGATGCGGCGGCACGGGTACAAGGGCGCGTTCGAGATGGCGGCGACCGTGGACTACCTGTTCGGCTACGACGCGACCGCCGGGGTGATGGCTGACTGGATGTACGAACAGCTCACGGAGCGTTACGTGCTGGACCCGGAGAACCGGAAATTCATGTCGGAATCGAATCCCTGGGCCCTGCACGGCATGGCCGAACGGCTACTCGAGGCGGCCGGGCGCGGCATGTGGGCCGAGCCGCAACCGGAGACCCTGGATGGGCTGCGGCAGGCGCTGCTGGAAACCGAGGGCGACCTGGAAGGCTGACGGGGTCCGCTAGATGAAGTCTGATCCGCCGTCGACGTTGACCGTCGCGCCGGTGACATAGCCGTTGCGCCGCGACGCCAGGTAGGCGGTCAGGGAGGCGACCTCTTCGGGTAGCCCGGCGCGGCCGAGGTCACAGGGCTGGTGGAAGTTGTTGTCGATCCAGGTCATGACGTCGACCGGATTGGTGGCATCGAAGCCGTCGGCGGCGAGGACGTCCTTGAGCGCTTCGGTGAAACTCGCGGTGACGATGGTTCCTGGACACACGCAGTTGACCAGAATACCGTCCTTAGCAAGGCTTTTCGATAAATTCTTGGTGACACTCGCCAACGCCGATTTCGATGCCGTGTAGGCGATGATCCGCGGGTTTTGGCGCTGAATCGAATGCGCGGACAATGTCACGATGCGACCCCAGTCCGCGGAGCGCAGCAGCGGCAGGGCGGCGCGAATCGATCGGACGGCCGACATCGTGCCGAGGGTGAACGCCTCGTACCATTGTGCGTCGTCCATCTGCTCGAAATAGCCGTCGCCCGGTCCGATGGTGTGGATCAGGCTGTTGAGTCGCCCCCAGCGTTGCGAGACGGCGGCGAAGCCGTCCGCGATGGATTCGGCGTCGGTCATATCCACGCTGACGCCCACGGCATCCGGAGCGCCCGCCCGGCGCAGCGACGAGACGGCGGCGTCGAGGGCCTCGCGGCCCCTGGCCATCACCGCCACGCTGGCTCCTTCGGCCGCAAGGGTTTCGGCGATAGCAAGTCCCATGCCCTTGCTGCCACCGGTGACCACGGCCGTCGATCCGGCAAATCCCAGGTCCATCGTTAGCCTCCTTCGATCGGTTCTCGGGCCTCTACGCCCAGGCCGCGCAGACAAAACTGCAGCATGCGTTCGCGGAGATCGGTGCGGTCGCAATCGCCCGTGGCCCACTGCTGGTTGATGCCCGCCCAGACCACCCCGTGGATGAACTGGGCGTCCGCCATGTGATCGACGCGGTGAAACGTCCCGCTCTGCACACCACGCTGCAGCGCCTCGCTGAGCGGCTTGAGCATCTCCGCGTACGCGGGCTGAACGATTGCGGGGGGTTGTGACTGAGCCTCCATCGACAGGCGACGCAAGTCGGATCTGATGTCCGCGTCGAATGCCAGGTCGAGTCTTCCGTCGATCCACGCCGCGACCGCGTCGACCTCCGTGGCGGCAGAAGCCATTCGGCGACGCAGTCGCCGTCCCTCCGCGTGCGCCAGATCGAGGAAGAGAGCGGCCACCAATTCGTCCTTGGAATCGAAATGCCGATAGAAGGCTCGCGTGCCCAGAGCGGCTCTCTCCAATACCGCGCCGATGCTGAGCTTCCCGATTCCATGCTCTCGCAATACGGTTGATGCGGCTGTCAGGATCTCGCGGCGCACCGTCGCGTCGGGACCGAGCTTGTCGCGTCGCCGCGTGCGCGGAGTGCTCATGGATTCACGCGGTCGCGTCGTATGCGGCGAGGTAGTCGGCAAACCGCTCGCGAACGCCTTCGGGTGTGAGGCCGTAGTCGGCCAGGTCATAGTCGTGTGCGCCGCGGGAGCCGGGCCTGTGGTCGGCGGCCCAACGCTTGACCGACGCCAGGGTGGCATCGGTGAAGGGCAAGCCCAGGGTGTCGTAGCCGGCTCGCAGAGTACCAATCGGATCCGTTTGCAGGTCCGCGAACGAGACGTCCGCGAATCGGTCGTCGCCCATCCGGGTGCGGAACTCCATCGCCCGCCGCACACCTTCGACCCAACTGTCGACTTGCTCGGCGCCGAGCTCCTTGGCGTCATCGCGGTCGCTGCTCCAGCTCCGCACATACCGGATCAGGCTGCAGACCGAGCCCATCACTTTGGCCGGATCGCGATGACTCCACAGGAATTTGGCTTCGGGGTATGCCTCGACGAGGGCATCAAGGGCGAACATGTGCACGGGCGTCTTGAGATGCCACAGCACGGGCGGACAGTGCCATTGCAACAGCCGCAGCACCCGCCGATGAAAAATGTACGTCCCGCGCATGTCGCATCCCATCAACCACGCGAGATAGCCGGGTGCGCGCACGGCGCCGTCAAAATGGAAGGTACGGAAGCTCATTCCCATCAGGTCCTGGCATTCGGTGGGTGCCGTGGCCTCGGAGTTGTACAAACTCTTCATCAACGGGAACATGTCGTCGAGCATCTTCAGGCCGGCCTCGGCCTGCGCGATCCGCGGATCGCTGTGTTCGGTGGCGGTCTCCGGCGGTGGGGTAGGCGCTTGCGATTCCCACATTCGCAACGACCGGAACTGCGGATCGGCGGCTACCAGCTGGCTCAGCGCGGTGGTCCCGGTGCGGGGCAGGCCGATGACGAAGACGGGGCCGGCGACCACCTGGTCGTCGATCTCCGGGTGTTGCCGGTAGGTGTCCTCGACCTTGAGGCGTTGGATCAGGGCGTTGCTGATGGTGGCGTGCTGGATGACTCGCCCGATGTCATTGAGGTCCGCCTCGGCGTTGAGCGCTTCGACGATGCGTTCGAGTCCCTCGCGGTAGTGGCAGGAGCCGAAATCCTCAAGGCCGGTCGCGGTTCGGGCGCCGTCCTCTAACTCGTCGGCATCGAATGTCACCGTCCGAACCTTTCGTGCACCGCGCGGCGCCGGGCCGCGAGGATCGATGCGCGCGCTTCGCGCGTGACTTGTGCAGTGCCGGCAGGCAACTCGGAATGGATCTCGTCGAACGGCACCACACGTGTCGTGGGTGTGGCCGCCGTTTCGGTCCGTACGCAGCGCATGATGATCGGGCCGTTGCTGTGGCCGGCCGTGTCGAGCCAATTGGCGATCCCGGGGTCACGATCACACAGCACCACACGGACCAAACCATCGGGATCCATTGCGGCCTGATGGGCATTGAGGCTGGACTGATGGCGCCCGTAGTGGATCGTCTCCCACCAGGGGTTGCCGATCGAGAAGCTCCAGTAGATGCCTTGCGGTGGCTCCAGTTCGACGATGAGGGCCTCGTCCGGGCGCAGCTCCCATCGGCCGATCACCGGCCGGTTCTCCGCGGCGGCGCCGATGTCGGTCCGGTCGATCGGCGGCAGGAAGCCGTTGGGTGGTGCGGCGGAACCGAACTGCAGAAAGAACGCCAGGTTGTCCGCCACGAAGTCGCCCAGGGCGGTCAATTGCCGCGTCACCGCCGAATAGGGATCGACCGGGCCGGTAGTAGCTCGCACCGGGTCGCCGAGGCGCTCGATGCGCAGCGACGATGCCACCTCGGTATCCCAGTCGTAAAAGAAGTGCCGCACCGTCAACGTGGGATGCTCGCCTTCGATACGCATCCAATTGCCCGGTTGTTCAGAGGTCGACAGCACGACCTCGAAGTTGCCCTCAGGATCCGTTTCGAGCTCGTCGACCAACTCGTTCGCGATGGCGGTGATGCCGTTCATCGTCTGGAGCCCGACGTAGCGGGCGGTGCCGCGGTTGCCGAAAAGTCGATAGCTCTCCCCGCCACGCAGCGCGGCACGGGTGTAGAGGCAGTCCGGGCACTCCATTCCCCAGGTCACGATGTCGTCAGTGCTCGTGCGTTGGACGCGCAGTGTCGGATCGGGATCGAACCGCAGCGCCTCGTCGACACCTGCGGCGAGCAGTACCAGCAGGTGGCGAATACCGGCGGCCGCGTCGATCCGATTGCGACTTGCCTGCTCGAATTCGACTGTCTGCGCGGCGTCGTTGAGCCGGTTCAAGAAGTGCGACCACGCGGCAAGCACGTCGGGACTGCTCGGCTTATCCGACGACTCCGGCTCCAGGGCCGCCTCGGCGATCGTGAACGGCAACCACGCCAGCGGCTTCTTCAGATCGCTCACTATCGCCCACTTCGATCGGTGCTCTGCCTCTTAATTGAAAATAGCATTTTCGTTTAAGCTGCCATGACTATCGCAGCTAGGCGTTGAGAATGTCAACGTCGGGGCCGCGGCGGTAGGTTGTTCTGGTGACACCGACCTTCGCCGATCTCGCCAAAACGCAGTACATCCTGCTGACCACGTTCACCAAGGACGGCAAGCCCAAGCCGACGCCGATCTGGGCCGCGCTGGACAAGCAGCGCGGGGACCGGCTTCTGGTCATCACCCAGGAAAAGTCCTGGAAGGTCAAGCGAATCCGCAACACCCCGCGGGTCACGCTGGCCACCTGCACCATGAACGGCCGCCCGACCAGCGAGGCCGTCGAGGGGACGGCGGCCATTCTCGACAAGTCCGAAACCGCCGCCGTCTACGACGCGATCGGCAAGCGCTACGGCGTCGTGGGCAAGGTGTTCAATTTCTTCAGCAAGCTACGCGGCGGCATGGACAACAACGTCGGCCTCGAATTGAAAGTGGCGTAACCGCCCGGGCGCCGTGGGCACCGTTCTCATCCCGATCCCGGACCGCGACTTCGACCCGACCGAGGTCGCGGTCAGCTGGCGCGTGTTGACGCGCAACGGCCACCGCGTGGTCTTCGCGACCGAAACGGGCACGCCCGGAGTGGCCGACGACATCATGGTGACGGGCCGCGGACTGGATATCTGGTCCGCGCTGCCGCTGCTGGGCGTCATCCCGCTGATCGGGCTGGCGCTGCGCGCCAACAAGGCCGGGCGCGACGCCTATCGGGACATGTTCCGCTCCAATGAGTTTCAGCATCCGCTCACCTGGGCGCAAGCCACGCTGGACGGCGTCGATGGGCTGTTGCTTCCGGGTGGGCACCGCGCCCGCGGAATGCGCAGCTATATCGACAGCGACATGCTGCACCGGCTGGTCGTGGAGGCCTTCGCCCGCGGGCTGGTGGTGGCCGCCATCTGTCACGGGGTCCTGCTCGCCGCGCGCAGCATCGATCCCAAGACCGGCCGTTCCGTCCTGTACGGACGCAGGACCACGGCGTTGACGTGGGCAATGGAGCGGTTGGCCTGGCGCATCACCCGATTCACCCGGTTCTGGGATCGCGACTACTACCGGACCTTCACCGAGGCACCGGGCCAACCCGGCGGGTACATGTCGGTGCAGTCGGAAGTCACACGCGCGCTTGAAGATCCAGCGGATTTTCGCGACGTCGCCCGCGGTTCGCCGCACTGGCGGCTGAAAACCTCCGGAATTGCGCGCGATACGCCGACCGACTCGCGGTCCGCATTCGTCGTCGACGACGGCGGCTACGTGTCGGCGCGCTGGCCCGGCGATACCCACACCTTCGCAACTGTGTTGTCGCAGAAGCTGAACGCGGCGCCCTAGCCCACTAGGACCCGGCGCCCGTTCCCAGATGCTCGCCGAAGAACGCGAACACCCGCCGCCACGCGTCCTCGGTGGCGTCCGCGTCGTAGCCGAAACCGGCGATGCGAAGCAGGGGTTGGCCGGGCAGCTCGTTGGCGAAGCTGTGCCCGACACCTGGATAGGTCTTCACATCGGCGGTGATGTTCTTGGCTGCGAGCGTCTTGTTCAGCTTCTCGGGCGCGCCCCGGCCCAGCGGGTCGCGGCCGCCGAAGCTGGCCACCACCGGGCATGCACCGTCGAGCGTCTGGTCGAGGTGGCGGGGCAAAGGAGCGCCATAGAACGGCGCGGAGGCGTCGAAACCCTTGGGCGACATGACAAGAGCGAACTGGCCGCCCATGCAGAAACCCGCGATGCCGACCTGGCCGGAGCATTCGGGCATGGCTTTGAGGTGGTCGCGCGCGGCCAAGATGTCATCGAGGGCGCGGCCGCGCTGGGTCTGCAGCTCCTTCATGACTCGGGAGATGCATCGGATGCGGCCACCGCGGGCATACATGTTCGGGGTGAGGGCCAGATAACCCGCCGCGGCGATGCGGTCGTTAATCGACTGCTTGTCTCGCCCGTAGCCGATCGCATCGTGGATCACCACCACACCCGGCCACGGGCCTTGCCCCGAAGGCGTGCTCAGTAACGCATCGATCGGTCCGTCGGGGGTATCGATCTGAATCGTCGTCATAGCGTCATCTAACTGCAATCACGCCGGCCGGCACCACGGGAACTCGCGCGCGGTCCGCGGACGTTGGTCTCACATGGTGTCGCGGCTGTTGCTCATCTACGCCGTCGTCGAACTCGCGGTGATCTTCGCGCTGGTGTCGACGGTCGGGTGGGGCTGGACCCTGCTGGTGCTGCTGGCCACCGTTCTGCTCGGCTGGGGGATCGTGGCCCCGCTGGCGGGTTCGCGCCTCATCCGCCGGATCGGGCAGCTGCGCTCGGGTCTGACCGGAGAACGCGCCGCTACCGGCGACGGTGTGCTGGTCAGTCTGGCCACGCTCCTCGTTCTCGTGCCCGGCCTGGTGAGCACGGCGCTGGGTTTGGTGCTGCTCATCCCGCCGGTACGGTCGGCCGTCGGTCCCGGGCTGACCGCCCGAGCGGTGCGCGGGTTGCAGCGGCAGATGCCGGGACTCAGTTACGCGAGCGCCTTCCGCGGGGAGCCTTACCCACCCTCGTATACCGGCGGGGCTTACTCGGAGGCAGGCCGTGGCCACGGCGACTACATCGACGGCGAGGTCATCGATGTCCGCGACGTCGAGGCGCCGGCGCATCCGCAGCGATTCGACGGCCGCTGACGCCGGCGCCGGGACCATCTGATTGCCGTATCGCCACCTGGGCCGGTGCACGTAGTTTTGGGCTGTGACCGATAGTGACCGCTAGTCCCGCACCGGTAACCCTGCTGGTCAACGGTCGGGTGCACAGCCCGGCCCAGCCCGACGCGACCGCGATGGCCGTCCGCGAGGGCGTCGTGGCATGGCTGGGCGCCGACGAGGTCGGCCGCCGCTTGTTTCCCGATGCCGACGTCGAAGACCTCCGGGGCGGTTTCGTGGCGCCGGGGTTCGTGGACAGCCACATCCATCTCACCGCGACCGGGCTGACGCTCAGCGGGCTGGACCTGCGTCCGGCAGCCTCGTACGCGCAGTGTCTGCGGATGGTCGCCGACTACGCCGCCGCCCACCCCGGTCGGCCGGTGTGGGGGCATGGCTGGGATGAAACGTCGTGGCCGGAGAACGCGCCGCCAAGCACGGGCGACCTGGACGCCGTGCTCGGTGACCGGCCCGCCTACCTGGCCCGCGTGGACGTGCACTCGGCGCTCGCGTCGACTGGCCTGCGACGGCTGGTGGGCGACCTTCCGGCGGCCGCGGGTTTCAGCGCCCAGGGGCCGCTGGTCGGGGATGCGCACCATCTGGTGCGTGCCGCCGCCCGGGATCGGCTGACCACCGATCAGCTCGGCGAAGCCCGTGCCGCAGCCCTGCGGGCCGCCGCTGCGTCGGGCATCGTCGCGGTGCACGAATGCGCCGGGCCCGAGATCGGCGGGATCGACGACTGGCTGAAGTTGCGGGCCCTCGACCACGGCGTCGAGGTGATCGGTTATTGGGGCGAGCCGGTGAGCAACCCCGCCCAGGCGCGCGAGCTGATGGCGGCGACCGGAGCCCACGGGCTGGCCGGTGACCTGTTCGTCGACGGGGCAGTGGGTTCGCGCAC
The DNA here is from genome assembly GCF_059812385.1 of Mycobacterium sp. NGS58. Lineage (NCBI taxonomy): Bacteria > Bacillati > Actinomycetota > Actinomycetes > Mycobacteriales > Mycobacteriaceae > Mycobacterium > Mycobacterium sp. NGS58. The sequence goes on along the minus strand of NZ_JCALCO010000005.1, from coordinate 182,697 downwards.
TGCCTGGCTGCACGAGCCGTACGCGGATGCGCCGCATCACACCGGGAGCTGCTATCTGGATTCCCACGCCGCTGAGGCGCACGTTCGGGCTTGCACCCAGGCCGAAGTCACCGCCGGATTCCACGTCATCGGGGACGCCGCGGTCGCGATGGTGGTGAGTGCTCTCGAGCGCGTCGTCGCCGACCTCGGGCCCGTCGCCGTCGCGGGTTGCGGGCACCGCCTCGAGCACGTCGAGATGGTCAGCGCCGAGCAGGCCGCCAAGCTGGGCCGATGGGGCGTCATCGCCAGCGTGCAGCCCAATTTCGATGCGCTCTGGGGCGGCGCCGACGGCATGTACGCACGGCGGCTCGGTGTCCAGCGAGGCAGTCGGCTCAACCCGTTTGCGCTGTTAGCATCCCAAGGCGTGCCTCTCGCGCTAGGTTCCGACGCTCCGGTCACGGATTTCAACCCGTGGGTGAGCGTGCGCGCAGCGGTCAACCACCGCACCGCGGGCAGCGGGGTGTCGGCGCGAGCGGCGTTCGCAGCGGCCACCCGCGGGGGCTGGCGGGCGGCCGGTGTCCGCGACGGCAACGCGGGAACCCTGGTGCCGGGAGCCCCGGCCTCATATGCCATCTGGGATGCCGGAGACCTGGAGGTGCACGCCCCGCGTGACACCGTCCAGCGCTGGTCGACCGACCCGCGTTCGCGCGTGCCCGCGCTGCCACGATTGGACCCGGGCGACGCCCTACCGCGGTGCCGGCGAACGGTGCATCGGGGCGCTGTCATCCATGGCTAGGGATCGGCCGGGCAGCCACGGGCGGCCGGACCGCACCGATGGGGCGGACGCGGACCTGACTCAGCGGCCAAATTCCGACCCGATCAGCGACGAGGCCGAGTCGGAGCGCGACGACGAGCCCGTCGCCGTCCACGTCGAGCGAGAAGCGCACGACGAGCACGACGAGCGCGAGAACGCCGCGCCTCCCGAGGAGCGCGGGCGGGCGGGCGGTCGGCTGGGGACCTCGGCGCGGGGCGCGGTAACCGGGTTGCTCGCCGCGGTGATCGCGCGGCTGCCCGCCGCGCAGGCCGCGATGCTGCCCCGCCTGACCCGGCTGGGTTGCGCGGTGGCGGGCGGCTTGTTGTTCTGCGCCAGTTTCCCCTCACTCAACTGGTGGTGGGGCGCTGTCGTGGCCGCCGCGCTGCTGGCGTGGGTGCTGACGCACCCCGCGACCACGCCGGCGGGCGGCCTGGGTTACGGCTTCCTGTTCGGGCTGGCGTTCTACCTGCCACTGTTGCCCTGGGTCGGGCTCCTCGTCGGCCCGATCCCGTGGATCGCGCTCGCGACGGTGTCGGCGCTGTTTCCCGCCCTGTTCGGCCTCTGCGCTGTCACCGTGCGCCGGCTGCCTGGCTGGCCCCTCTGGTTCGCGCTGCTGTGGGCCGCCCAGGAGTGGCTCAAGTCGATAGGCCCGTTCGGCGGCTTCCCCTGGGGATCGGCGGCATTCGGTCAGACCGACGGCCCGTTCCTGCCGCTGGTCCAGCTCGGCGGCGTCGCACTGCTGTCGATGGCGATCATGCTCGTGGGCTTCAGCGCTACGGCCATCGCGCTGGAGATCGTGAAGTGGTGGCATTTGGGTCACCCGGCGCCCGGCTCGGCCGACGGACGCGCGGACGATCCCGATCAGGCGCCGCCCGCGGTGGTGCAGCCCGGCGTCTGCATCTGCCTGGTGCTGTTCGCGTCGGTCATAGTCTGGCCGCAGGTGCGCCACGCCGGTACCGGATCGGGTGGCGAGCCATCGGTCACGGTCGCGGCCATCCAAGGCAACGTGCCCCGGCTGGGCTTCGAATTCAATGAACAGCGGCGCGCGGTCCTGGACAACCACATCCAGCAAACCCTGCGGCTGGCCGAGGACGTGCGTTCCGGCGCAGCCCCGCAACCGCAATTCGTGATCTGGCCGGAAGACTCGTCGGACATCGACCCGCTTTCCGACAATGACGCCGCCCAGGAGATTTCGCAGGCCGCGGCTGCCATCGGCGCTCCGATCCTGATCGGCAGCGTCCTCGATGTGCCGGGGCGCCCGCCGCAGGATCCGAAGTACACCAACACGATGATCGTGTGGAATCCGGGGACCGGCCCGGCCGATCGGCACGACAAGGCAATCGTGCAGCCGTTCGGCGAGTACCTGCCGATGCCGTGGCTGTTCAAGCACCTGTCCGGCTACGCGGACCGCGCCGGAAGCTTTGTGCCTCGCCAGGGTTCCGACGTGGTGCACATCGCGGGCGTGCCCGTCGGGGTCGCCACCTGCTGGGAGGTGATATTCGACCGCGTGCCGAGAAAGGCGGTGCTCGGCGGCGCCCAGTTGTTGGCCGTACCTGCCAACAACGCGACCTTCAACAAGAGGATGAGCGAGCAGCAGCTCGCATTCGCCAAGGTGCGTGCCGTCGAGCACGACCGGTACGTCGTGGTCGCCGGCACCACCGGGATCAGCGCGGTGGTGGCCCCCGACGGCGGCGAGCTGGCCCGCACCGACTTCTTCCAGCCCGCCTATCTGGACATGCAGGTGCGCCTCAAGACCAGGCTGACCCCGGCGACGCAGTGGGGGCCGCTGCTGCAGTGGGTCATGGTCGCGGCGGCCGGAGCGGTGATCCTGGCCGGGATGCGGCACAATGGATGGTTCCCGCGTTCGGTACGTCTGCGGTTCACACGCCGATCGAAAGGGCGGGTGCGACCGCGGACAAACCCCCGCCCGACGAGCGCGACTGAAGACACTGCGCCCGCCTCCCGGCACCGCACGCCGGAAGACGACGGCGACTGACCACACCCCGTCCGACCAGGACGGCCGACACTGCATTCGATGTCGGGCGACACAGAGGAGCTACATGACCACCGGCCAGCCGGCGCCCCAGGTCCCAGGCAACCGTCCCAGCCAGCGCGTCTTGGTGATCATCCCTACCTACAACGAGCTGGAGAACCTTCCGGTCATCCACCGGCGGCTCAAGGACGCCTGCCCGCACGTGCACCTGCTCGTGGTGGATGACAGCAGCCCCGACGGCACCGGTCAGCTCGCCGAGGAGCTGGCGGCGGCCGACGCCGGCCGCACGCACGTCATGCACCGCACCGTCAAGGACGGCCTGGGCGCGGCGTACCTGGCGGGTTTTGCGTGGGGGTTGAGCCGTGACTACTCGGTGCTGGTGGAGATGGACGCCGACGGCAGCCACGCCCCCGAACAGCTGCACCGCCTGTTGGACGCCGTCGACGCCGGCGCCGATCTGGCCATCGGGTCGCGCTACGTCGAGGGCGGAACGGTCCGCAACTGGCCCAAGCGGCGCTGGGCCCTGTCCTGGACGGCCAATACCTACGCCCGGCTGGCGCTCGGCATCGGTGTGCACGACATCACGGCCGGTTACCGCGCGTATCGCCGCGAGGTGCTCGAGGCGATCGACCTCGACGGGGTCGACTCCAAGGGCTACTGCTTCCAGATCGATCTGACCTGGCGCACGATCTGCAACGGGTTCACCATCGCCGAGGTGCCCATCACCTTCACCGAGCGCGAACTCGGCGTGTCCAAGATGAGCGGATCCAACATCCGCGAAGCACTGGTCAAGGTCACCCGCTGGGGTATCCAGGGTCGGCGGTCGGGTGCCCGGCCCACCAGGGCCGACAACCGCAGCTAGGCACGGCCGGCCAGGCTCGATTTCGCCGGTCAGCCCCGGCGGCGGGTCTTGATGATCTCGAGCCGCTCCTTGAGCAATTCCTCGAGCTCCTCGACCGAGCGACGTTCCAGCAGCATGTCCCAGTGCGTGCGCGGCGGCTTCACCTTCTTCGGCTCGGGCAGGTCGCCCTCGATCAGGGTGCCTTCCATGCCGTTACGGCACAGCCAGGTGCCGGGAATCTCGGCGTCGTCGGCGAACGGAACCTCGAACTCCTCGCCGTTCTCCGTCCGGTACTTCGCGAGCTGACGCGGCGCAAGGTCGTGGTTGCGGTCGGTCTCGTAGCTCACGGCCCCGAGGCGACTGCCTCTCAGTACACGATCAGCCATGGCTGCTACTCCTTAGGTCTTCTCGGAGCTCTCCGGCTCCTAGCTCTTCATTTAGCAAACGCTGCGACGATCTGCGCAGTTCCCCGGCCGGAGCCGGCGTACGCGACGCGACCATCAATGATACCGGGATCACCGGGAAAACCCGACTAAAGTCGGCTGGCGTGAGCCGCCGTACCCACCCGCAGCCCTGTCGCTGGTGCGGCCGAGACGTCACCGATGCGGGCATGGGCCGCCGCCGCCAGTACTGCCGGCAGTCGTGCAGGCAGCGCGCGTATGAGCAACGGGCCTCGCTGAACCGCAACGGCGCGGCAGCGGTCGCCGACGACGCGGTCGTGTTGTCAGCCCAGGATGCCGCAGATCTGTCGGATCGGGTCTACCAGGTGCGGTGCGCCGCCGAGGACGTGGCCACGGCGGTCGACGAGGGTGCCGGGGCCACCGAGCTACGCCAGTTATGCGACGCGCTGATCCAAGCCGCCCGGGCCGCCGACGGATGGCGCCGAGCGGGTGTGTGACCGCGTCGTCCGGCCCGGCCCCGATGCAGTCCCGCACAGTCCGCGACATGCGCCTGACCACCGGCTATGGCCGGCCGGGTACAGTCGCGCCATGGACATCGGGCCACGTCTACAGCGCGCCGCGGTCCAGCGACCACACCGGGCGCTTGGAATAACACATTCATCGCGCGGCGCGGCGCATCCGTCCATGCCGGTCCTCCCGTAACAGCGGGAGCAGCGGACGTTTTGAATTTCAGTCGGAGTTGGACATACTCACCAGCAATATTCTTGGGTCGGAGAGCAGCACGGCGCTGGTCGAACGGGAAACGGCGTCGCCTCGTGCAGCAAATTCCGTCACTCGGCGAAAACCGCATCCGGCGGTAAAGGGCGGCCACATGTCTTTAGGTGAGGGTTAGGCGAGGTTTGTGATGGTTGATCAACTCCAGCATGCGACCGAAGCGCTGCGTAAGGCGCTGGTCCAGGTTGAGCGCCTGAAGCGCACCAACCGTGCGCTGCTGGAGCGGTCCAACGAGCCGATCGCGATCGTCGGTATGTCCTGCCGCTTCCCGGGTGGCGTGGACAGCCCGGAGACGCTGTGGCAAATGGTTGCCGACGGCCGCGATGTGATCTCGGAATTTCCCACCGACCGCGGCTGGGACGTGGCGAGCCTGTATGACCCGGACCCCGACGCGCGTCACAAGTGCTACGTGAACACCGGGGGCTTCGTCGACGGGGTTGCGGACTTCGACCCCGCCTTCTTTGGCATCGCGCCGAGCGAGGCGCTGGCGATGGATCCCCAGCATCGGATGCTGCTCGAACTGTCGTGGGAAGCCTTGGAGCGGGCCGGGATTGACCCCAGCGGGCTGCGCGGCAGCGCCACCGGCGTGTTCGCGGGGCTCATCGTTCAGGGTTACGGCATGCTCGCCGAGGAGATCGAGGGCTACCGGCTGACCGGCATGACCTCCAGCGTCGCCTCGGGGCGGGTGTCGTATGTGCTGGGGCTGGAGGGCCCGGCGGTGTCGGTGGATACGGCGTGTTCGTCGTCGTTGGTGGCGTTGCACATGGCGGTGCAGTCGCTGCGCTCGGGGGAGTGCGACCTGGCGCTGGCCGGCGGCGCGACCGTGAACGCCACGCCAACGGTCTTCGTCGAGTTCAGCCGGCATCGTGGACTGGCGCCGGACGGGCGATGCAAGGCTTACGCGGGCGCGGCCGACGGCGTCGGCTGGTCCGAGGGTGGGGCCATGCTCGTGGTGGAGCGTCTATCGGACGCGCAGCGGCTGGGGCACCCGGTGCTGGCCGTGGTGCGCGGCTCGGCGGTCAATCAGGACGGCGCCTCCAACGGGTTGACCGCACCCAACGGTCCCTCGCAACAACGGGTGGTGCGTGCCGCGCTGTCCAATGCCGGGCTGTCCGCGGCCGACGTGGACGTCGTCGAGGGCCATGGCACGGGAACCACATTGGGCGACCCGATCGAGGCCCAGGCCTTGCTGGCCACCTACGGGCAGGATCGCAGCGAGCCGCTGTGGCTGGGGTCGATCAAATCGAACATGGGCCACACGCAGGCGGCCGCCGGGGCGGCCGGCGTCATCAAGATGGTGCAGGCGATGCGTCACGAGACGCTGCCGGCGACGCTGCACGTGGACGCTCCGAGCCCGCACGTCGACTGGTCGACGGGTGCGGTGTCGCTGCTGACGGAAGCTCAGCCGTGGAAGACGGAACGGCCCGAGCGCCCGCGCCGCGCGGGCGTGTCGTCGTTCGGTATCAGCGGCACCAACGCGCATGTCATCGTCGAATCCGCTCCGGCTGGGTCTCCGCGGGAGGCCGGTCCGGCGCGACCGGTGGTGCCATGGGCGGTGTCGGCGAAATCGCCGTCGGCACTGGCGGCCCAGGCGGCACGGCTGGCCGAATACGTTCGCGCGCACAGCGATCTCGACGTCGGCGATGTCGGGTGGTCCTTGGCGGGCCGTGCGACGTTCGAGCACCGGGCGGTCGTCGTCGGCGGTGACCGCGACGGGCTGCTGGCCGGCCTGGACGAGCTGGCCAACGACGACCCCACCGGATCGGTCATTCGTGGCATCGCGACACCGGCGGGCAAAACGGTGTTCGTCTTCCCGGGCCAGGGCTCCCAATGGCTCGGCATGGCGACCGAATTGCTGGATACCGCACCGGTATTCGCCCAGCAGATCCACAAATGCGAAGAGGCCTTCGCCGAATTCGTCGACTGGTCGCTCATCGACGTGCTGCGCGGCGCGCCCGAGGCGCCGGGAACCGACCGGGTCGATGTCGTGCAGCCGGTGCTCTTCGCCGTGATGGTGTCGCTGGCCGAGCTGTGGAAGTCGGTCGGGGTCAACCCCGATGCGGTGATCGGCCACTCGCAGGGTGAAATCGCCGCCGCCTACGTCGCCGGTGCGCTCTCGCTGCAAGACGCCGCCCGGGTGGTCACGTTGCGCAGCAAGCTGCTGACGTCGTTGGCCGGACCCGGTGGGATGCTGTCCATCGCCTGCAGCACTGAGCGGGCCCGGGAGCTGTTGGCGCCCTACGGCAATCGAGCCAGCATCGCCGCCGTCAACGGCCGGTCGGCCGTCGTGGTGTCGGGCGAGGTGGCCGCGCTCGACGAGCTGGTCGGCTTCTGCGCCGACCTCGAGCTGAGGACCCGACGGATCGACGTGGACTACGCCTCGCACTCGGTCGAGGTCGAGGCGATCCGCGCGGACCTCGCGGAGGTGTTGTCCGGCATCGAGCCGCGCTCCTCGCGCAGCGCGTTCTTTTCCACGGTGACCGGAAACCGCTTGGACACAGCCGGATTGGACGCCGACTACTGGTATCGCAACATCCGGCAGACCGTGCAGTTCGACCAGGCGGTGCGCAGCGCCTGCGAGCACGGATACCGGACGTTCATCGAATCCAGTCCGCATCCGGCACTGGTCGCGGGCATCGAGGACACCGCCAATGACCATGTCAGCAGGGGGGCCGAGGCCGCTGAAGTCATCGTCATCCCTACCCTGGGCCGCGATGACGGCGGACTCGACCGATTCCTGACGTCGGCCGCGACCGCGTTCGTCGCGGGGGTGGGCGTGCGTTGGCGCGGCGCGCTGGACGGCGCCGGCTTCGTCGAGTTGCCGACGTATGCCTTTGACCGGCGCCGGTTTTGGCTGTCCGGGGAGGGCATCGCGGCCGACGCCTCCGGACTGGGTCTGGGTACCAGCGAGCACCCGCTGTTGAGCGCGGTCGTCGAGCTCCCGGCGTCGGGTGGGGTGGTGCTGACGGGCCGCCTGTCGCCGACCATGCAGGGCTGGCTGACCGATCACGCCGTGTCCGGCACGGTCGTGTTCCCCGGATCCGGCTTTGTGGAGTTGGCCATCCGCGCCGGCGACGAAGTCGGTTGCTCGACGGTCGAGGAGCTGACCCTGCAGGCGCCGTTGATGTTGCCGACCAAGGATTCCGGGTCCGCGTCGGTCGCCGTGCAAGTGGTGGTCGGCTGCGCCGACGAGTCCGGCCAGCGCCCGGTGTCGATCTTCTCGCGCCCCGACACGGGCTCCGGCTGGGTGTGCCACGCCGAAGGAACGCTGAGCACCGGCCCGGTCGAGCCGCAAGCGGACCTGTCGGCATGGCCGCCGGCGGGAGCCGTCAAGGTCGACGCGGCGGACGGCTACGAACAGCTGGCGGCGCTTGGCTACGGCTACGGCCCGGCATTCAGGGGCCTGACCGCGACGTGGGTGCGCGACGACGAGGTGTTCGCCGAGGTGCGCCTGCCCGACGCGGCCGGCGGCGTCAACGGATTCGGTGTACACCCGGCGCTGCTGGATGCCGCCATGCACGCCCTGATCGTCAGCCGGCATGTCGCCGGCCAGACCGACGAGCTGGTGCTGCCGTTCTCCTGGCAGGGCGTGTCGTTGCACGCGGCGGGCGCCTCTGCAGTGCGTGTGCGCATCGCTGCGGCCTCGACGTCGGAGGGCGCCGCGGCCTCGAGGGCTGTTTCGATCGAGTTGGCCGACGGGCTCGGGTTGCCGGTGTTGTCGGTGCGCGCGATGGTGGCGCGCCCGGTGAGCGAGCGGCAGCTGCGCGCGGCGGTGTCGGCGTCGGGCCCCGACCGACTCTTCGAGGTGGCCTGGTCACCGGCCCCTACGACGGCAGTAAGCGCCGAGTCGCCCGTGCATCAGGTGTTCGAATCCGTTGCGGGCGGCCAAGATCCGGTCTCCGGATCCTATGAGCGAACGCATCGGGCGCTGGCGGCCGTGCAGTCGTGGGTGACCGAGCGCGACTCCGGCGTGCTGATCGTCGCCACCCGGGGTGCGATGGGCTTGGCGGGGGAGGACGTTCCCGATTTGGCCGGCGCGGCGGTATGGGGGCTGGTGCGTTCGGCGCAGACCGAGCATCCCGGCCGCATCGTGCTGGTGGATTCCGATGCGGCGCTGGACGATAGCGCCATCGCGACCGTTCTGGCGGCCGGGGAGCCCGCGGTGTTGCTGCGCGACGGCACTGCCTACATCGCGCGGGTGCACGGCAGCCGCGCGGTCGACGGCATCATGACTCCTCCGGCGGACGTGCCATGGCGCCTCGGAATCAGCAGCGCGGGAACCTTCGAAAACCTACAACTGGAGCCGGTTCCCAACGCAGGCGCCGCGCTGGAGCCGGGTCAGGTTCGGGTGGCCCTGCGGGCCATCGCCACCAACTTCCGCGACGTCATGATCACCCTGGGCATGTTCACCCACGATGCCCTGCTCGGTGGCGAAGGCGCCGGTGTGGTGGTCGAAGTCGGCCCGGGGGTCACCGAGTTCGCGGTCGGAGATTCGGTATACGGCTTCTTCCCCGACGGCAGCGGCACGCTGGTGCCCGGCGACGTCCGCCTGCTGCAGCACAAGCCGGCGCACTGGTCCTACGCGGAAGCCGCCGGCATCTCGGCGGTTTTCACCACCGCCTATATGGCGTTCATCCACCTGGCCGATGTCAAGCCCGGGCAGCGGGTGCTCGTGCACGCCGCGGCGGGCGGTGTCGGCATGGCGGCGGTTCAGCTGGGCAGGCATCTGGGCTTGGAGGTGTTCGCGACCGCCAGTCGTGGCAAGTGGGACGCGTTGCGGGCCATGGGCTTCGACGACGATCACATCTCGGATTCACGCAGCCTCGAGTTCGAACAGAAGTTCCGGGCCGTCACCGGCGGTCGCGGCATGGACGTGGTGCTGGACTCGCTGGCGGGCGAATTCGTCGACGCCTCACTGCGGTTGGTCGCTCCCGGCGGCGTGTTCCTTGAGATGGGTAAGACCGACATCCGCGACCCGGGCGTGGTGGCGCAGGAATACCCGGGTGTCCGCTATCGCGCCTTCGACCTGTTCGAGCCGGGCCGCCCGCGGATGCATCAGTGGATGGGCGAGCTGACCGGGCTGTTCGACGCCGGGGTGCTGGAACCGTTGCCGGTCACCACCTTTGACGTGCGGCGCGGCCGGACCGCGCTGCGGTACTTGAGCCAGGCCCGTCACATCGGCAAGGTCGTCATGACGGTGCCCTCCGGGCCGGGTGTCGGGTTGGCATCGGGCACGGTGCTGATCACCGGTGGAACGGGCATGGCGGGTTCGACATTGGCCCGGCACCTGGTGGCACACCACGGGGTCGAAGACATGGTGCTGCTGAGCCGGCGCGGTCCGGACGCGCCCGGGTCCGCCGAGCTGGTCGCCGAGCTGCAAAGCGCGGGTGCCCGGGCGCGGGTGGTGGCGTGCGACGCGGCCGACCGGGCTGCACTGGCACAGGTGATCGACGGCCTTGCGGCGCAGCGCCCGCTGTCAGGGGTGATTCACGCGGCCGGCGTACTGGACGACGCGATGGTCACGTCGCTGACGCCTGAGCGCGTCGACGCGGTGCTGCGGGCCAAGGTCGACGCGGCGTGGAACCTGCACGAGTTGACCCGCGAGCTGAATCTCTCTGCGTTCGTGATGTTTTCGTCGATGGCCGGGCTGGTCGGCTCGTCGGGCCAGGGTAATTACGGGGCGGCGAACTCGTTCCTGGACGGATTGGCCGCACACCGGCGGGCGCACGGGTTGCCGGCGATCTCGCTGGCCTGGGGGCTGTGGGATCAGGCGAGCGCCATGACCGGCGGCCTGGACGCCGCCGACCTCGCCCGGCTGGGCCGCGACGGGATCTTGGCGCTGTCCTCGGACGAGGCCATGGAGCTCTTCGACACCGCACTGATCGTCGACGAACCATTCCTGGCGCCGGCGCGCATCGATCTCGGCGCGCTGCGGGCCAACGCGGTCGCGGTGCCGCCGATGTTCACCGATCTGGTCAACGCCCCGACGCGCCGCCGGGTCGACGACTCCCTGGCCGCCGCGAAATCGAAATCGGCGCTCGCGCATCGCCTGGACGGGCTGTCCGAACCCGAGCAGCACGCCGTGCTCCTGGATCTGGTGCGTTCCCACATCGCTACGGTGCTGGGCAACACCACCGCGGAGGCGATCGACCCGGACAAGGCGTTCCAGGAGTTGGGCTTCGACTCGCTGACCGCGGTCGAAATGCGCAACCGGCTGAAAACCGCTACCGGACTTGCGCTTTCGCCTACCCTGATCTTCGACTACCCCACGCCCAACGGCCTGGCCGGCTACATCCGTACCCAACTCGCCGGGGTGCCGCAAGAGATCAAGCACGCCGCGGTCGCCCGCGCCACCGACGATGATCCGATCGTCATCGTCGGCATGGCGTGTCGCTATCCGGGTGGGGTTGATTCCCCCGAGGACCTGTGGGAGATGCTGGCCGAGGGCCGTGATGTGCTCTCCGAATTCCCGACCGACCGTGGCTGGGACCTGGCCGGCGTGTACAACCCGGACCCCGATGTTCCGGGCACCTGCTACACCCGCACCGGCGGCTTCGTGGACGGTGTCGCGGACTTCGACCCCGCCTTCTTCGGTATCGCGCCCAGCGAGGCGCTGTCCATGGATCCGCAGCAGCGCATGTTCCTCGAGCTGTCGTGGGAAGCGTTGGAGCGGGCGGGGATTGAGCCCGGCAAGCTGCGTGGGAGTGCCACCGGCATGTTCGCCGGGGTGTACACGCAGGGCTACGGCATTGGCGCCGCACCGACCGCTGAGGGCTTCCGGCTGACCGGACAGTCGTCGAGTGTGGCGTCGGGGCGGGTGTCGTATGTGCTGGGGCTGGAGGGCCCGGCGGTGTCGGTGGATACGGCGTGTTCGTCGTCGTTGGTGGCCCTGCACATGGCCGCACAGTCGCTGCGCTCGGGGGAGTGCGATCTGGCCCTGGCCGGCGGCGTCACCGTCAACGCGACCCCCGACATCTTCGTGGAGTTCAGCCGCATGCGCGGGTTGTCCGAGGACGGCCGCTGCAAGGCCTACGCCGGCGCGGCCGACGGCACCGGATTCTCCGAGGGCGGCGGCATGCTCGTGGTGGAGCGCCTGTCGGACGCGCAGCGGCTGGGGCATCCGGTACTGGCAATGGTGCGGGGCTCGGCGGTCAATCAGGACGGCGCCTCCAACGGGTTGACCGCGCCCAATGGTCCCTCGCAGCAACGGGTGGTGCGTGCCGCGCTGTCCAGTGCCGGATTGACGGCCGCGGAGGTGGATGTCGTCGAAGGGCATGGCACCGGAACCACATTGGGCGACCCGATCGAGGCGCAGGCCCTGCTGGCGACCTACGGGCAGGATCGCAGCGAGCCGCTGTGGCTGGGGTCGATCAAATCGAACATGGGCCACACGCAGGCCGCCGCCGGGGTGGCCGGCGTGATCAAGATTGTCTTGGCGATGCGCCACGAGATGTTGCCGGCGACATTGCATGTCGACGAGCCCAGCCCGCACGTCGACTGGTCGACGGGCTCGGTCTCGTTGTTGACCGAGGCGCGGGCATGGAAGCCCAAGCCCGGCGACCGCCCGCGCCGGGCGGGCGTGTCGTCGTTCGGCATCAGCGGCACCAACGCGCACGTCATCGTCGAGGCCGTGCCGGCCGGGGCGCCGCGCCTCGTGGAAGGTCCCAAGGTGCCGGCGGTACCCTGGCCGGTCTCGGCGAAATCGCTGTCGGCGTTGAACTCTCAGGCCGCCCGGTTGGCGGCCCACCTGCACGCCCACCCGGACTTGGACATCGCCGATGTGGGGTGGTCGCTGGCGGGCCGGTCGGCCTTCGAACAGCGGGCCGTCATCGTGGGCAGCGACCGCGACCGCCTGTTGGCCGGGCTGGACGAGCTTGCCGGCGACGACCCGGCCGGCTCGGCCATTCGTGGCACGGCGACCGCCGGCAAGACGGTCTTCGTGTTCCCGGGCCAGGGCTCCCAGATATTGGGCATGGGAATGGGATTGCACGCCGGCTATCCGGTGTTCGCCGAGGCTTTCAACACCGTCGTGGCCGAACTGGATCGGCACCTGCTCCGCCCGCTGCGCGAGGTGATGTGGGGCAACGACGAAAACGTCTTGAACAGCACCGAATTCGCGCAACCTGCGCTGTTCGCGGTGGAAGTCGCGTTGTTCCGGTTGCTCGAGTCCTGGGGTGTGCGGCCCGATTTCGTACTGGGCCACTCGATCGGGGAGTTGGCAGCCGCGCACGTCGCCGGCGTGCTGTCTTTAGAGAACGCCGCGGTGCTGGTGGTGGCCCGGGGCCGATTCATGCAGGCGCTGCCCGAGGGCGGGGCGATGATCGCGGTCCAGGCCACCGAAGACCAGGTGCGGCCGTTGCTGGCGCCCTTCGAACAAGTCGGCGTGGGCATCGCCGCGGTCAACGGACCTGCCTCGGTGGTGATTTCGGGCGCACAAGAAGCGGTGGTCGTGGTGGCCGATCAGCTCCGCGCCGACGGCCACCGTGTGCACCGGCTCTCCGTGTCGCACGCCTTCCACTCGCCGTTGATGGATCCGATGATCGACGAATTCGGAACCGTCGCTGCCGGGCTGGCGGTCGGCAAGCCCACCATTCCGCTTGTTTCCAACCTGACCGGACAGCTGGCCGGAGACGACTTCGGCTCGGCGGCCTACTGGAAGCGGCACGTGCGCGAGGCGGTGCGATTCGCCGACAGCGTGCGTTTCGTGCACTCGGCGGGTGGAAACCGCTTCCTCGAAGTCGGGCCGAGTAGCGGCCTGACGGCATCGATCGAGGAGACGCTGGCTTCCGATCCGTCGCCGGCCCCGGTGACCACGATGTCCGCGCTGCGCAAAGACCGCCCGGAGCCGGTCGCCCTGCTCAATGCCGTCGCGCAAGGGTTCGTCGCTGGCATGGATGTGGACTGGCGCGGTGCCCTTGGCGACGCAAATCTGGTCGAATTGCCGACGTATGCCTTTGACCGGCGGCGCTTTTGGCTTTCAGCCAACAGCACCCCGGCCGACGCCGCGGGCCTGGGCCTGGCCTCCGGCGAACACGGCTTGCTGGGCGCGGTGGTGGAACTGCCGGCCACCGGCGGAGTGGTTCTCACCGGCCGGTTGTCCCTCGGCACGCAGGGCTGGTTGGCCGATCACGCCGTGGGCGGCGTCGTGCTGTTCCCCGGCGCAGGATTCGTCGAGTTGGCGATCCGAGCGGGCGACGAGGTGGGCTGCGGAGTCGTCGACGAGCTGAATCTCGCGGCGCCGCTGGTGTTGCCGGCTGGTGGTTCGGTCGCCGTTCAGGTCGTCGTTGGCGGTCCGGACGATTCGGGTGCCCGCGCGGTGTCGGTGTTTTCGCGGGCCGAAGCGGGCTCGGGATGGTCGCTGCATGCCGAAGGCGTGCTGCGGGCGGGGTCGGTGCAGCCGAGTGCGGACCTGTCGGCGTGGCCGCCGGTCGGTGCGGTCCCGGTGGATGTGGGCGATGGATACGAGCAATTGGCCGAGCGTGGCTACGGATACGGCCCCGCGTTCCGCGGCCTGACGTCGATGTGGCGACGCGGCGACGAAGTCTTCGCCGAGGTGTCGCTGCCCACCGACGCCGGGGTTTCACCGGCCGGGTTCGGCGTTCACCCGGCCATGCTCGACGCGGCACTGCACGCGGTCATGTTGGCCTCCGACAGCGACGAATTGCCGGACGGGTCCATGCTGGTCCCGTTCTCCTGGCAGCGGGTGTCGCTGCACGCCGCGGGCGCGGGCGCGGTGCGCGCACGGATCGTGCCGGTCAGCCCGTCCACGGTGTCGATCGAATTGTCCGACGGGCTGGGGCTGCCGGTGCTCTCGGTGGCGTCGATGGTCGCCCGCCCGGTCACCGATAAACAGCTCCTGGCCGCGGTGTCGAATTCGGGACCGGACCGGCTTTTCGAGGTCATCTGGTCAGCTCAGCCGTCGGCGGCGGTGCAGCCGGTATCGCTAACCCATTGGGGCGCACCGGAACTGAATGACGCCGAGACCCCGGCGGTGCTCTTCGAATCCCGGCCGGTGGCCGGCGACGTGATCACCGAGGTGTACGCGGCGACGCGGGCGGTGCTGCCCGTGCTGCAATCGTGGTTGTCGCGCGACGGTGCCGGAACCCTGGTGGTAGCGACCCGGGGCGCGATGACGCTGCCGGGCGAGGACGTCACCGATCTGGCGGGCGCGGCGGTCTGGGGGTTGGTGCGGTCGGCGCAGACCGAGCACCCCGGACGAATGGTGCTCGTCGACACGGATGCGCCCCTGGATGCCGACACGGTCGCAGCGGTGCTCGCGCTGAGCGAGCCGCAGGCGATAGTGCGCAAGGGAACGGTCTACACCGCGCGAGTGCTCGGCAGCCGGGCCGTCGGTTCTCTGTTGCTGCTACCCGACGACGGACCGTGGCGACTCGGCATGAGCAGCTACGGCACGATCGAGAATCTGCGCATAGAGCGGATTCCCGACGCCGATGCGCCGTTGGGCCCCGGCCAGGTGCGGGTGGCGCTCTCGGCCATCGCGGCCAACTTCCGCGACGTCATGATCGCGTTGGGCCTCTATCCCGACCCCGAGGCGATCATGGGGATCGAGGCCTCCGGTGTGGTCATCGAAACCGCCTCGCAGGGCGGGCGGTTGGAGGTCGGTGACCGGGTCATGGGGCTGTTCCCGGATGGGACCGGAACCATCGCCAGGACCGACCAGCGCCTGCTCGTCAAGATGCCGGCCGGATGGTCACACACCGCGGCCGCGACCGCGTCGGTGGTGTTCGCTACCGCGAATTACGCGCTGGTGGATCTGGCCGCCGCCAAGCCCGGTCAGCGGGTCCTGGTGCACGCCGCGGCCGGCGGGGTCGGGATGGCCGCTGTCCAGCTGGCCCGCCACATCGGCCTGGAAGTGTTCGCTACCGCCAGCCGCGGTAAGTGGGACACCCTGCGGGACATGGGCTTTGACGACAATCACATCGCCGATTCGCGTAGCTTGGAGTTCGAGGAGAAGTTCCGGGCGGTCACCGGTGGCCGCGGGATGGACATCGTCCTCGACTCCCTGTCCGGTGAATTCGTCGACGCCTCGCTGCGTCTGACGGCCCCCGGCGGGGTCTTCCTGGAGATGGGCAAGACCGACATCCGCGACCCGGAGGCCGTCGCACGGGACCACTCGGGTGTGCGCTACCGCGCATTTGATCTCTTCGAAGCCGGTCCGGATCGCATCGCGCAGATGCTCGACGAGCTGGCGGCCATGTTCGGCGAAGACGTGCTGCGGCCGTTGCCGGTCACCAGATTCGATGTGCGACGCGCACCCGCCGCGCTGCGCTACCTGAGCCAGGCGCGCCACGTCGGCAAGGTCGTGATGACCATGCCCGACGCGTGGGCGGCGGGCACCGTGTTGATCACCGGCGCCACCGGCATGGCCGGCTCGGCGGTCGCCCGGCACGTCGTATCCCGCCACGGCTCACGCAATCTGGTGCTGGTCAGCCGCCGCGGCCTGGACGCACCGGGCGCGGCGGAGCTGGTCGCCGAACTGACCGCGGCCGGCGCGCAGGTGGAGGCGGTGGCCTGCGATGCCGCCGATCGCGAGGCATTGGCCAAGGTGATCGCCGAGATCCCGATGCAGCATCCGCTGACCGGGGTGATCCACGCCGCCGGGGTCTTGCATGACGCGGTGGTGACCTCTTTGACGCCCGACCGGATCGAATCCGTGTTGCGGTCCAAGGTCGACGCGGCGTGGAACCTGCACGAATTGACCCGCGAGCTGGATGTCGCGGCGTTCGTGATGTTTTCATCGATCGCCGGGCTCGCGGGCGCATCGGGTCAGGCCAACTACGCGGCCGGCAACTCGTTCCTGGACGGGTTGGCCGCCCATCGACGGGCGCACGGGCTGCCGGCGATCTCGCTGGGCTGGGGCCTGTGGGATCAGGCCAGCGCAATGACCGGTGCGTTGGGCGCCGCCGACCGTGCCCGGTTCGGCCGGGACGGGATCGTCGCGATGTCCTCGGACCAGGCGCTGGAACTGATGGATACCGCGCTGATTGTCGACGAGCCGTTCATGCTGCCCGCCCACATCGACCTCGCGGCGTTGCGGGTCAAGTTCGACGGCGGCACGTTGCCGCCGATGTTCGTCGACCTGATCAACGCGCCGATGCGGCGTCAGGTCGACGACTCGCTGGCCGCCGCAAAGTCGAAATCCGCTCTGCTGCAACGCCTCGAAGGTCTACCCGAGGATGAGCAGCAAGCGATCCTGCTGGACTTGGTGCGTGCCAACATCGCCACCGTGCTGGGCAGCTCCAGCCCGGAGGCGATCCACCCGGACCGGGCGTTCCAGGAACTCGGCTTCGACTCGCTGACCGCTGTCGAAATGCGCAACCGGCTTAAAGCTGCGACGGGGCTGGCGCTTTCGCCGACGTTGATCTTCGACTACCCGAACTCCGCCGCGCTGGCCGGCTACATGTATCGCGAATTGGTGGGATCGCCGGACCAGCCCGCGGCCGCGACAGCACCGGGCGAGGCGGACATCCAGCGGGTGGTGGGATCCATTCCGGTCAAGCGACTGCGGCAGGCGGGGGTGCTGGAGCTGTTGCTCGCGTTGGCCAGCGAGTCCGGGGCCACCGGACAGGCTTCCGCGGTGACCACCGAAAAGGACATCGCGGACATGGATCTCGACGCGCTGGTCAACGCTGCGCTGCGCGACGACGACGAGTAGGGATGACGTGAGAATCGCGGTCACCGGGGCCAGCGGCGTGCTTGGCCGCGGCCTCATCACCCGGCTGCTCAGCCAGGGCCACGACGTCGCGGGGATCGCGCGGCACCGCCCCGACAGCTGGCCGAGCGCGGCCGAGTTCGTCACGGCCGACATCCGCGACGCCGACGCCGTCAAACGCGCTCTTGCCGGCGCGGACGTCGTCGCGCACTGCGCATGGCGGACGTGCCCCGGACCGGATGACCCGATCAGCTTGCAGGTCAACATCGACGGAACGGCCAATGTCCTTGCGGCGGTGGCGGAAACGGACGCTCGTCGCGTCGTCTTTCCGTCATCGGCACACGTGTACGGCGGGGGGGACGCACCCAGGACCGAGCACGACGCAACAACCCCGGTCAGCGCCGACGGCCTGCACAAAGTCCGGGTCGAACGGATGCTTGCGGAATCGGGCATGGAATGGATCGCGATCCGCTCCGCGCTGATCCTCGGCCGCAGTGTCGACAACTGGGTGCGCCGAGTGCTGGCGCTGCCGGCATACCCCGACGAATCGCCCGACCGGCACATGCAGGTCGTCCACCTCGACGACGCGCTTCGGCTGTTCGACGGGGCGATCGTGGACACCGAAATCGGCAGTGGCCCAGTCAATCTCGCTGCGCCGGGCGAACTGACCTTCCACCGCATCGCCGCGATGCTCGGACGCCCGGTCGTGCGGTGGGGCCCGGGGCGCTCCGAGCTGCAACGAGTGCACGGCGCCGCGTTCATGGATACGGCGCGGTTGCGTGAGCAGTGGGGATTTCGGCCGGCGTGGAGCTCCGCTGAATGCGTCGAGGATTTCGCGCTCGCGGTGCGCGGACGGGTCACCATCGGCAACCGAGTGGTATCCCTACCGTGGCGGATGGCCAGCATCGGCGACCTACCGTCGGTCGATGCGCCCTCCGAAGACGGCGTGAAGCCCGATTGGGCCGGCCCGGCGGGGGATAACGGAGAATTCGACACCCCGATCGACCCACGCTTTCCCACCTTCCTGGCCACCAATTTGTCGGAGGCCCTACCCGGCCCGTTCTCTCCGGCGTCGGCGTCGGTGACGGTGCGCGGGCTGCGTGCCGGCGGCGTGGCGATCGCCGAGCGGCTTCGACCCGGCGGGATCATCCAGCGTGAAATCGCGATGCGCACCGTTGCGGTGTTCGCGCACCGGCTCTACGGCGCCATCACCTCGGCGCACTTCATGGCCGAGGTGGTACCGTTCGCCAAGCCCACGATGATCGTCAGCAACAGCGGGTTTTTCGGCCCCAGCATGGCCGCACTTCCCGTCTTCGGCGCGGAGCGTCCGCGCGCCGAAACCGGCCGCCTCCGAAAGCTATTGCGCACCCCGCGCAACATCGGCGTATTCGGCGTCAACCTGATCGGCCTGTCCGCCGGGTCGTCGGCGGACACCCATGAGTTCGTTGCCGATGTCGATCGCCTGGAACGCTTGGCCGGCGACGATGTCACCCAACTCGACACTCGCCGGCTGCTCAGCCTGGTCTCGTTGGCGCGCGACGAGGTCGTGCACGGCTGGGTGCTGGCCTCGGCGTCGTTCATGCTGTGCGCGGCGTTCAACGTGTTGCTGCGCGGCCTGTGTGGGCGAGACACCGCCGCACCGGCGGGACCGGAATTGGTCAGCGCCCGCTCGGTCGAGGCGATGCAGCGGTTGGTGGTTGCCGCGCAGCGCGACGCGAAAGTGACTGCGCTGCTGGCCGAACCGGGGGAGCGACTGGGAAAGCTGGCCGTCGAGGCCCCCGAGTTCCACGCGGCGGTGCTGGCCGAGCTGGCGCTGATCGGTCATCGGGGCCCGGCCGAGCTCGAGATGCTCTCGACCAGCTACGCCGACGATCCGGAGTTGCTCGTCCGCATGGTGACCAGAGCCATGAGCGCACCTTCCATGCCGCAGCCTTCGCCGCCCCGGATCCCGTTGCGGGCCAAGCCTATTGCCCACCTGGCGGCACGCCAACTCCGCGATCGCGAAGTTCGGCGCGACAAGGTGGTGCGGGCTAACTGGGTGCTGCGTAACCTGATGCGCGAGTACGGACGCAGGTTGGTCGAAGCCGAGCTCCTCGAGAGCGTCGACGATGTCTTCTATCTGCTCGTCGACGAGCTCGATGCACTTCCGGCGGATGTCGCGTCGCTGGTTGCCCGGCGCCGCGCCGACCACCGCCGACTGGTCGCCATCTCCCCGCCAACGGTGTTCAGTGGGAGCTGGCAGCCCACCGCGACCTTTCCACCGCCCCTCACCAGTGGCGACACCCTGCGCGGCGTCGGCGTCTGCGGGGGACGGGTGCGCGGCCGGGTCCGCATCGTGCGCCCCGAAACCATCGACGACCTGCAACCCGGTGAGATCCTCGTCGCGGAGGTCACCGACGTCGGCTACACCGCGGCGTTTTGCTATGCCGCCGCAGTCGTGACCGAACTCGGCGGCCCGATGTCGCACGCGGCGGTGGTGGCCCGCGAATTCGGCTTCCCCTGCGTCGTCGACGTCCAAGGGGCTACCAAGTCGCTACCGTCCGGTGCGCTCGTCGAGGTCGACGGGGCCACCGGAGAAATCCGGGTGATCGAAGCGGCCACTTAGGAGGCTCGGTCTCCTTGGCGCGCCAGCAACGATCCGCGCCAGGCGGGCGTGAGGCGGATCGCAAGCGGGTCGGTCCGCGTAGCGAGCTTTGGCTCGACCAGTGTTCGACCGGCACGAAGGACGAACATGACTAGCGCCACCTTCGAGTCCTCCTTCCCTCGAAGCTTCGATCGACAACAAATCCGTTTTATCACCACGAGACATATTGGACTTAATGTCTCATAGGTAAGCGCAGCTCCTGCTGATTTTGCGGCCAGAAGTGCGTTTCGGCCCGGTGCGGGGCCTTCTCAACATCGCTGGCAGGTATTGACCGCCTAGCGGCCGGAACGGACTCTGAGACCACTGCTATCGGGAAAGGTGCGCTCATCTTGAAGCTCGGAAAGGCCGCTGACGGTTCCATCGCCATGTTGTCGCCGCTCATTGCGGCGGGGCGATTAAACGTCGCTGCGGCGGTCCGCACACGCAGTCGTGGCTACACGGGGTGGACGGGTGCGATCAATACCGACTACGACCCGTTGGACCCGGCCGTCGCGGCGCAGCCCCACGCTGCCTACGACTCCCTGCACCGCAGCGGACGTGTTCACTACAACCCCCGGCGTGCCACGTGGATCCTGCACAGACTCGACGATGTCCGCGCAGCCCTGCGCGACACCGATCAGGTGACCAGCAGCCACGGCGTGACCCGAGTACGGATGGTCGCCGATCTTGTTGTGGTCACCGACGGAGAACAGCACAGCCGCCTGCGCAAGCAAGTCCAGCCGGCATTTACCAAAGGTGCACTGGAGAGTTGGCGCCGCATCATCGATGAGCTCGCCGCCGAGCTCGTCGATGACATGATCGCTGCTGGCGACTGTGATGCCGTACAGCGGCTGACAATCCCGATGCCCCTTCGCGTGATCGCCGCCATCCTCGGAGTCCCGGACAGCGACATCGCCGACTTCCGCCGTTGGTCAGACGACAGCACCCGCATCATCAACTTCACTCCAACGATGAAAGGCGTTGCGAGTACAGCCCGATCGATGCGGGCCGCGGTAGCGCTGCGCCGCTACTTCTTGAAACATTTGGCAGAGGGTCACCTTAAGGGATCGGACACCGTCCTCGGCCGCCTGTTAGCGCACAGCACCGATGGTGCGATGACGGACAACCAGTTGTTCTACATCGCCATCTTGCTTTTGATTGCCGGCAATGAGACCACAACCAACCTTCTCGGGGGGATGTTCCACACCTACGCCAATTACCCCGATCAATACGACATGATCCGCGCAAACCCCGACCTCATCCCTGCGGCCATCGAAGAACACATCCGCTACACCAGTCCCATTCAAAACCTCTACCGATACACCCGTGCCGACTATCAAGTAGGCAATGTCACCATCCCCCGGGGTTCCCGTGTGTTGATGTCATTTGGAGCGGCCAACCGCGATCCACTCGCCTTCGACGACCCAAACACCTTCCGCGCGGACCGAAATCCACGCACCCACGTCGGATTTGGTTACGGTCCACACCTGTGTCTGGGAGCGCCGCTGGCACGGATGGAGGCACAAGCCGTCCTCCGTGAACTGGTCAACCGCGTGTCCCGAATCTCGCTCACCGGACCGACAACGTGGTCCACCAACAGCTCGCTGCGTGGCCCAACCCACCTTCCGGTCGTTCTCCACGAGAGGTCGACCCCATGAAGTCCGGAAGCACACGATCCGAAAGATGGGCATTGCTTGGGGCACTAGGACTCATGGCGTCCGGTATCGCGCACCTTCTGCGCCCGAATGCGTTCGAATCGGTGAATCGAATGGCCTTCACAGACCACATTCGCTCCCACGTGCTTATCAACGGCACCATCGAAGCGGGCCTGGGCCTAGCGCTTTTAAATTCTCGCACTCGTCGCGCCGCCGTAGCCGCCACAGTTATTTACCTGACGTATTTCAACGTGAGCTTGCTGCACCGGCAGCGTGTCCTGCGAAGCGGCGGATCAAACTGTGCACGACAGTAGTTCTAAGGCGAATGATTCCCGAGGAACGCAACCTATCGCGCGTCTCAGTTATCGAACTCGAGCGGTAGGCGCGTGGGCCCGCTCATGCCGAGAAGTGGCCGCCACGGAGGATTTTCGGTGCACCGAGGATGCGGTACGCGGCGGGCGAGAATCTTGAGTGCTTCGGAGAGTTCCCGCCGGGCGAGGTTAGCCCCAAGGCAGTAGTGCGCGCCCCCGCCAAAGGTCAAGATGGGCGGCGGATCGTTGCGGGTGATGTCGAAACGGACGGGGTCGTCGTAAATGGCCGGATCGCGATTGGCCGCATACGTGTTGACGATGATGAAGGTGCCAGCCGGGAATGTGTACTCGCCGACCGTGATGTCGTCAGTCACGCTGCGCAGGGTGCTGCACATCGACGGGGAGTGCCGCATGGTTTCTTCGACGGCGTTCATTCCAAGCTCAGGCTTGTCACGGAGCAACGCCCACTGCTCTGGATGCTCGCACAACACTTGCATCGAGGCCCCCAACTGCGTTCGGGTGGTGTCGGTTCCGGCCAGCAGGATGCTGAACGCCAGCATCTTGACTTCGCCGGCATCGAGGCGGTCGCCTTGATCTTCTGCACGGATGAGTTCGGAGAGTAAGTCGTGTGTCAGCGCTTTGCGACGATCGGCGATCATTCCGTCGATGTATTCATCGAAAGCGTCCCAGGCCTTCAGAACTTTGGGCTCTTCGTCGGCAAGATTGCAGTCGAAGCTGACCACCTTGAAGATGTCCTCTGCCCACTTCGAGAACAGCTGCCAATCTTCCCGTGGCGCGCCCAGCAGGGCGCATATGACTGGAATCGGGTATGGGCGCGCGATCTGCTCGACGAACTCGCAATTACCTTCCGCGACAACCGCGTCGGCGAGCTCATTGATGACCGCATGGATCGTCTCGTCCATGCGGGCGGTTGCGCGGGGTGTGAATGCCCTCGACACCAGGCTGCGCAACCGACGATGAGCGTCGCCGTTCATGCACAGGATGCTGGCAACGACGCGATCCCAGAGCTCGCCTGATGTCAAGCCGTGAGCGGTGAGGTGGATGCCTGGAGGAATCACGAACCTTGGGTCGCCGAGGACGGTTCGGGTGAGTTCGTAGGAGAGCACCTCTGGGCCCACGGGACCCAGTGCGATCGGTGCCACCTGTTGGGCGGCCCGAAATTGCGGATAGATCTCCTGGGGCGTGTCGGTGATGTCGTAGTTCAACACCGGTAGATCGGCGTCGAAGACACTGGGCTTTGCGGTGCCGACGGTCATGATGTCTCCCTTGTGAGAGTGGGCAGCGGCAGTCGGCCAAGGATCTCCGGTGCGTCATGTGTCGCGGTCATGATCCCTCCTGGCTGTGGACTTGGGCCTGTGCCGTGAGGGACCCACGAATCCTTCTGGCTGGCAACGGTTCAACCGGACGATAGGGCTTCAGCACGGCGCCGAGCTGGCCCGCACCGGTGGGTCCGGGAGCTGATTCGCCCGGGTCGGGGATCATGGTGGCCGTACTTTTGTCCACAATCGTCGAGAGGTTGTCGCGCACCTTCTCGACGGTGAGATCGGTGTCGGTGTATCCCGCGGTCTGGCCGAAGATACGCAACCCGATGTTGCCGGCGGCCGCTTCGAGGTTGGCTCCGGAGAGCTCACAACAGCGGTGAGATAGGTACGCGACGGCTGGGGAGACCAGGGTGGTGGGGAAGTGGTCTTCCATCAAGTCGGTGAACGGAGACGTCTCATTGAAGTGGCGGATCGCGGTGGTGTTGGCGGCCGGTCCCAATGCGTTGACCTTGATGCCCAATTCCGCACCCTCGACGGCCAACCCGCGGGTCAATCCGAATATGCCGCTTTTGGCGGCACCATAGATAGAAAGGTTCTCGATCCCGAACATCGCGCCTGATGTGGTGTTCACGATCCGCCCGTACCCCGCCTCGCGCATGTGCGGCCACGCGGCTCGGCACATCCACACGGTGCCCATCAGATGCACGTCGATGACGTTGCGGATGTCGGCACTAGAGATCTCGTCGAAATGGGCCATGAAACAGACGCCGGCATTGTTCACCAGGATGTCGAGCCGTCCCCAGGTGTCCAGCGCCCTCGCAACGACACGGCGGGCACCCTGTTCCTCGGCGACGCTGTGACAATCGGAAACCGCCTCACCGCCGGCAGCGCGAATCTCGTCAACTACCTGGTCGGCGTCCGCCCGCATGATCCCGCGCCCGTCGGGACCGACACCGAGGTCATTGACCACCACTTTGGCCCCACGCTCGGCGAGCAGCGCGGCGTGGGACCGACCCAGACTTGGGGCTTGGCCACCAGCCCCCGTAACGATGGCGACCTGGCCGTCGAACCGAAGTTGGCTCATGCCAATACCTTCCGACCCGTCACGGCAAGTTGGTCGACAGCATGGTCAGGGGCAAGCCCATCACCGTTAGGTCGATCTCTTCGAGGTAGTTGCCGTCGCCGTTGAAGCCCTGCCGAAAGCGGGTGGCCGACCCGTAGCGCTCGGCGGTGTCCTCTGCCGCCGACGCTTCGGGCACCTGCAGGACTACCGTGAAAATGCCATTCCCATGACTCGCCAGGAATTCGGTCACCGATGCCGCGACCTCTCCCGTGGAATCCGGGTTGGGACTGATCAGCTCGATGCCGCGATTCCAATCCAAGAGGACCCGGATCCCGAGTTCGTCGAGCTCGATCTTTTCGAAGCTGAAGCCCAGCTCGGATAGCAGTTGTGCGACGGTGTCATGTTCGTCGCGAGACACGGCGAAGACGACGTGGTGCAAGCGTGATGCTGAATCATTCATTTGCGACCTCCGAGCAGAATCGAGAGAGGGGTCGGGGAGACGGACCACGCGGCCCGGGCGGTTCATCGCGGTCCGAACTCGATGGGCAGGGTTTGCGGTCCGCTCATGCCTAGCATCGGTTTCCACGGAGCCGGACCGACACGCCGGGCGTCGGGCATCCGGTGAGACAGGTTCCTGAGACCTTCAGCGAGCTCCAATCTGGCGAGGTTGGCGCCGAGGCAGTAGTGCACGCCGCCGCCGAAGGTCAATATTGCCGGGGCCCCCTTGCGGGTGATGTCGAGTCGCTCGGGATCCTGATAGGTTGCGGGATCACGGTTGGCGGCGAAGGAATTCACAAAGATGTACGTGTCCTTCGGGAAGGTGTATCCGCCGAACTCGACGTCCTCGTTCACGGTGCGAACGGTGTTGCACACGGCGGGCGAGTGGCGCATGGTCTCCTCGACCGCGGACATTGCCAGTTCCGGGTGATCCCGCAGTAACGCCCATTGTTCCGGGTGGTCGAGCAGCACCTGCATGGAAGCGGCCACTTGATTGCGGGTGGTATCGGTTCCCGCGAGCAACAAACCGCCCACCGTCATACGCAATTCGTCGGCGCTGAGGCGGTCGCCTGCCTGAGCAGGGTCCTCGGCGCGAATGAGATTGGACAGCAGATCGTCTGTCAGGTGGTCTCGTCTTTCGGAAACCATCTCGTCGACGTAGGCGTCGAGTTCGGCCCAGCCCCGAAGGACAGAGGGCATCTCGTCGACAAGATTGACGGAGAAGTTGACCATCTTGAAGATCGCTTCGGCCCATCGTTCAAAGTGCGTCCAATCCGCCCGTGGTGCACCAAGCAGGGCGCAGATGATGGGAATCGGATAATGCCGGGCGATATCGGTGACGACGTCACAGCGGCCCGCGGCGGCCACACTGTCGATCAGGTCGTTGATCACTTGGCCGATCGTTGCGTCCAGACGCGCAATTGCCCGCGGCGTGAACGCCCGTGATACCAGGCTGCGAAGCCGATGGTGCTCGGCTCCTTCCGCGCAGATGATGCTGCCGACGACCCTGTCCCAGAGCGGCCCCGAGGTCACGCCCTGCGCGCTCAGATGGAGACCTGGGGGGATGACGAATCGGTTGTCGCGCAGGATATTTCGGGCAAGATCATAGGACAATACTTCGGGACCAAGCGGACCGATCGCGATTGGCGCCCGCCGCTGTGCGGCCCGAATCCTGTCCCAGACGCTGTCCGGCGACTCAGTGGCGTCATACTCGAGGGCCGGAAGTCCCGCCTCGAAGATGCTGGGCGCGTGCGTGGTGGTGGTCACTTGCCGTCCTCTCAGTTGCGCGCCAGCACTCCGCGCGGAAGAAGTAGGGGGAGGTCGTTGTAGGTGGCGATGCCGGGCGGCGCCGAGACGACAGCGGGTATCGCGGTGATCGCCGGCATGGCGGTGATGGTCAAACCGAGCATGATGTAGTCGTCGATCGTCTCGGCCTGAAAATCCGCCGGAGGCTCAAAACTCAATGTGCTTTTGATCGTTGGACGACCCTGCACCGTGACGGTGTAACCGAAATCTGTCGACCAAGCCGGTTCCAGGGATTGGCCTTTCGTCCATATCCCGCGTACCTCGACCACTTCGCGCGCACCGAAGAATCCCTTCCACCGGACGTCGATGCCCGCGACACAACCCTTCTTGATCGTCCAGTCCCCGGGCAGCACCAGATCCTCAGTGGTTTGCGCATATTCCGCATCACACCGCACGTCGTCGAGCTCGACGCCAAGGGCGTCGGCCATCAGGAGCACCGCCTCCCGGAAGATGCCGGAACCCTTCTCGGTGATCGCGTGCAAATCGGGCTGGTCGATCGGGTAGCCGAAACCCATCGGGATCTCTGTCGCCGGCGAGTTATAGATGGTGGTGTCGAAGGACTCGAGAACCGAGATACGGTCCACTCGGTCGGAGATGCCGGCCGTGACGATTGCGAAGAGCTGGATGAAACCCGGGTTGATGCCGCTACCGAAGATGGTCGAGCCACCACGCGCGCACGCCTCGCTGATCCGCTGACGGTCAGGGCCCAGTTCGTGCCCGGTGATGAACTCCGATGTGGTCACGACGTTGATCCCCGCTTCGAGAATCCGCGTCACTTCGTCGACACTGGCGAACATCGGGTTGTAGACGACGCAATCGGGCTTCATGCTCAGCAGCGCATCGATGTCGTCGGTCGCGCGTACGCCCAGTGGTTCGACGCCGCACAACTCGCCGACGTCCCGGCCGACCTTGTCGGGTGACCACGCGTAGCAGCCCACGAGTTCCAACAATGAATTATCGGCGATCGCGTGGACCGACTTCTTTCCCACGTTCCCCGTCGTCCACTGGACGACGCGGTACGTCAAGGGTGTGACCCTGCGTGCTGTTGCGCAGCCTGACGAGCGAGTCGTTCGTCGTGGATGCGAACTAATTCGCGAAAGCCCAGCCGGTGGTATTTCGGGATCGGCTGGATTCCCCACACGTCCTGGGCGGTGGCCTTGCCCTCGGCGCCCTCGGGCGGACCGAACGGGGGGTAGGGGTACTTGCACTCCAGCGTGTCGTTGGAATAGCGAATCTTCAGCAGTTCGCTGCAGATCTCCGTCAGGCTCAGCGTCGGATAGCCGTAGTACACCGCCATGAACGGCAGCGTGAACGCACCCTCGACCACCAGTGCCACCAGACACACCAAGACGGCTCGCTTGATCCACTTGTGCATGCGTGCGTAGTACGGCGTGGTGCCGGGTTCGAGATTTGCGGTCGGGTCTTTTTCATCGGTATCTGTTGGTGCGGTCATAGCAATGCTCCTTAAACCTGTTCAGTCAGAGAAGATTTCGCGGTTAACCGTGTGCAGGTACGGGATCGCGAGGAACGGGGTGATGTAAAAGATGTCGTAGAGCCACCAGCCGATGACCGGGAAGACGACACCGGCATAGCGCACGTCGGCGAACATGGTCATGTTAAAGACGTAGGCCGACCAGATCACCACGCCCATCCAGCAGGTGATGACCATCCATTGATGGCCCCACCTCTTCATCTGTAGGAACCCGATCGCGGCGGCCACCCGCATCGAGAAGACCGTGAGGATCAGGCCGGCGACGTAGGCCTTCTCGCCCGGCCCGGCGGCACCCCCGACCCAGAGTTCGTTGTAGTGCCAGAAATAACCGGCGTCGAACATGTTGCCCCAGCCGACCATCAGCACGCGGTTGATCAGCGTGTGGTTGGCCACCAGGTCCAGCACCCAGCCCAGGCTGTTGAGCATCCCGTCGATCAGCACCAGATAGCCGATCAGGGTGACGATCATCGGCCGGACCGAGAGTCCTGCGCGCAGGGCCTGGCGCTGCAGCCACACCCCGCGCATGAAAATGGGAAATCCGATCAGGCCGGGCGCCCACATGCCCATCAGGGCGGCGCCGACGATCATCCACTTGTCGGCGCGGCGCTGAGCCTGGCGGGATTCGTCGTGATGATCGTCGATGCCCACCGAATTCGCCTGCGCGGCGGAGAGAGTCACAGATGCCACCAGCCTCGGGCAAACGACATGAAGAGCTGGACGCCGAACATCGCCAGCAGGTAGCCGTAGATGAAGATCTGAAAGACGATGAGCGCCCTCTTGCGCTTGCGCTCCTGTTGATCCATGTCCGTTGCTCCTCTCCTTAAGGCGAACTGCTCGACGCGGCCAGGCTGGCCGCCGCGATTTCACGAAGTCCATCGGTGACCGCGCCGTCGGTACTCAGCGGCGCCAGGATGCAGGCGTCGGCCGCATCCAACTCGGTTGCGCCGGCGGCGATCAGCTGCGCAGCGGTGACCAGGACCCGGGTCGACGGCGGCTCGAAGTGGAATGCCTCGTCGGCGGTGCGGACCGCGACCGCGCAGCCGACCAGCCGCTGCGCGGTGGCCAGCGGGATCCCGGATTCGGCGACGATCACCTCGGCCTCGCGGTCGGGCGGCAGATAGTGCATCGCCAGCGTCGCGAACCGTTGCCGGAAGGACGGTTTGAGCTCCTTGAGCGAGCTGCGGTAGGCGGGGTTGTACGAACACACCAGCATGAAATCCTCGGGCGCAGTGACGACCTCACCCGCCCGGTCGAGGTACAGCGCACGTCGATGATCGGTGAGCGAATGCAGGATGGCCAGCGAGTCGTGCCGCGCTTCGACGACCTCGTCGAGGTA
This sequence comes from Mycobacterium sp. NGS58, assembly GCF_059812385.1. Lineage (NCBI taxonomy): Bacteria > Bacillati > Actinomycetota > Actinomycetes > Mycobacteriales > Mycobacteriaceae > Mycobacterium > Mycobacterium sp. NGS58. The sequence continues at coordinate 153,656 of NZ_JCALCO010000005.1, read as the reverse complement.
GCAGATCGCGCCGGCTTTGACGGCGCGGGTCAGCGGGCCGTCGGTCCAGACCACATCGCCGCCGATCACCATGAATCGGCCGACGAGGTCGGAACTGGTGAGGTCGTCGTGGCAGCTGATCGTGACCACGGGCCGCTGCAGCAGCGAGCCCATGTGCTCGACGAACCGGGTCTTACCGCATCCGGTCGGGCCCGTGAGCATGACCGGGATGCGCCGGAGGAAGGCCTGCTCGAACAGCTGGACCTCGTTGCCGTTGGCGAAATATGTGTCGATGGTCATCTCTTCCTCAGTAGGCCGGCGTTCATGCGGCGACCAGTTCACGATGGACATGGGCCAGTACCCGGGGCAGTTCCTCGATGCGCCGGATCCGCTGCGACCGGCGAGGCCCGAACACCTCGGGCAGCGGATCGACGCGGGTGGGTCCCACCCCCACGTAGTAGATCGACACGCCGGCCTCGTTGGCCTCCTCGACGGCGTGCGCGGCGTCGGCCCAGGCGTAGCGGCCCTCGTAGCCCTCGTCGGAGATCAGTCCGTCGCCAATGACGATCAGCAGGCGACGCTCGGACGGCTGCGCGAGCAGCCGGCTCGTCAAATGGCGAAGCGGCGCACCGAGTCTGGTATATCCCCGGGTGGCCAGACCGAGACCGCTGGGCGGTACGAACCGCCGGTCTTCGAAGTCCTTCAGGCACCGCACTTCGACGCGGTGGCGGGTGTTGCCGGTGAACATGAATGCCCCGTGCCGCTCGCGCGCCAGCGTCATGGCGCGTGAAAGCGCGTCGGCGCAGGCCAATTCGAGCTGGAAGACCCGGCCGCCGTGCACCCCCAGCGACGAACTGCCGTCGAGCAGCAACGCGGTGGTCACGTCGCGGCTGCTGGGCAGGAGGTCGCGGAACACCCTCGGCTCCTTGGCCTCGCCGGTGGACAAATCGATGTAGTGGTTGACGTACTGGTCGACGTCGAGGTCCGATCCGTCCTCGAGACGGTTGGTCATCGCCCGATGGGTGTGTTCTTCGAACCACGTGCGGACGTCGACGGCCACCGCAACCGGACGGCGTGTGCTGCGGCCGTCGGCATGCTCGATCACGGCGACATGGTCGCGCATGAACCGTTGGGTCCACATGTTCCATTCCGGATACGGAATTCCGGGCCGGCGCTGCGGGGTGACGTCGAGATCGTTGTCCTGCGGCCGGCTCGGCGGTGGCAGGTTGGGATTGCGCACGCCGCCGTCGCCCCCGACGGGAACCGAGTACGGTCGTGGAATACGCTTCTGCGTCGTCGTCCACGGCATCCGGCCGAAGCTGCGCCGCAATTTGTCGGTCAATCCGTGCGGTGTCGTGTACGCCAGCGGCAAGGCGCCGAGTAGCGGATGAATCGCCACTTCCTGGCCTGTAGCGGCCAATGCGATTGCCCGGTTGAGCATCTCGGCGGCGTCCATGTCGGCAGCCTCGGGTTTGAAGTCGGCAAGGAGTCGTTGGAAGTCGGAGAGCAGGCCCGGCCACCGCGACGCTATCCAGCCCAGCGCCACGCGGGCCTCGATAAGGGTGAGCGCACACAGCTCGCGAGCGGTGAGCTCGCTCAGGCGATACTCCGTGACGCGTTCTTTAGACGGCGAACACTGCAGCGCCACACCGCAAGTCAGGGTCCGGCGCGTCCAGTTCTGCGGTATGGGATAGGGGACATGAACGAACGTGAGTGCCGCGTTCAAGCCAAAGCTCCGCCGCTCGCCCGTGACGAGCCGGACACCATCGCGGCGCTGCTCGCTCAGCGCGACCGCCGTGACGGCGCAACTGCGTTCCAGCGCCATCGCGTGCGCATCGGAGTGGTCAGCCATTGCACACTTCCCGTGCTTCGCGCTTACCGCCGCTCAGAACGTGCCGATGTTGGAGAACAGCCAGTACCAGAACCAGATGATCAGGCCCGTGCCACCCCATGCGGCGATGTAGCGAAGGATTTCCCACAGATAACCCATGATGTGACTTCCTCGGTGACGTAGTGGATTTCAGCTCGCACATTTCAGTCGGAGAAGAGTTCGCGGTTGACGGTGTGCAGGTAAGGGATGGCGAGGAACGGGGTGATGTAGAAGATGTCGTAGAGCCACCAGCCGACGACCGGCAGCACGACGCCGGCGAAGCGCACGTCGGCGAACATGGTCATGTTGAAGACATAGGTGATCCAGATGACCACGCCCATCCAACAGGTGATGACCATCCACTGATGGCCCCAGCGCTTCATCTGCAGGAACCCGATGGCGGCGGCGATGCGCATCGTGAAGACGGTCAGGATGAGGCCGACTTCCAATGCCTTTTCACCTGGGCCGGCCGCGCCGCCGACCCACAACTCGTTGTAGTGCCAGAAGTAGCCGGCGTCGAACATGTTGCCCCAGCCGTTGAGCAGCACGCGGGCCAGAATGGTGTGGTTCGCCACCAGGTCGAGCGCCCATCCGACGGTGTTGATCGCGGCGTCAATGATCACGAGGTAACCGAGCAACGTGACCAGCATGGGCCGAACCGAGAGGCCGTCGCGTTGGGCGCGGCGCAGCAACCGCACTCCCCACAGGAATAGCGGCAGGCCGAAGATGCCGAGGGCAGCGGTGCCGATCAGCAGGCTGCCGGAGATCAGCCATTTGTCGGCCCGGCGCTGGGCCAGTTGCGAGCGTTCCATGTGCTCGTCGATGGTCAGGGTCGCCTGCGCGGCGCCGGTTGACTCGAGCTTGGGCAGATTCACGAACCCTCCTGGATCGGCGTCTGCACTATAACAGGCTGACTGTAGTCAGCAGAAGACGTCGAGCAGGCCCATGCCGAACATGGATGGAGCGTTAGAAGTTATGAGTACTGTCGCCGAATGAGCCTAGGCTTCGAATGGGTGCTACTGACGAGAGTCAGCCTCCCTGCGTTGACACGAGCTTCCGCGGACGCCTACGCTCAGCGAGCGCTCAGCCGTTGCGGCCATGCAAAGGAGTAGCAATGACGCTCAAATCGCCGGCCGAGAAGAAGTATCGCGTTATCCAGTGGGGCATAGGCAATGTCGGGACGATCGCGCTGCGCCATTTCGCGCACAACCCCGCTTACGCGGTGGTCGGGGTGCTGTGCAACCGCCAGGAGAAGGTGGGCAGGGACGCCGGGGAGCTGGTCGGTGTCGCGCCGATCGGGGTGCTCGCCACCACCGACAAGGCGGAAATCGAAGCGCTCGACGCCGATTGCGTGTTCTACGCGCCGTTGTGGTCGGATCCCGACGAGGTCTGCCGCCTGCTGCGGTCGGGCAAGAACGTTGTGGCGTCCGGGGGTGCATGGTGGTTTCGTACCGAGCACAGCCAGGCCGACATCGACAAGATCGATGCGGCGTGCCACGAGGGCGGGACGTCATTCCATGCCGGGGGAGTCAACCCGGGTTTTGCCGGTGACCTCCTGGTTCTGACGCTCGCCCGCATCGTCAGCCGGATCGACGCCATCCACATCTACGAGGTGGTGAATTTCGGCAAGGACACTCTGAAGTACCTGCACGAGATGGGGATGGGGAACACCCCCGAGGAGTTTCGGGCGGGACCGAATCTGCTCGGCAACGCCTGGCCACTCTTCGCGCAATCGATGGCCATGGTGGTCGACGGCCTGGGGAAGACGGTCGACAAATACACGACGGACGTCGAACTGGGAACGGCGATCCGCGACATCCCCTATGAGGGAGGGCCGTCCAGCGACATGCCGGGCTTCAAGGGCACGATCAAGAAAGGCACCGTCGCCTCGCAACATCACAAGTGGACGACGTGGGTCGACGAAAAGCCCCTCATCACCTTCCACGAGATGTACACGATGGATGAATACGATGCCATTGAACCGCAACCGGATTGGGGTGGGCACTACCACTACCGCATCGTGATCGAGGGCGACGAACCCACCGAACTGATCCTGCAGGCACCGGCCGACCCACAGGGCAACTACCCGAAGCCGGGCTACACGTGGACGGCAATGGGTCCGGCTAATACTGTTCCCGCCGTCTGCGATGCCGCGCCGGGCTTCCTCACCCATAAGGAACTCGGGTTGGTGCCGTTGCTCGGCGTGGTCCGCTAGCACGCGAAAGCCGTTCCGGCGTCAGGGCTTCAGGCTGCGCAAAGTCCTCGCCACGTAGTCCTCCAGCAGGGTATGCCCAGTAGGCCAGTGGTTGGTGGTGATCAGCAGCGCGTACAGGCCCAGCAGGAAGAACACCGCGCTGTTCATGGGATTGACCTCTTGGTCCGTCTCACCGCGCTGCTGGGCCATCTCGATTTCGCGGGCGACCAACACGATCAACGGGTGGTCCCGGCCGTCTTCGGTCTGCGGACGGGTTTGGGAGAAGTGCAGCGCGAGAAAGTCATTGAAGAGCAGGTCGCCCAAGCGGCGTTCCAATCCGACCACCAAGCGGACCGCCTCGTTCAACGCGGAAACGAGGTCGTGCTTCGACTTGAGAAATTGGGCGAACTGCTTGGCAATCCGGTCCTCTTCGCGGCGCTCCAGCTCCAGCAGCACGTGCTCCTTGGTGGGGAAGTGGAAGAAGAAGGTGCCGTGGGCAACTCCGGCGGCGGCCACGATCGCGCTGACGTCGGCCTCGGCCATGCCTGCGCGAGCGAACTCCGCGATCGCGGCGCCCATCAAGCGCTCTCGCGTCTGCAGGCGCTTGGCTTCGCGCGCCGACAGCCTGTCCGTCACAGCCATTGCCAGTCCTCACGGTTGACCTGACTCAAGTCGAAGTGGCCAGGCTCAATAAACCATTATGCCGTGTCGACGCCAGGAACGCTTGCATAACTTGATCATTCTTGCGCCTGTACTATAACCTTCGGTATCTGCTGCGGTTATTCGTTGACTTTAGTCAGCAACCTCCTTAGATTGAACGGCGCACACACTCGATCGAGGGAGCCCGGCATGGCGTTGGAGCAATTCCGGCTGGACGGACAGGTCGCGATCGTCACGGGTGCCGGGAAGGGTGTCGGTGCAGGGATTGCCCGAGTGCTGGCGGAGGCCGGCGCCACGGTCGTCGGGACCGCACGCACCGAAGCGGATATCGTTGGCACGATTGAGGGGATCGAGTCCGCGGGTGGCAAGGGCCTCGCGCTGGTCGCCGACGCGATGAGCCGCCCGGACTCGGAGCGCGTCGTGAACACCGCCATGGAGCGGTTCGGCCGCATCGACATTCTGGTCAACAATGTCGGTGGTTCCACCTATGCGCGTTTTCTGGACATCACCGACGAGGATTTCCGGCACACCTTCGACTGGTGCGTGACGTCAGCCTTCATCATGAGCCAGCTCGCGGCGCCGCACATGCTCGCCGCGGGACACGGTTCCATCGTCAACATCTCGTCCGGTTCGGCCCGGTTCGGCATCCGGGCATTGACGGCGTACTGCGTCGCGAAGGGCGGCCTCGAAGCGCTCACCCGCGCCATGGCGCAGGAACTCGCACCCAAGATCCGCGTCAACGCCATTGCCCTGGGCTCTTTCGCCACCGATGGCCTGCGGGGCAGCCTGGATCTGATGCCCGGGTCGCTGGAGAAGATGCAAGAGGCCACGCCGCTGCATCGGCTGGGCGACGTGGAGGACCTCGGGCGGCTGACGGTGTACCTGTCCACGCGCGACTGTTATGCGACCAACGCGATCTTTCACGTCGACGGCGGCATCGACTCGAACAATTCGCCGCTGCCGATACCGGATTACTGACCCTGCGCCGCGTTCGACAGCGTCATGATGGGTCGTCACCCACCGCCGGAAGGACGAGGGCAGCCGTGCGCAGAGTCATCCAATTCTCCACCGGAAACGTCGGCCGGCATTCGTTGCGGGCGATCATCGGCAGGCCGGATCTGGAACTGGTCGGCGTGCACGCCGCCGGCGCGGACAAGGTCGGCCGCGACGCGGCGCAGTTGTGCGGGCTCGACGAACCGACCGGCATCGTCGCCACCGACGACATCGACGCGCTGGTGGGCCTCGGCGCCGACTGCGTTGTCTACACATCGCAGGGCGAGACCCGGCCGATGGAAGCCATCGAGCAGATGTCCAAATTCCTTTCCGCGGGCACCAACGTGGTCGGTACATCGATGGTCTGGCTGGTTACGCCCCGCCACGCCGACGATTGGCTGCGGGAACCGCTCGAGCGCGCCTGCGCGGCCGGCAACGCGTCGCTCTACGTCAACGGCATCGACCCCGGGTTCTCCGGTGACACCCTGGTGCACTCGGCGGCCAGCCTGACCACGCGGGTCTCCGCGATCACCGTCCAGGAGATCTTCGACTACGGCAACTACGACGACGCGGAGTTCACCGGTGCCGCAATGGGTTTCGGATCAACTCCGGATGACGATTCGCCGATGATGTTCCTGCCCGGGGTGATCGTGTCGATGTGGGGCGGTCAGGTCCGCTCTCTGGCGGACAACCTGGGCATCAAGCTCGATGACCTGCGTCAGCGCGTCGAACCTTGGTACACGCCGGAACGGATCGACTGCACCATGATGACGGTGCAGCCGGGGCAGATGGCCGCCGTCCGGTTCGCCACCGAGGGTGTGCGCGATGGCGAGCCGGTCATCACCCTCGAGCACGTCACCAGACTCACCCAGGCCGCCGCACCCGACTGGGAATTCCCGCCCGAGGGTCACACCGGAGTGCATCGCGTCGTCGTGGAGGGCGAGCCGCGGGTCGAGATCAACACCCACGTTTCCCACCCGCTGTTCGATTCCACTGATGCCGGCTGCATTTCGACGGCCGGTCGGGTCGTCAACGCGATCGACTGGGTGTGCCGCGCGCCCCAGGGGCTCATCGCTGTCGAGGACATTCCGTTGTCCGCGACGATGCGCGGGCTGATGTGGAGCGAGCAATAAGCGGCCGCGTCGCCGGTAAGCGAATTGTGGTTACCGGCGCCGCCCGCGGTTTGGGCCGCAGCCACGCCTTGCGGCTTGCCCAAGAGGGGGCCGACCTCATCCTGCTCGACATCTGCCAATCGCTGCCGCAGATCGAGTATCCCCTGGCCACGGAAGACGACCTGGCCGAAACAGTAAGGCTAGTAAAGAATTTCGGGGTGCGCTGCGTCAGCTGTGTCGTCGACGTTCGCGACGAGGAGCAGGTGCGCTCCGCGGTCGATAGCGGCGTCGCTGAGCTCGGCGGTCTCGACGGCGCCGTGGCCAATGCCGGCGTGCTCACGGTGGCGTCTTGGGACGAGACGACTGCCGAGCAGTGGCGCACGGTGGTCGACATCAATCTCATCGGGGTATGGAACACCTGCGCCGCGGCGATACCCCACTTGCTCAGCCAGGGTGGTGGCAGCCTGGTCAACGTCAGCTCCGCGGGTGCCATCAAAGGCTTCCCGCTACAGACGCCCTACACGGCGGCCAAATACGGAGTGGTCGGCGTGACACTGGCCTTGGCCAACGAATTGGCGGCACAGAACGTGCGCGTCAACGCTGTGCTGCCGACCGGTGTTCCGACGGGAATGATCCCGTCGTCATTCGGGCCGCTGCTGGGCGAACGGCGGTCCGACCTGATTCCCATATTCGTCAACGCGATGCCCACACCGGCCGTCGAACCCGCGGAAGTCAGTCACGCGGTTTTGTTCCTGCTCTCCGACGAGTCACGCTATGTGACGGGACTGCAGTTCAAGGTCGACGCGGGAGTCACCATCAACTAGGACATCGAAGGGCAAAGCCACGCCGGCAAACGAATGCCCTTACTGAGATAGCGTCAAGCCCATAGGCTGGGCTGTCAGATGCACTTTCATGTGGCGCTTTCGGGTGTTCGCCCCGCCGGCGGGCGCGGTAACGGATACAAAAGAGCTCAAAGGAGAGCCTGATGAAGACGGTGCTCGGCGTGACGGTTACCGCGGTGTTGATCAGCGCGACGGCGGTGGCCTGCGGCGGGGACAAGAGCTCCCCGCCATCATCGGGTTCGGCTTCGCCGTCGGGCACGTCGCCGAGCGCTTCGGCAGGCGCGGGCCCGGCCTCGCCGGGAGCGCCGGCCGACTACAGCCACCTGCTGATCAAGCCCAGCGACGTCGGCCCCAACGCCACCGCCGACGGACCGCCGAGTCAGAACCCCAGCGGCATCACCGGCGTGGGACAGGTTTTCAAGAACCCCGACGGCAAGCGCACCATCATCGACACGATCGCGGTGTTCCCCGATGCGGCCACGGCCACCCAGACGGCGGCGAACATGCGCGATGTCGTCGGAAAGAAGGTCAATGGGCAGCAGCAGCCCATCGACGTCGGCGCCAACGGGTTCTTGGTGATCGGGCAGGGGACCGACCCGGCCAACCCGATGGAGATCTCCGAGGCGGTGTTCGTCGAGGGCAGGGCCATGGTCGACCTGGAGTCCGACTGTGTCATCGGCAATCCCACGCCGGACGATGTCATGCTCGATCTCGCCCGCAAGCAGGAGGCCGCGATCAAGGCCGGCCTGCCGACTGGCTGAGCCGCCGCTCGTTATAGCGGCCAGCTGTCCGGCTGCACCTCATAACGCAACGCGGCGGCCGGAGGCAGCGGGTGCCGGTCGGTGACCGATATCGCGTCGACCACCAGAGCTACATAGCGTCGCCAACCGTCGCTGCCCGCATCCATCGTCGAGAGCACGCCGAAGAGCATCGCGACCAGGCGGGGCAGATCGTCGGTGACGAGGTCGGCCCGAATGCTGCCGGCTCGCTGGCCCGCAAGGGTGAGCTCGCCGAGCGCAGCGTTGAGCGACACCGAGATGTCGGACGTGAGTGATCCGGCTCGGCGCGCGGCGGTCAGCAGGCTGTGTTCGCGCGCCCCCAGCGAGATCGCCGCTTCGATCAGTTGGGTCAGGCCGGCCAGCGGATCCTTGGCGAGGCGGGCGCTGTCGATCACCGGGGTGAGATCCTCGGCGATGCTTTGATCCAGGGCAGCCCGGACCAGATCGGCCTTCGCCGGAAATCTGCGGTAGAGGGTCCGCTCACCGACGCCCGCACGGCGCGCCACTGCCTCCATCGGGGCGTCGGGCCCCAACTCGGCATAGACCTCGCGCGCCGCACGCAGGATGCGCTCGACGTTGCGCGCCGCGTCGGCCCGCAACGGCCGGTCCTCAACCGCGGTCATGGTGACAGCCTAACTGACGGTTGACTGCCAACTAGGCTGGCTTTACGCTCTAGAACTGGCAGCCATCTGACAGTTAATAGGAAACACGGGTCATGTCAACAACTTCCGAAGTGCGTTCCGACGCCGGCCTACCGGTCCTGCCCATCCCGCGGCCGGCGACCTGCCCACTGGCACCCCCGCCCGAGTTCCAGGAATGGCGGGACGGCCCCGGGTTGCGTCAGGCGATGTTCCAGGGCAATCAGGTCTGGGTGGTGAGCCGCTACCAGGACATCAGGGCGGCGCTTGTCGATCCTCGCCTGTCCGCGAAGACAATTCCGGACGACATCATGCCCAAGGACGACGACAACAAGGTCCCGGTGATGTTCGCGCGGACCGACGATCCCGAGCATCACCGTTTGCGCCGCATGATGACCAGCAACTTCACCTTCAGGCGTTGTGAATCGATGCGGCCGCAGATCCAGGACATGGTCGATCACTACCTCGGCCAGATGATCGAGCACGGCGCGCCGGCCGATCTGGTGCGTGAATTCGCCTTGCCGGTGCCGTCAATGGTGATCGCGCTGCTGCTGGGAGTGCCACCCGAAGACCTCGCGCTGTTCCAGTTCAACACCACGAAGGGGCTTGACCAGCGGTCCACCGACGCGGAAAAGGGACAGGCTTTCGGGGCCATGTACGCATACATCGAGAAGTTGGTGGAACGCAAGGCGCGCGAACCGGGCGACGACTTGATCAGCCGCCTCGTCACCGAATACGTGGCGACCGGCCAACTCAACCACGCCACCACGGCCATGAATGCCGTGATCATGATGCAAGCCGGTCACGAGACCACGGCCAACATGATCTCGTTGGGAACGGTTGCGCTGCTGGAACATCCCGATGTCTTCGAGCGCCTCGGCGACACTGGGGACCCTGCCGTCATCGCCAACATCGTGGAAGAGCTGATGCGGTACCTCAGCATCGTGCACAGCCAGGTCGACCGGGTGGCGACTGAGGATCTGGTGATCGGCGGTCAGCTGATTCGCGCCGGGGAGTATGTGATGATGAGCTTGCTCGCCGGAAACTGGGATTCGGAATTCGTCGACAATCCCGAATCCTTCGACGTCGACCGAAACACCCGCGGGCACTTGGGCTTCGGATACGGTGTCCATCAATGCATCGGGGCCAACCTCGCTCGCGTCGAAATGCAGGTCGCGTTCGCTACGCTGGCACGCCGGCTGCCCGGACTCAAACTGGCGGTGAAGGCCGAAGAACTGAGATTCAAAGACGCCAACATCTACGGGATGAAAGAACTCCCGGTGAGTTGGTGACGATGTCGCTCAACGAGTTGCGTTTCGACGACCAGGTCGCCGTGATCACCGGCGCGGGAGGCGGTCTCGGGAGGCAGTACGCGTTGCTGCTGGCCTCGCGTGGCGCGCGCGTCGTCGTCAACGATATCGGCGGCTCGGTGACCGGGGACGGATCCGACGCCGCAGCGGCGTCCGCCGTCGTCGACGAGATCCGCGCCCTGGGCGGTGAAGCAGTCGCCGACAGCCACAGCGTCACCAATCCCGAAGGCGGGCAGGCGATCATCGACACCGCCCTGAGCGCGTGGGGGCGAGTCGATATCCTGATCAACAACGCCGGAATTGTGCGGGACGGGCCGTTCGAGGACATGACCGCCGACCGCTTCGAACCGCTGTTGGACGTGCATCTGAAGGGCGCCTTCTACGTGACGCGGCCTGCGTGGAAAGCGATGTGCGAGCAAGGGTATGGACGCATTCTCAATACCTGTTCGGCGGCCGGAATCCTGGGCGCCGCCGGTATGAGTAACTACGGCTCGGCAAAGACCGGATTAATCGGCCTGACTCGCGTTCTCGCCGCCGAAGCCGCCGGTCGCGACATCAAGGTCAACGCCATCGCCCCGATCGCCTACACGCGGATGCTGGCGCACTCCGTGGACAGTGCCGCTCAACCCGATGATCCCGCCGCGCAGGCGGTGCTGGATGACCTGGTGAGTCGATACCTACAACGGCTGGATCCCGCGTTGGTGGCTCCCGTGGCGGCTTACCTGACCCACCGGGATTGCCCGGTGTCGGGGGAGATCTATACCGTTGGGGCAGGCCATGTTTCACTGTTCTTCATCGGCAGGACAAAGGGCATCTACCGTCCCGAACTGTCCATCGAGGACGTGCGCGACCATTTGGGCGAGATACGCGACGAAGCCGGCTACACGGTGCCGGGCGGAACTGCCGACGAGATGAGCGAGCTCTTCGCGACCATCATGGCCGGCTTCAGCAGCTGAACGCCGTGCCGACACCGTCCGGTGGTGGTGCCGACTTCAGGCAGCCGAACGGCTCGATTCCGGCGGGGCTGAATTTGGCCGCCGACTGGTGCGCGTAGTTCACGCAATACAGACCCGACTGGTCGGCGCGGCAGCGGTAGTCACCGAACGACAGCGAGTCCTCGCTTGCCAGTTCCGGTCCGTTGCCGTTGATGAACGGACCGGGATCGGCTCGGGCGGATCCGACCTGCAGGTTCATCCCGTCGAAGCTGATCCAACCGCCCTGCCACTGGCCGTAGGCGGTCGACGGCGCCGGCGGCGGGTTAGTGAGCCTCACCAGGCAGGCCAGCGCACCACCGGTGTGTTTGGCATCGGTCATGCACGAGACCTTGCCCGCCATCGCGGTCAGCGCGATGTCGTCGCCCAGTGGCGTGGTCGCCCCGTCGCGGGTGGCGACGTGGAAGCGCCCCGGATCGGCGGGATGACCGGCCTCGATCCAGGCGATGACGTCGGAAATCGCCGCACCCACGGCCGGCGCGGCGGATGGTCCCGGTGATGCGCTTCCCGGCGCCGCGGCGCCGGTGGATGTCTGGCTGGTGCTTCCGGGGGCCCCCGAATGACCGCCCGTGCCGTGTGAGCATCCGGCGATCAGTAATGCCGCGGCGATCATCGCAGCTATCCGCATTCAGTCAGGCTAACCGCCGCGCCGGGCAAATAAGGCGCTGCGCGCGCGTTACGACCGTCATGTCGGTTACCGTCGGATTATGCATGACCGCACTGTCCGCGCACGCACGGCCATCGGCACCGTCGAAGGCTTCACCCGCGACGGGGTCACTCGGTGGCGGTCGATCCCGTATGCCCGCCCACCGGTCGGAAGCCTGCGCTTCCGGGCGCCGCAGCCGGCCCAGCCGTGGTCGGGTGTCCGGCACTGCCATGGCTTCGGCAACTGCGCGCCTCAGCAACGCCGTTACACCCTGCTCGGCATGTCGGGTTTGGGTGGCCGCTACCAGCCGATGAGCGAGGACTGCCTCACCCTCAACGTCGTGGCGCCCGAGTTCGCGACCGAAGGACCGCTGCCCGTCATGGTGTTCATCCACGGCGGCGGGTATTTCCTGGGCAGTTCGGCGACACCGTTGTACGACGGTGCGGCTCTGGCGCGCCGGGGATGCGTGTACGTATCCGTGAACTACCGACTGGGCGCGCTGGGGTGCGTGGACTTCTCGTCGCTGTCGACGCCGGAGATCACCATTGACAGCAACCTGTATTTGCGCGATCTGGTGCTTGCGCTGCAGTGGATTCGCGACAACATCGCGGGGTTCGGTGGTGACCCGGACAACGTCACCATCTTCGGCGAGAGCGCGGGTGCGTGCATCACCGCCTCACTGCTGGCGGTGCCCGCCGCCGAAGGCTTGTTCGCCCGCGCGATCTCGGAAAGCCCCGCGTCGGGCCTGGTGCGGTCGAAAGAGGTTGCGGCAGAGTTCGCGAACCGCTTCACCAACCTGCTCGGGGTGCGCAGGCAGGACGCCGCCAACGCACTGATGCAGGTGCCCGCGGCCCAGCTGGTGGAAACCCAGCACCGATTGATCGACGAGGGTATGCAGGACAGACTGGGCGCCTTCCCGATCGGCCCCGTCTTCGGTGACGACATCCTGCCGATGGATCCGGTCGAGGCGATGCGGCGCGGCGAGGCCCACCAGGTCCCGTTGATCGTGGGCACGAATGCCGAAGAGGGCCGGTTGTTCACGCGGTTCCTGGCGATGCTGCCCACCAACGAGACGATGGTCGAAGAGCTGCTCGCCGAGGCGGATCCCGCTATCCGCGAACGCATTACCGCTGCATACCCAAACTATCCCGACCGGGAGGCCTGCATCCAGCTCGGCGGCGACTTCGCGTTCGCCTCGGCGGCCTGGCAGATCGCCGAGGCCCACAGCGCGCATGCTCCGACGTACCTCTACCGGTATGACTACGCCCCGCGCACGCTGCGCTGGTCCGGGTTCGGTGCCACCCACGCCACCGAGTTGCTCGCGGTCTTCGACGTCTACCGCACGAGATTCGGCGCGCTGTTGACCGCGGCGGCGGACCAGCGGGCCGCGTTGCGGGTCAGCAACCAGGTGCAGCGGCGCTGGCGCGCGTTCAGCCGCACCGGGGTGCCGGGAGAGGACTGGCCCCGGTACACCGCTGAAGACCGCGCGGTGATGGTCTTCGACCGCAAGTCCCGCGTCGAGTTCGATCCGCACCAACATCGCCGAATGGCATGGGACGGCTTCTCACTGGCGCGTTGACCTGGCACGCTAACCCCCATGCATGCCGAGACCGAACAAGTCATCGAACGACCCAGTGACCTCACCGCCTCCTGGCTGGCCGCGGTCATCGGCACCGGACCCGTCGCCGATTTCTCGGTGGAGCGCATCGGTACCGGTCAGATGAGCGAGTGCTATCGCGTCGGGCTCAGGTATGCCGAGGGATCCGCGGGGGGCCCCGAGTCGGTGGTGCTGAAGGTCGCGGCCACCGATCCGGTCAGCCGACAGACCGGTCTGGCGCTAGGCCTCTACGAGCGGGAGGTGCGCTTCTACGGCGACATCGCACCGCGCTTGGGCGGCCCCATCGCGCCCTGCTACCACGCGGCGGTCGACACCTCGACAGGCGTGTTCGATCTGTTGTTGGGGGATGCCGGACCGGCCGTCGTGGGCGACGAAATCGCCGGCGCCACAATAGAACAAGCCCTCCTTGGGGCGGTCGAACTGGGGCGGCTGCACGGGCCGCTGCTCGGTGACGCCTCGCTGGCCGAGGCGCCGTGGCTCAACCGTGCGGCTCCGCTGAACCAGGCGATGATCGCCACGTTGTACGCGGGTTTCGTCGACCGCTACGGCGACCAGATCGCGCCGGAGCACCGCGTGGTGTGCGAGCGCCTGGTTGCCGCGTTCGACGGCTACCTGGCCTTGGAAAAGGAGGGCGCGGCGGAGGAGGCCGGGCGAGGGCGCATCCAGGGCCTGGTGCACGGCGATTACCGCCTGGACAACATGCTGTTCGGCACCGATGGCGCGGATCGCGCTCTAACGGTGGTTGATTGGCAGACGGTGTCCTGGGGCCCGGCCCTGACCGACCTGGCGTACTTCCTCGGTTGCGCGTTGCCTTCCGAGGACCGCCGGCAGCACTACGACGCGCTGCTGCGGGCCTACCACGAGGCGCTCGGTCCGCAGGCGCCGCTCAGCCTGGCCGACGTCGCCGACGGCGTACGGCGGCAGAGCTTCTTCGGCGTGATGATGGCGATCGTCTCGTCGATGCTGGTCGAGCGCACCGACCGCGGCGACCAGATGTTCATGACGATGCTGCGACGGCACTGCGACCACGTCCTCGACACGGACGCGCTGTCCACGCTGCCCGAAGCGATAGCCCCCGAGCCGTTGCGGCCGTCGACCGAGGACGAACGCGCCCACGATCCCGCCGCCGAACCGCTGTGGAGTGAGAGCTGGTACGCCGACTTCGCCGATGCGGCACAGGGATTGGGCGGCTGGTTCCGACTCGGCAGAGTGGCCAACGAGCGGATCGCGTGGGTACACGTTCTGCTGTGCGGACCCGACATGCCGACCGTCGCCGTGGACGCGCAAGTGCCGCTGCCGTCGGACCCGTGGACCCTGCGCACCGATGACGTCGAGCTCAGCCATTCAGCCGACGTACCCCTGCAGAGCTACCGCGTCGACGTGCGGGCGCGGGCGCAGGCCTATGCCGACCCGTCGGCGTTGTTGCGCGGGGAGCCCGGAACCCCGGCCGAGATGACCATGAGCCTGGTGTGGGCCACCGATGGCACGCCGTACAAGTATGGGCTCACGACCCGTTACGAAATTCCGTGCACCGTCTCGGGCAGCGTGACGATCGATGACCGCCGCTACTCTCTGGAATCCGTTGCGGGCCAGCGCGATCACTCGTGGGGCGTGCGCGATTGGTGGGGCATGGATTGGATATGGAGCGCGCTGCACTTGGACGACGGCACCCACCTGCACGGTGTGAACATCCGGATTCCCGGGGCGCCCGCGTTCAGCATCGGCTACGAACAGGACGCCGACGGCAAGGTCGCCGAGCTGCAGACAGTTGACTCGCGAGAATCCTTCGCCGGCAATGGTTTACCGCTCGGTGCGACGCTGAAGCTCCAGCCCGCGGACATCACCGCGGACGTCGAGGTGCGCGGTCAGGCACCGGTCCGGCTCGTCGCAACGGACGGGCGAGTCAGCCAGTTTCCCCGTGCCTGGGCCACTATCAGCACCGCCGACGGGCGTAGCGGTGTGGGCTGGCTGGAGTGGAACCGCAATCTCGGCGAACAGACCTAGGTGAGCGGACCGGCCCCCGTCGTGGTGATGGGCGTCTCCGGATCGGGCAAGTCGACGGTGGGGGCGGCGCTCGCTCAGCGCTTGCGGGTCCCGTTCGTCGATGCCGACACCCTGCACCCGGCGGCGAACATCGCCAAGATGTCGGCGGGCGAACCGCTCGACGACGACGACCGCTATCCCTGGTTGGAACGGGTCGGCGACTGGTTGGCCGCCCACCGCGACGGCGGGGTGGTCAGCTGTTCGGCGCTGAAGAGGGCGTATCGCGACCAGCTGCGCGCCCACTGCCCGGGCGTGGAATTCCTGCACCTATCGGGTTCGGCCGAGCTGATCCGCGGCCGGCTGGCGGCCCGCACCGGCCACTTCATGCCGCCCACGCTGCTGCGCTCGCAATTGGACACCCTGGAACCCCTCGGTCCCGACGAGGCCGGCATGACCGTCGACATCGGTCCCGGCGCCGACGCGATCGTGGATATCGTCGTGAAGGCTCGCGGGTAGCCGGGCCGGACTGTGTAGCATTATGCTACAGTTTGTAGCGGGATGTTGCGTGGGAGGAAATCATGGCCGAGGCACTCGATCGTGTCACGCGGGTCGCGTCCGACCTGATGGACAGCGCCGCGGCCGAGGGTGCCCGCCAGAGCCGCTCGGCCAAGCAGCAACTCGATCACTGGGCACGGGTCGGGCGCGCGGTGTCCAGCCAGCACACGGCCTCGCGGCGACGGGTCGAAGCCGCACTCACCGGCCAACTGGCGACCAGCGAACTCACGGTCGAGGAGGGCGTGGTGTTCAACGCCGAGATCTCCGCGGCCATCGAAGAAAGCCTGGCGCGCGCCAACTACGGGGCGACGCTTGCCGGGCAAGGGGTCACCACCGTAGCCCTCAACGACGACGGCGAGATCGTCGAGCACCGCCCCGACGGCGCCGCCGTGGTGCTCGCGACCGGGCGCTGACCCGGCGTCGGTCGGCGGTTCGGCGGCCCGATGGACCGACTCGATCTGGTGGTCGGGCCGAACGGCGCCGGTAAGTCCACATTCATCGCGTTCACCCTGGCGCCGCTGTTGCCGCGCAGCCTCGTGGTCAACGCCGACGAGATCGCGAGGCAACGCTGGCCAGAAGATCCGGCGTCGCACGCCTACGACGCCGCGCACATCGCCGCCGACACTCGCGCAAAGCTGATCGAATTGGGCCGGTCCTTCATCGCCGAGACGGTGTTCTCCCATCCGTCGAAACTCGACCTCATTCACGCGGCTCGCGGTGCGGGCTTCACCGTCGCGCTGCACGTGCTGCTCATTCCGGAAGACCTTGCGGTCGAACGCGTCCGGCACCGCGTGACAGCCGGCGGTCACGACGTACCGGAAGCCAAGATTCGGCAGCGCCATCAACGGCTGTGGGTACCGGTCGCCGAGGCCATCGGCATGTCCGACCTCGCAGCGGTCTATGACAACAGCCGGCTTCGCGGCCCGCGGATCGTCGTGAGGCTCAGCGGAGGCTTGCCGATCGGCGCGCCCGACTGGCCCACGTGGGCGCCGGAGAACCTGCGGGCTCGCTGGCCCGCGTAACGTCGCTGCCGCTACTGCCAGGACAGCTTGCGGCGGCCGGTGTCGACCTGACTGCCGACTCGCTCACGTGCGGTGTCAGCCAGGTCGCTGCCGCGCTGACGGGCGGTTTCGGCGAACTCCTCGCCGCGCGCCCGAGCCGTGTCGGCCAGCTTCTCGCTGCGCTTGCGGGCCTTCTTGGCCAGCTTCTCGCTACGCTTGCGGGCCTTCTTGGCCAGCGGCGCGGCACGGTCGGCCGCCTCGTCGGCGAACTCTTCGCTGCGCTTGCGTGCCTTCTCGGCCAGGTAGGCGGCGCGGTCGGCGGCCTCGTCGGCCCATTGCTCCCCGCGTTTGCGGGCCTTCTTCGCCAGCGGCCTACTGCGGTCAGCCGCGGTGCTGGCCAGTTCGCGGCCGCGTTCGAGTGCGGCTTCGGCGTAGGGCGCGCTCCGCTCGGCCGCGGTGCTGGCCAGTTCGCGGCCGCGTTCGAGTGCGGCTTCGGCGTAGGGCGCTCCGCGCTCCGCTGCGGTGCTGGCCAGTTCGCGGCCCCGCTCGGCGCCGATCTGCAAGCCGTGTGCGATCCGATCGCCCAGCTCGGACAGATCGGCATCGAAGGCTGAGTCGTCGGAACCGGGCCACGCCGACGACACCCGGTCGGAGAGCCGTTCGGCCGCTCGCCGCCCGCGCCACCCGAGCGAGGGCTTACCAGCGGTGTCGGCCGAGGCGATCAACAGTCCGCCCAGCAAGCTGAGGTCGGTCAGGAATTGCTGCCGTTTCTGGGCCTTGGCCACCGGGTCGCTTTCGTTCCAGAACGAGTGCGTCCCGAGATTGGCCGGCAACACGGTCACCGCCAGCGCCGCCGACGCGATGCGGGGGAGTTTGCCGGTGGCAAGCAGCAAGCCGCCACCGATTTGAACGGCCGCGGTGATCTGCGCGACCGTCTCGGGGTCGCTGGGAATGCTGCTGCTCACCGAATCCGGCAGCGCCTGAAGGCCGTCCACTGCCGGCGCGGCGGCCTCCGCCGCCGATTTCGGGTTGAGCAGCGAATTGACTCCTTGCCCGATGAATGCCACTGATAACAGGGGTCGCGCGATTCTCCTGAGCACCATGGCCGGTGTATTACCCGGCTGTCTGTCGAGCAAACCGCGACGTCGATATGCCCAGCTAGACCGGCATAGACATCAAGGTCCACACCGATAGGGTGGAGCGCGTGCGAGCGTTGATCATCGTCGACGTGCAGAACGATTTCTGCGAGGGCGGCTCCGTGCCGACGGCCCGCGGCGCCGCGGTGGCGCCCGCGATCAACAACTACCTGTCCGAAGACCCGGGTTACGACTACGTCGTGGCGACGCAGGACTTCCACATCGACCCGGGTGATCATTTCTCCGACCACCCGGACTACTCGTCGTCCTGGCCCGTGCACTGCGTCGCCGGAAGTGCGGGCGCAAATCTTCGCCCGGACCTCGACACCCGGCGCATCGACGCCGTCTTTCGCAAGGGCGCCCACGCAGCGGCGTACAGCGGTTTCGAGGGCGTCGACCAGAACGGGACGACGTTACTCGGGTGGTTGCGGGCGAGGGGGGTCGTCGAGGTCGACGTGGTCGGCATCGCCACCGACTTCTGCGTGCGACGGACAGCCGAGGACGCCGCAGCGGCGGGCCTGACCACCAGAGTGCTGGTGGACCTGACCGCGGCCGCCACCGCGGACTCGGCGGCCGAAGCGCTGGCGGAAATGCGCTCCGCGGGCATCGAGTTGGTTGGGGGACCGTAGTGGTGGTGCCGCTGGACCGGGAACGCCTGATCGCCGCCGTGGAGCGTTCGCCGCAGGCGGCCGCCGCGCACGATCGCGCCGGGTGGGTGGGACTGTTCACCGACGACGGCAGCGTCGAGGACCCGGTAGGCTCGCGACCGCATGTGGGGCGGGAGCAGATTGGGCTTTTTTACGACACCTTCATCGGCCCGCGCGACATCAAGTTCCATCGCGACCTCGACATCGTCGTCGGCACGACGGTGCTGCGTGACCTCGAGCTCGAGGTGTCGATGGGTTCGGCCGTGACGATGTACATCCCCGCCTTCCTGCGCTATGACCTCCGAGAAGCCAACGGCGAGTGGAAGATTGGCGAACTGCGGGCTTACTGGGAGCTTCCCGCCATGATGGTGCAGTTCCTGCGCACGGGTTCGGGTGCCGTGGCGCCGGCGTTGAACCTGTCCAAGGGGTTGTTAAGCAATCAGGGCTGGCGTGGCACCGCAGGTTTCATGGCAGGATTCCGGCGGGCGGGAGCGCGCCACCAGCGGCTGCTGACGACGTTCCTCGAGGCCGTCGCGCGGGCAGACAAATTCTCCGCGGTGCGGGCGCTGTCATCGGATGCCGCAATAACTTTGGGTGATCATGACCCGCTCGAACTGGCCGAACTGATGGAGCAACTCGACGGGGCCGCCGCAACCAAGATGAACAGCGCGGGCCCCACCGTCGCGGTCTCACTCAACTCGGGTCACGGACGCGCCATCATGTTCGCCGACGTGGCTTGGCGCGGCGACGCCGTCAACCGGATCAGGTACTTTCCCGCCTGATTCGCCGCCTTCAGGCATGTCTCACCGGACCACCATCAGCGCCAGCGATGCGGTGGACAGGCACAAAAACGCGCCGGGAAACGCGATGTTGTACAGGACGCGTGCCCTCAGGTGCGTCACCACCGCACCGACGAAAAACGCAACCAGGCCGGCGGCAGCAGCGATGCCCAATTGCCACGGCCCCAGCAGGCCGACAACCATCCCGGCGGCTCCGGCCAACTTCACCGCGCCAAGCGCCGGCAACCAAGACTGCGGCACCCCGACCTGGGCAGAGTTCGCCAATACGAATCGCGCCGGGACGAAGTCGGCGATGGCGATCGCGGCGGTGATGGCGGCGGTGATCAGCGTGATCACGACAAGTGCGGTGTTCATCTGGATCAATCCCTTGTCGCGCAGCAAATTCCGCAGCGGCGAGTCGTGTGCGTGCACTGCGCGCAGCGGCGCACAATCGGTAAGGTCATGGTGCTTGTCTCCTTTGCCACAGGAAGTCCGTTGGACACGGTCATCTCCTTGACGACTTTCGTGCGGAAAAGGTGACCCATGAACGCAACACGGGATTTGGCGGACCTGGCGGCGCGTTTCGACGCCGACCGACGACATCTCAGGTCGGTCGCATTCCAACTGCTGGGCTCGGTGGCCGACGCCGATGATGCTGTGCAGTCGGCGTGGCTCAAGGCCAGCCGTGCCGACTTTCACGCTGTCGAGAACCTCACCGGCTGGTTCACGACGATTACCGCGCGAGAGGCGTTCGACCAGCTCCGGGCGCGCAAGCGTCGCGCCGAGCAACCGCTCGCCGGGTCCGACGAACTGGACCGGCTGGCCCAGACGACGTCGGCGCCTGCCGACGAGGACGTACTCCTGACGGAGTCGGTGAGCAGCGCGTTGCTGGTCGTGCTCGACCGGCTTTCCCCGGCGCAGCGCGTCGCCTTCGTCCTGCACGACGTCTTCGCGATGCCGTTCGAGCAGATCGCGGCGGTCATGCATCGTTCCCCGGACGCGACCAAGAAGCTGGCCAGCAGGGCCCGCGGGCGTGTGCATGCGAAGCCGGCCGCCCCCGCGCGCCGCACGGCCCACCACACGAAGGTGGTGGAGGCCTTCCTGGCGGCCTCCCGCGACGGTGATATCACCGGCCTGCTCGAACTGCTGGCTCCCGAGGTGGTGCGCACGGTCGATCCGGTCCTCGTTGCGGCCGACGTGCCAACCACCTTGCGTGGCGCCCCCGAAGTCGCCACCGAGACTCGTCGGTTCGCGCAGCGGGCGCGCGCTGGTGCTGTCATGCTCATCGACGGGGCGCCGGGCATCGTGCTCGCGGCCCGCGGGCACGCTCAGGTCCTGCTGGTGATAGGCATCCGCGCCGACGGTCGCATCCATACGATCGACATCACCGGCGACGCCGAGCGGATCCGTCGGACCGTGCTGACGCTGCCCCGGTGGCCGATCCGGGAACATCACAATGTCATCGGGTACCAAGGACGTCATACAGAGTCGGCCGGGCTTCCGGCCACGGGGCAAGACCGGGAGAGTCATGCTCGATAAGCCGTTCGGACGGCGCAACCTGCTGCGGGGCGCCGGCGCGCTTTCCGCGGCCGCGCTGGCACCGTGGCCAACCGGGTGCGCCCCCGAAGACGACGCCCTCACTTTCTTCTTCGCGGCCAACCCGGACGAGCGCGACGCCAGGATGCGGATCATCGACGAATTCGTGCGCCGCCATCCCGATATCGAGGTTCGGCCGGTGCAGTCCGGTCCGGGCGTCATGCAACAGCTTTCGACGTTTTGCGTCGGCGGCAAATGCCCTGATGTGCTCATGGCCTGGGAACTGTCCTACGCCGAACTCGCCGACCGCGGCGTGCTGCTGGACATGAACACGCTGTTGGCACGGGACAAGGCGTTTGCCGATCAGCTCAAGGCGGACAGCATCCCGGCGCTGTACGAAACCTTCACATTCAACGAAAAGCAGTACGCGTTGCCCGAACAGTGGTCGGGCAACTACATGTTCTACAACAAGCGGCTGTTCGCCGAGGCCGGGGTGCCGGCGCCGCCCAAGACGTGGGAACAGCCTTGGGATTTCACCGAATTTCTGGACACGGCGCGCGCCCTGACCAAGCGTGACGCGTCCGGGCGCGCCGCGCAGTACGGCTTCGTCAACACCTGGGGTTCCTACTATTCGGCCGGCTTGTTCGCGATGAACAACGGCGTGGCGTGGTCCGACCCGCGGCTCAACCCGACCCACTTCAACTTCGACAAGGCGGCGTTCCAGGAAGCGGTGCAGTTCTACGCCGATCTGGCCAACACCTACCGGGTTGCGCCCAACGCGTCGGAGACCCAGTCGATGGCGACACCCAATCTTTTTGCGGTGGGGCGGGCGGCGATCGCGCTCGGCGGCCATTGGCGCTACCAGACCTACATCCGGGCCGAGGACTTGGATTTCGATGTCGCCCCATTGCCGGTCGGCCCTGCGCTGGGAAAGGGCCACGCCGCGTGCTCCGATATCGGCGCCACCGGGCTGGCCATCTCGGCGAGCAGCCCCCGCAAGGAGCAGGCGTGGGAGTTCGTGAAGTTCGCGACCGGTCCCGTCGGGCAGGCGTTGATCGGTGAATCCCTTCTGTTCGTTCCCGTGCTGCGCTCAGCGCTGCGGTCGGACGGATTCGCCAAGGCTCATCGACGGCTCGGCAACCTCAGTGTGCTCACCGAAGGGCCCGCGTTTTCACAGGGCTTGCCGATCACGCCGGCGTGGGAGAAGGTCAATGCGTTGATGGACCGCAACTTTGGCCCCGTTCTGCGGGGACATCAACCGGCCACCTCGTTGAACGGATTGTCCCGTTCCGTGGACGAAGTGCTGCGCAGCCCATGACCTCGGGCGCACCTGGCGCGACCGCCCTGGCCGGCACGACGAGGAGGGCCCGGAAGGACCCGAGCCCGTGGCGCCGACACGCCTGGGCGGGTCGGTTGTTCGTGGCACCCAACATGGTGGCGGTCGCCGTGTTCATGCTCTTTCCACTGGGTTTCTCGCTGTATATGAGCTTTCAGCGATGGGATGTGTTCACCCCACCGAAATTCGTGGGCCTGAGGAACTTTTCAGACCTGTTCAGCTCCGATCCGCTCTTCCTGATCGCGGTGCGCAACACGGTGGTCTTCACCCTCGGCACGGTCGTGCCGACAGTCCTCATCAGTCTGGCCGTCGCCGGGGTGCTGAACCAGAAGGTCAGGGGCATCGGTGTCTTCCGAACAATTGTCTTTCTGCCGCTGGCTATCTCATCGGTCGTGATGGCGGTCGTGTGGCAATTCGTTTTCAACACCGACAACGGCTTGCTCAACATCATGCTCAGCTGGGTCGGGCTTGGCCCCGTCCCGTGGTTGGTGGCTCCCCATTGGGCCATGGCCTCACTGTGCATCGTCAGCGTCTGGCGCAGCGTGCCCTTCGCCACCGTGGTGTTGCTGGCCGCGATGCAAGGCGTTCCGGGAACGGTCTACGAGGCGGCCAAGATCGACGGCGCCAGCGAGATAAGGCAATTCGCCTCCATCACCGTTCCGTTGATCCGAGGGTCGATCTCGTTCGTGATCATCATCTCGGTCATCCACGCCTTCCAGGCGTTTGACATGGTGTACGTCCTCAACGGCCCCAGTGGCGGGCCTGAATCGGCGACGTACGTCCTGGGCATCATGCTGTTCCAGCACGCGTTCTCGTTCCTCGAATTCGGATATGCCTCCGCGCTGGCATGGGTGATGTTCGCCGTCTTGCTAGTGCTGACTGTGGTGCAGTTGCGGGTCAGCCATCGCCGATCTTTGGAGACTTCGCGTGGGCTCAAGTGAGGATGTCATCAAGCACACCGTGGTGCGCGGCGGCATCGTGTACGGCGCGCTGCTCGCCGTAGCCTGGTGCGCGCTGTTCCCGATCGCGTGGGCGGTGTCTGGCTCGCTGAAAACGGAAGGCGAGGTCAGCGAGCCCACCCTGCTGCCGGCCCACCCGCGGTGGTCCAACTACACCGAGGTGTTCGCGCTGATGCCGTTCGGGCGAATGTTTTTCAACACCGTGCTGTACGCGGGCTGCGTCACCGCGGGACATGTCTTCTTTTGCTCGCTGGCCGGATATGCCTTCGCGCGCCTGGATTTTCGTGGCCGCGACGCGCTATTCGTCGTGTACCTCGGAACGTTGATGGTGCCCCTGACGGTCACCGTGATCCCGCAGTTCCTGGTGATGCGGACCCTGGGCTGGGTCGACACGCCGTGGGCGATGATCGTGCCGGGTTTTTTCGGCAGCGCCTTCGGCACGTACCTGATGCGGCAGTTTTTCCGCACCCTGCCCACCGATTTGGAGGAGGCCGCGATACTCGACGGCTGTTCACCCTGGCAGGTCTATTGGCGAATCCTGCTGCCCCATGCGCGACCGGCGGTGATGGTGCTCGCCGTGCTCACCTGGGTCAACGTCTGGAACGATTTTTTGTGGCCGCTGCTGATGATTCAGCGCAACAGCCTGGCCACCTTGACGCTGGGCCTGGTCCGGATGAAGGGCGAATATGTCGCCCGGTGGCCGGTTCTGATGGCAACCTCGATGCTCATCATGCTGCCCCTGGTCATCATCTACGCGATCGCGCAACGCTCGTTCGTCCGGGGAATCGCCGTCACCGGGATGGGCGGCTAGCCATGGCCTCGGTGACGTTCGAGCAGGCGACCCGGCGCTACCCCGGGACGGATCGCCCGGCCCTGGACAGCCTTGACCTCGTCGTCGACGACGGCGAATTCGTCGTCCTGGTGGGACCGTCCGGGTGCGGCAAGACCACGTCGCTGCGGATGGTGGCAGGGCTTGAGGTCGTGGACTCCGGGCGTATCCGGATCGGCGAGCGAGACGTGACCAACGTCGATCCCAAGGATCGCGACGTCGCGATGGTCTTTCAAAACTATGCGCTCTACCCGCACATGACGGTGGCCCAGAACATGGGATTTGCGATGAAGATCGCCAAGACGCCGAAGGACCAGGTTCGTGAGCGGGTGCTGGACGCGGCGAAACTGCTTGACCTGCAACCGTATCTCGATCGCAAGCCGAAGGACCTGTCCGGCGGGCAACGCCAGCGAGTGGCGATGGGCCGCGCGATCGTGCGCCGGCCGCACGTATTCTTGATGGACGAACCGCTGTCCAACCTCGACGCCAAACTCCGGGTGCAGACGCGTAACCAGATTGCCGCATTGCAACGGCGGTTGGGCACCACCACCGTCTACGTCACCCACGACCAGGTCGAGGCCATGACCATGGGCGACCGAGTCGCCGTCCTACGCGACGGCGTGCTGCAGCAGTTCGCGCCACCCCGCGAGCTCTACCGCAATCCGGACAACGTCTTCGTGGCGGGTTTCATCGGGTCGCCGGCGATGAACCTGTTCACCCTTCCCATCGTGGATTCCACTGTGTCGTTAGGTGATTGGCCCATAACCCTGCCCCGGGAGATTGCCAGCGCCGCGGGTGAGGTCGTGGTCGGGGTTCGTCCCGAACATTTCGAGCTTGGTGGCCTCGGTGTCGAGATGGAGGTCGACGTGGTGGAGGAACTGGGGGCAGACGCCTATCTGTATGGCCGAATCACCGGCTCCGGCAAGGTAATCGATGCGCCGCTCGTCGCGCGCGCGGACGGGCGCAACCCACCGCAGAAGGGCAGCAGGGTGCGTCTGCACCCGGAGCCGGGGCACCTGCATTTCTTCGATGTGGATGGCCGCCGAATCTGTTGACTCGGCGGTGCCTATCCGCGCGAGCAGCGAAGCGCATGGATGCGACGCTGGACGCGCGCGACGTCGTCGGGCGAGGGAAGCTGATTGGTGATGCGGGTGATTTCGACGCCGATATCGATGGTACTTATCGGCCAAAGCCGACGTGCGATGAGATCCCTTGCGATGGCGGTGATGTCGTCGCCGCAGAGTCGTCGGCGCGTCAACGCCACCAGTGGCACATACCCGGCGGCCGGCATGCCGGAAGGGTACCCGGCTCGCACAAACGCCACAATGCTCGTCACCCAATGCGACAGGTCCATATGTCCACCTCGCTAACCGCCGCAAGTTGCGCCTATGCGACAGTGCTTGCTTCGCTAGCAACTTACCATCGGCGATGCCATCAGCTGAGTAACGCCACACAGTTAAACGTAACTTTTACGGCCGTGGCGCTGGCGCACCCCGGAGTGACTTCGGTGACGATTCGCCGAACGTGGCGCGCCGTAACAATGTTTGGCCGCAATGCTTTCTAGTATGGCCGCGTGGTGGATCGCTATGGAACCGATGTCCTCGCAGCGGGACGACGCAAGCCCCGCTCGACCGAGCACCCGGCCGAACTGGGCCTGGTGGTCGAGGACGTGGAGACGGGATACGTCGGCGCGGTGGTGCGCGTCGAATACGGGCGAGTGGACCTCGAAGACCGACGCGGTCACGTGCGTGGGTTCCCTTTGGGCCCTGGGTATTTACTCGAGGGGCGGCCCGTCATCCTCACCGCGCCGCGCCGGCCGGCACCGACCGGCGGGGGCCGGACCGCTTCCGGTTCCGTCGCCGTGTCCGGTGTCCGCGCCCGCGTCGCCCGGGCCAGCCGCATCTACGTCGAAGGTCGCCACGACGCCGAACTCATCGCGCAGGTGTGGGGTGAGGACTTGCGAATCGAAGGCGTGGTCGTCGAGCAGCTCGGCGGCGTCGACGACCTAAGGGATATTGTCGCCGAGTTCGCGCCGGGGCCGGGGCGGCGGCTGGGGGTCCTGGTCGACCACCTTGTCGCGGGTTCCAAGGAGACGCGGATCGCCGATGCGGTCAGGCGGGGCCCCGGCGGCATCGACACGCTGGTCGTCGGTCATCCCTACGTCGACATCTGGCAGGCCGTGAAACCGCAGCGATTGGGCCTGGACGTCTGGCCGACGGTGCCACGGCAGGTGGAGTGGAAGCACGGCGTGTGTCAGGCGCTCGGTTTGCCGCACCACGATCAGGCGGACATCGCCAGGGCCTGGCGGCACATCCGTTCGCGGGTGCGCGACTGGAACGATCTGGAGCCGGCACTGATCAGCCGGGTCGAAGAACTTATCGACTTCGTGACGGCGCCGGCCTCCTGACGCGGCGGCTGGTGGACCAGGGCTAATGCGCGTCGATTAGTTAGGCTAGGCTAAGCCGACAGTCTCGACCGGCGGGACAGAAACAAGGCGTATGCAGGGCATCTTCGGCGTATTCATCGGCACCTTCCTGATCGGTCTCCGTGAAGGCCTGGAGGCGTCGCTCATCGTGAGCATCGTCGCTGCTTTCCTCAGACGAAACGGCTCGACGGTCCGCCCGATGTTTGTCGGCGTCGCAGTGGCCGTGCTGCTCAGCGTCGGCGTGGGCGTCGGCCTCGACTTGTTCGCCACGAGCCTGCCGCAGGCCCAGCAAGAGATGATGGAAACCGTCATCAACGCCATCGCGGTGGTCTTCGTGACGTCGATGATCATCTGGATGAACGGAAACGCCGCGCAGCTCAAGGGGGAACTCGAGCGCGAGGCCCGTCAAGCGGTCAACCGCGGTGGGGCGTTCGCCCTGGCTGCGATGGCGTTCCTGGCCGTTCTCAAGGAGGGCCTCGAGACGTCGGTGTTCCTGCTGGCCGCCGCCGAGACGTCGCACGGCAACCGGTGGTTCGCCGTGCTGGGCGGCGCCGTGGGCATCCTGACGTCTGTCGGGCTCGGTGTGGGCTTGTACTACGGCGGCCTGCGGATCAACCTCGGCCGGTTCTTTCGGGTCACCGGGGTGTTTCTGGTGCTGATCGCCGCCGGGCTGGTGCTGGGCGCGCTGCGCACCGCGCACGAGGCCGGCTGGGTGAGCATCGGCCAGCAACAGGTGCTCGACCTGTCCGGCTGGATACCCAGCAATTCGGTGCTGGGCGCGGCAACGACCGGGGTGTTCGGCATCCCCGCCGACCCTCGGCTCATCGAGGTGCTGGGCTGGGTGCTCTATGCCGTCCCCGTCCTGGTCGTTTTTCTCTGGCCCGCCCGGCTTGGCGCCACTCCGCGAGCCCGCAGCCGGCTGCTGGCGGCCGGCGCCGCGGTGCTGCTCATCGTCGGGGCGGTGCTGGCGATCATGACACCCGCCGCTGCCTCGCCGCCGACGCTGCGGGTGCGCACCGTCACCGACCGCTCCGGCCACACCGCTGCGGTGTCGATGGTGACCGGGCCGCACGGACGCGAGCTGAGAATTGTCTCCCAGGGCGCCTCGACCGCCCACGACGTCGTGCTTGTTCCGGCAGACGACCAGACAGTGGACGGCGTGCCCGTGCAGGTATGGCAGGTTTCCGAGGCCGCCGGGGCCGATGGTGCGCCGGAAGTCACGCTGGATCAGTTGCTGAGCATGACGGGGGGCCGGCTGCCAGTCGGCCTCGCGGCGGGCCGGACCCCGGGGCCGTTCCAGGGTCAATGGTCAACGACCACCGTTTATACCGTGTTCGCGCGGGGTGATTCCGTGGTCAGTGCGCACGCGACGAGCAACCGCACGGCGCTCTTGACCGGCGGTGGGTTGACGGGTGCCAAGACCGTCAGCCTTGGCGGACTGGCGACAGACTGGTCCACGTCCGCTGCCGAAGACCACTCGACGCTCGCCGAGATCGTCGCGAGCGAGCGCCATCGCGGGGAGCGGCAGCTCTGGAAGATCTGGCTGCCACTGGTATTGGTGGGTTTCGCGTTGGCTTGCGCGCTGTCAGCGGTAGCCTCGCTGCGCGTGGACCGCCGGCAATCAGATGAGAGGAAATCGGTTGATGGTGAGTCGCATCGCCTGGGCCACGTGCCGGTCTCGTGACTTGTTGACCGCGACGGCTCTTGTTGCGGTGGCGGTGTTGCCGGTGACCGCGTGCAGCCACTCGGGTGACAACTCCCCGCAGTCGAAGCCGGGGGGTACCAACGCGGTCAAGGTCACGATGGCGAACAACGGTGGCCAGGACGGCTGCACACTGGACACCACCAGCGTGCCCGCCGGGCCGGTGACCTTCACCGTCGCCAATACGAATGCGCCCGGCATCAGCGAGGTCGAATTGCTCAGGGACCAGCGGATTGTGGGGGAGAAGGAGAACCTCGCGCCCGGCCTGGACCCGGTGTCGTTCACAGTTTCACTGGACGGCGGCGCCTACCAGCTCTACTGCCCGGGGGCCAGCACCGAATACCAGACCCTGACGGTGTCGGGTAAGGCGCCCGCGACGCCGACGGGCACGGTGGCCAGCATCCTCGGCCAGGGCACCAAGGACTACGCCGCCTACATTGTCAGCCAGATCGGCCAGCTCAACGACGGCGTGAAGGCGCTCGATGCCGCCGTGCAATCGGGCAACGTCGACGCCGCGAAGGCGGCTTACGCCAAAGCCCGGTTGTTCTGGGAGCGTTCGGAATCCACCGTGGAGGGCTT
The DNA here is from genome assembly GCF_059812385.1 of Mycobacterium sp. NGS58. Classification (NCBI taxonomy): domain Bacteria; kingdom Bacillati; phylum Actinomycetota; class Actinomycetes; order Mycobacteriales; family Mycobacteriaceae; genus Mycobacterium; species Mycobacterium sp. NGS58. The sequence goes on along the minus strand of NZ_JCALCO010000005.1, from coordinate 124,556 downwards.
CGTGCTGCCGGGCTTCGCGGTCGGCGACAATGCCGGCAACCTGGACTATCTGATCGACATGCGTGAGTCGACGCCGGTCGACGCCAAGGTCGGCTGGAAGGGCTTTCACGCCATCGAGCGCGATCTGTGGCAGGGCGGCGCGATCACGCCCGGCACGAAGGCGCTCAGTACCGAATTGCTGGGCAACGTCGGCAAGTTGACCGGCATCGTCGCGACGCTGCAGTACAAGCCCGAGGACTTGGCCAACGGCGCCAGCGATCTCATCGAAGAGATTCAGAACACCAAGATCACCGGCGAGGAAGAGGCCTTCAGTCACATTGACCTGGTGGACTTTTCGGGCAATGTCGAAGGGGCCCAGCAGGCGTACGCCTCGCTACGTCCGGGACTGGAAAAGATCGACGCCAATCTGGTCCACCAGATCGATCAGCAGTTCCAAGCCGTTCTCGCCACGTTGGACGGGTATCGCGACCCGACCGCGCTCGGCGGCTACAAGACCTATACGCCGGCCCTGAAGGCCAGCGACGCACCGAAGTTGACCGCGGTGATCCAGCCGCTACACCAAAGCCTGTCCACCGTCGCCCAAAAAGTCGTCACGGCCGGCTGATCATGACCGACGACATCACCGAACCCTCCGACGTCGAGAACAGCTCCGGCACACCGTCAGACGCCAGCGCGGTCTCGCGTCGGCGCGCGCTCGGCGGCGCCATGCTGGCCGGCCTCGGCGGTGTCACGATTGGTGCCGTCGGCGGGGGCTTCGCCGGGCATGCTGTGGCGGCGGAACAGCGGGGCGACGACGACGACGACACCGTCGATCTCCGCCGCAGCTACCGCTTCTACGGCCAGCCCCACCAAGGCGGAATCGACACGCCCCCACAGCGTTACGCCATGTTCATGTCGTTCTCGGTGGCCGGCGGCGCGGGCCACACCGACCTGCAGACCCTGTTGGCGCGCTGGTCGGCCGCCGCCGCGATCCTGCAGCAGGGGAAGCCGGTCGGGACGGTCCAGCCACAGGTCGACGTGCAGCCTCCCGCGGACACCGGGGAGGCCTACGGGCTGAGCCCCGCCAGTCTCACCGTCACCATCGGGTTGGGCCCCTCGCTGTTCGGCGATCGGTTCGGGCTGGCCGCCCGGCGCCCCGCCGCGTTCACCGATCTGCCACCGCTGAACGGGGACAATCTCGATCCCCGCCTGCACGGCGGCGACCTGTCCGTGCAGGCCTGCGCCGACGATCCTCAGGTCTGTTACCACGCGGTGCGCAACCTGGCCCGGCTGGGCCGCAACATCGTCTCACCGTACTGGGCGGTGCTGGGTTTCGGTCGAGCCTCCGCCGGCCCCGGTCAGCACACGCCGCGAAACCTGTTGGGATTCAAGGACGGTACCCGCAATATCGCCACCGACGCCGAGTACGCGAAATTCGTCTGGATCGAGAACAGCGATCAGCCGTGGATGAACGGCGGTACGTATCAGGTCGTCCGCAAGGTCCGGATGTTGATGGAGACGTGGGATGTCGACCGAATCGGCAATCAGCAGAGGATCTTCGGGCGCACCAAAGAGGAGGGTGCTCCGCTGAGCGGCAAGAACGAATTCGACACACCGAATTTCGCCGCGAAAGGCCCGGACGGTAATCCACTCATCGATCCGATGTCTCACGTCGGTCTTGCAGCCCGGGAAAACAACGACGGCGTCATGATCCGCCGACGGTCCTACAACTACACGGACGGTCTGGACGCCAACGGCCAACTCAACGCCGGTCTGCTGTTCATCTCGTATCAGAACGATCCCCAAGCCTTTATCCGCCTGCAGAACCGACTGGGCGCGCACGACCTGCTCAACGAATACGTCCGCCACATCGGATCGGCGATCTTCGCGGTGCCGCCGCCGCCCGCCGAAGGTCACTACATCGGCCAGAGCCTGTTCAGCTGAGCAAGACCGTCGACAGGCGGTGCCCGGAGACCTCTGGCCCGGCAGGTGAGGACCAAAGCCTCACGATTCGGTACGTCCTCCTTGGATAGCGTTGTCCGCGATGGAGGGAGAACGCAATGTCCGCACCCGTTAAAGAGCTCGGCATCGTCGTCGCGGTCGACGGTTCGCCGGCGTCGACTGCCGCCGCGGGCTGGGCAGCCCGCGAAGCGGCGATGAGAAACATTCCGCTGACCGTCGCGCACGCGGTGTCGACCCCCACCGCGACCTTCCCGCCGGTTCCTTACCCCGAGTCCCTCGTCATGAGCCTGGAAGACGAGGGCAAGAAGGCGATCATGCACGCGACGAAGATCGCTGAAGAGGCGATGCCGGCGGACCATAAGGTTCCCATCGGCAGGCAGCTGATCTACTCGGCTGCCGTCCCGGCCTTGCTGAAGATGTCCGATACGGCGGACATGATCGTCGTGGGCAGCTCCGGCCGCGGGCTGTTGGCGCGTGGCCTGCTCGGGTCGGTGAGTTCGGCCGTGGCGCGGCACGCGGACTGTCCGGTCGCGGTTGTCAGGGAAGGAGCGCTGCCGGATGCGCGGACTGGGTACGTCCTGCTGGGCACCGATGGCTCACCGGCGTCCGAACTCGCGACGGAAATCGCGTTCGACGAGGCGTCTCGTCGCGGTGTCGACCTGGTCGCCGTCCATGCATGGAGCGATGCCGCGGTGACCGAAGTTTTCGACATCGAATGGCCCGCCGTGGAGGAGGAAGCGCGGCGCAGCCTCGCCGAGAGCCTGGCGGGTTGGCAAGAACGCTATCCTGACGTCTCCGTTCACCGTTTCGTGGCTCGGGATCGCGCGGCGCGGCACCTCATCGACAAGGCGGACGCCGCGCAGCTGGTGGTCGTTGGCAGTCACGGTCGGGGCGGTCTGAGCCGGATGGTGCTGGGCTCGGTCAGCAACGCGGTCCTGCACTCGGTTCGGGTACCGGTTATCGTCGCTCGGCCGCACGCCGCATAACGCGCGCTCACCGCTCGCGCAGCACTCCGGTTGTCCAGGCGCACAGAGCCGCGACATCACGTCCGGCCCGGGCGACGGTCCGGTCGGGGCGCACCACGGCGGCGTTGGCGTGCCCCCGGCGCAACCACGTCGCCAAGGCATCGCCGGGTTGGGCGATCAGGACGACGACGCCGCGGCGCTGCAGGGATGCTTCGTCGGCGGCCGCGGGACGAACCGTGGTGATCAGCGCGAAGCCCGTCCCTACCACGTCATCGAGGCGTCGACCGTCGCGCAGCAACGGATTCGGGCAGAGCCGTCCGCCGAGCCGGCGCGGCAGTCGCGAATTGCTCACGAGCGCAGAGGAATGCAGCGCCGGGGTGGTGGAGTCGACGATCCTGCGGCGCAGGCCGGGGATGAAGCGCAGCCGCGGCAGCACCAACCGGCGCGCCGCATCGCCCAGGCGGCCACCGCCGGTCATCGCCCAGCCGACGCTCAACGCCAACCTGATCATCTGCCGGGTATGCGGCGCGCGTTCCTGTGCGTAGCTGTCTAGAACGCCGTTCGCCATGGCCCCGCGATGGATCGCGGCGATCTTCCATGCCAGGTTGGCCGCGTCGCGAACTCCTGCGCCCATGCCCTGGCCGATGAACGGGGGAGTGAGGTGTGCCGCGTCGCCGAGAATGAACACGTTGCCGCGTCGCCAGCGGTCCGCGATCTGAGCACGGAAGGTGTACTCGGCGACCCGCAACAGGGTCAGCTCGTTGTCGGTGACCGTTTCCGCCCAGGGCGCGATCAACGGTCGCAATGCGGCCAACGTGCCGAAGTCCTCGGCGGTTTCGCCCGCCAGCAGCTGGAATTCCCAACGGTAGCGCGCTGCTCCGATGCGCATGTAGGTTCCCGCGCGTACCGGGTCACATACCTGGTGGACGCCATCCCACTGGCCGAGATCGGCATCGGTGGCGACGTCGACGACCAGCCAGCGTTGCCGAAAGTTCAAGTCCCGCATCGTGGCGCCGATGTGGGCGCGCACCATGCTGTTGGCGCCGTCGCATCCCAGCACATAGTCGGCGTCTACGTGGTGAACGTGGCCGTCGGAGCGGTCGGTGAACGTCACGCGGATGCCCTCCGCGCCGTCGCTGATACCGGTGACCTCGGCGTTGCCGCGTAATTGCGCGGTGGGGTAGCGCTTGAGGTTGGCGCGTAGCAGCGCCTCCAACTCGGGCTGGTCGAACATGTTGGCCTGCGGGAAGCCGTTCGCGTCGCGGGTCCGCTCGCGGTTGAACTGGGCGAGGACACCGAAATCCGCGCCCAGCAGCCGCAAACCCCGCGTGGGCCGAGAGATCAGGGCGAACTCGCCGGCGATGCCCATGCGGGCGATGATGCGGTAGATCTCGTCATCGAGATGCACGGCGCGTGGCTGCGGGTAGACGGCGGGCCATCGGTCGAGCACCAGGCAATCCACGTCGTGTTGCGCCAGCAGGGTCGCGGCGGTGATACCGGTCGGTCCGGCGCCGACTATGACAACGGAGCGACGCCGAATGTCATCGCGGTTCACGCGAATCGGACTGTGGCGCGCTGTGTTCCGAGATCGATGGCGCCGTCATCGGTCCCGATCGACGCCTCGACGATGTCGCCGTCTTGCAGGTAGTTCGCGTTGTTGGCCTGGCGCGAGAAGAAGACTTTCCATTTCAGGTTGGGTGGCAACAGGTTTCCGATGACCTGCAGCGGTTTCGGCGGAGCGCTCAACGCGGTGCCGGCCGGGGTTCCGGTGAGCAACAGATCGCCGGGTGCGAGTTCCTGGAACTGGGTGAGTGACTGCAGCGCCTGCAGCGGACGGTAGAGCATGTCGAGATCGACGAGAGCGTTCTGCCGCTCGTGGCCGTTGACGCTCAACCGCAGTCGCAGATCGCCGAACCGCTTGAGTTCGTCCGCGCTGAGCAGCACCAGTTCCGGGCCCACCGGGGTGAACGTCGGATAGGACTTGGCCTCGTAGAACTGTGTTTGTGGCAGCTGGACATCGCGCGCGGAGACGTCGTTGGTGACGACGAGCCCGGCGATGAAGTCGCCGAGGTTCGCTTCGGAAATGTTGGTGCCGACCGGGATCGGGCTGCCGATCACCAGGCCGATCTCCACCTCGTAGTCGAGGAGTTTGACGTGTGGCGGTTTGACGATGTCGTCGAACGGGCCGTTGATCGATGCCGACGCCTTGCGGAAGAAGGTCAGCGGCACCGACGAAGGGTCCATTCCGGCGTCTTTGACGTGTGATTCGAAGTTGGTCATGTGGGCTATCACCCGGCACGGTCTGGTCACCGGTGAGACGAATCGCAAACCGTCGAGCTCGGCGGTGTCGGCGGTGTCGGCGGCGGCGTCGATGGCGGCCCGATCGGCCAGCAGCCCCGCGGTGCTGGTGGCGGCGGTGTCGATTTTGGCGGCACCGCGCGCGGTTTTGAGCCACCAGGCGTCGGCGGTGTGCAAGATGGAAATGCTCATGAGGCAGGCACTTTCAGTAGTCCGGCTAGGCGGCCGATATTGAATTCGTTGTGTCGGCGCAACGCGGTCGCGATCGAAACGAGTTCATGGCGGGCCGATTTGAGGTCGGTGCCGAGGAAGTCCCTGCTCGCCGGGGGCCCCCATTGGGCCAATCCGGACGCGGTGAACGGCGCCCATCCGGGTTCTAGCGTGTTGTCGAACAGGTCGCCGTCGGCGAAGTGCTCGAACAGGTAACCGTCGGGATCCCGCCAATAGTCGAAGATCTGGCTGCCCTGGATGTGTCTGCCGATTCCCCACGAGCGGAAGTAGCCGCGCTCGCGCAGGTATTCGCCGCCGGCGGCCAATGCGTCGAGGTCGCTGACCTGATAGGCCGAGTGGACGTAGCGGTTGGCCGGGCCCAGAGCGAGCGCGAGGGTGTGATGGTCGGCCGGAGTCAGGCCGCGATCGCAGCGGATGAAACTCATCGTCGGGCCTCGGTCGCGCTGGCCGGGGAAGTACAGGAAGTCGCTGACGATCATCCCCAGGTTGTCCAGATACCAGTTCAGCGTCTCGACGTACTTGGTCGACTGCATGACGAGATGTCCCAGGCGCTGCACACGCGCGGGCACACGCCCGGGGCGCTGGGCTGCGTTGATGCGGCGCGGGTCGCCTCCGAAGTTCAGCGGAAGCGGTTGTTGCGCCGGAAGTTCCGGGAGTTCGGTCATGCCGGCTACGACGCGGACCGGAACGCGACTGGGGTCGATCAGCTCGACCGAGAGGCCGCCGACGGCGTCGGGCAGCGGGCGCGTGGGCGCGCCGTGGGCATCGGCCAACCTCAGCACGTCCGCCTCATCGCATGCCTGGAACGCCACACCGGCGAATCGTCGCCTCGGTCCGCGACGCAGGAGGACGCACGGTCCGCCCGGCAGGGTGCCACGCAACTGCACTTCGCCCGGGCCGCTTCGGGTCGTGTGAAATCCGAAGTCCCGCGCGAACGCCTCGGCGCGCGTCAGGTCCGGTCGCTCAAACTCCAGCCAGGCGATATCGACGACCTTGATCACCGGGCTGCCCGATCTGCCCGGGTGCTCCCCGGGCAGCGCGCCGTGCGGGCTGTGTTGGTCCCCGTGGGCGTTCTTGGTCGTTTGCATCGGCCATCTCCGTCGTTAACTGACGAAATCGTCACATACGAGTCAACGTTCAGTCAAGTGTTCTGACGGAATCCTCATAACTGATGCATACTGCTGAAGATGAGCGCGATGCCCGATGGTCAGACGCCCAACCGCTTGGCGCGGCGCAAACAGCGCACCCGAGCGGCGCTGATCGGAGCCGCGCAGCGGCTGATCGCCGAGGGCAAGGTCAACGTGCCGGTCCTGGAGATCACCCAAGCTGCCGACGTCGGGATGGGTTCCTTCTACAACCACTTCGACAGCAAGGAGCAGCTGTTCGACGCGGCCGTCGGCGACGTCCTCGACGCTTACGGGGCAATGCTTGACCGACTCACCGAATCCATCGAGGACCCGGCGGAGACGTTCGCCACCAGTTTCCGGCTCACCGGCCGGCTCTTCCGGCGCCGCCCGCAGGAGAGCCAGATCCTGCTGGCGAACGGGATGGCGCTGTTGTCGTCGTCCAATGGCCTGGCACCACGCGCCCTGCGCGACATCAAGGCCGGCGTCGAGGCCGGCAGGTTCACGGTGGAAGACCCCGAACTTGCCCTCGCCATGGCCGGGGGCGCGCTGCTGGGACTCGGGAACCTATTGCGGGATCACCCGGACCGCGACGACGCGCACGCCGCCGACACGGTCACCGAGAGCGTTCTGCGGCTGTTCGGGCTCAGCCCCGCCGAGGCGCACGCGATATGTCGACGTCCGCTGCCCGACAGCGCCTTCGACGAGGCTTAGCAGTCGCGACCCGGCGCCCGATCGAGTTGTGGGCCGTCGTGCTACTTGTCCGTGGCAGGACCGGCAAGCGTTGCCACGGCGCCGACGGAGACTGCGACACTTCGCCCAACGCCGCCATCATCACCGGGGGCGCCGGGATTGGTCCATCGCACGTGCGCGGTCCCGGTGAGGTGCAAAGTGGCGCCGGTAGCGAAATCGAGGAACAGCAAAGCGGCTTCGTCGTCGATGGCCAGGTTGCCGTAGCTGTTGAACATATTGTTCCCCGGGAAATCCGGCCACCACAGCCGGTCTGGCGAGTCGACTCGGACAAATCCGGGAGGGCCGCCGCGGTGTGATGCATCGGCACCGCGGGTGGGATGACTCGTGCCCAGGAAGAACGTGTCGGACACCGCAATCATTGCTTGATCGGAGGGGCTGAGAAGCAATGTGCGGCCAGGGTCTTGCGAACCAGGGGCGCTAAGATCAGTGACATCGATCGCGCGGCGGTGAATGTACTTGGGGCAGTTGCCATACGATTGGTCGACGCGGACGGTCATGCTCGCGTGGTCAGCGCCGATGAGTTCGCCGTTTATTCGTAGCCTGCGGCGGGTGGCGAAGTCGATGGCGATCAGCCCGACCTGCTGACCGATCTGGATCTCGTGCAGGGGATCGCCGCCGCGGGGCGAGGCCGACACGTGCAAGATGCCTTCATGCCCGCGGAGAAAACCCGGGGGCGCGGCCAACGGCGAGATCCAGAGGACGCCGTTGTGGTCGCGTCCGGTCAACGCGGCGAACCGCTGTGAAGCGAGAAAGCGTGCGGCGCCCCGGGACAGGTAAGACGAATCGAGCATGCTCTCCAGTCGCCCGGCCTCGCCTTGGACGCCCGCTCGGCGCTGCATTGCGAGTTCTCCCTCGTGGAACCCGGTCGCGGTCATACCCGTCGTAACAATGTCACCGGCGCAAAGCTTCCTCGCGGTATCGAAAGGGCCACCGGCCGGTAGCGCAGGCGGACGTCGTTCCTAGGCCACCGAGACGATGCGTGCAACCGGCCGGCCGCCACGAGTGACCTCGTTAGTCTGCCCCGCCGCAACCTCATCGAAGTAGCGCGTGCTCAACGGCTGGCCCACGGCGCCAGCATGTCCTTCCAGCCGTCGTCACCCGTTTTGCTCGAATTGTCGACCGCATACTTGACACCGTCAGGCCCCACCAGTTCGCCACTCTGGGGGGCGTAAACGGCGCGGGGAGGACCGCCGGGGGTGTAGACGCATGGATTGGGTTGCTGCCCATTGCATTCGACGGTTCCGGATCCGGGCCGCTGCAGTGGGTCGCTGATCGGGGGCGGCGTCCCCGCTACCCGGTCCGAGGGCGCCGGGTTGAGGCCGTTGTCGACCGACGGCGCAGGAATCACCAGGCCGGGCTTCACGGGCTGGTCACAGCGCGCTGCGGGGGCCGGGCAGGTCAGGATTTGGTTCGGTTCGCCGAACCAGGGGTTGGTGCCCAGCGGAACGTACGGCTTGGCGTCGCGGCAGTCCCGCGGCGTCGCGGCGCGCTTACCGGGAACATCGACGCACGGAAGGTTCCGTGCGCCGCGCACGGCGTTGGCGGGAGTGTCCTGCGGTATTTTGCAATAGATTCCAGGCGGCATCGGCTCCAGGCTGGTGTCCGCCGGAGACCGCCACTGGGAGGCGGGGAGAAACCCGGTCAGGCACGGCGGGGGCTGATTGATCGTCAACGAGGTGCCGAGTGACGCATAACCCGGGAAGGCCGACGTGACGGTCTGGCCCTCCGATGCGCCCTGTGGGTAGGCAACCAATAGTTGCTCGACGCCCTTGTGGTAGCGCTTGAGCATCTCGAGCACGATCGCGAGGTTCGCCAGTGTCTGCGGCAGCGACTCGCGGACGTCGCCGAATACGTCGTTGACCTGATCGGCCGTCGGGGCTCCTTGAGACAGGATGCTCTGCACGTGCTGATCGTTTTCCGCACTTTGGGCAGCCAGGATGTCCAGGTTGTGCGACCAGCGCTCGATCGAGTCACCGGAGTTGACCTGGCTGTCGATGATCGGCCCCGAGTTTTGGATGATGTCGTTGACGTCTCCGATGTTGGTCTTGAAGTCACCGGCGATGGCCTGCGTCGCATCGACCAGTCGTTGCAGGGCCGGGCCCAATCCGCCGACCGCCTGGGCCGTTTCGTCGAGCAAAGAGGCGATCTTGTCTTTGGGCAGTGCCGCGAGCCCGCGGTTGGCCGCATCCAGCGCCGGCCCGATCTCAGTGGGCACCGTGCCCGTGGTGATGGTCTGACCCGGCGAGAAGTACTGGCCCGGGTTGCCCGACGAGACCAGGTCCAGATACTGCTCACCGACCGCCGACACCGAATGCACGTTCGCGGACGCGTCAACCGGGATCCTGTACCGGTTGCCGATGCTCATGGTCACCCGCGCTCCCGCGGCGGTCGGCTCGACGGCGGTGACCGTGCCGATGGTTTCACCGCGGTACGTGACATTGGACGTCTTGTACAGCCCGCCCGACGCGGGCAGGTCGGCCTTCAGCGTGTACTGGCCGATCCCTGCAGCAGTGGGAATCTGCAAGTAGTACCAGCCCAGCGCCACGGCCGTGACGGCCGTGAGGATTGCGAACATGACCAGCTGTCGCTTGATGAAGCGGGTCAGCATTGCCTGTCCGCCCTTTCGACCAGGGGGCGGCCCGGAAAGTCGTTGGGGTTCGGCGTAAACCGGACGTCGGGAATCATCGTTTCGGGGTCGCGGCCCCAGGATTGCTCGAGTGCGCGCAGCGCTCCGGAGAATCCGGTGCCGGTGAGCACTGCGTTGTCGACCGCGCTCATGGTCAGGTCGAGCGTCAGCGACAGGTTGAAGTAGTCGCCACGAAACGCCTTGGGCACCGCGTCGAGGTCGAACGGGCGCACCAGGATTAGCTTGAGTGCGCGAATCAGGTATGGAGCGCCGCGGCCGAGTTCTCGCAGCGGGCACTGCAGCGACTGCAGATCCTGGTGCAGGTCGCTTTGCGAGGCCGACAGGTATCGGTCGGTGAGCTGGCTGAGCCGTCCGGTCGCGTCGATCGCGTCGACGAGAAGTTGCTGTTTGTCGGCGAAATGCTTGAGCAGTGGCGGGAATTCGGTGAGGACCCGGTCCAGGACGTCCGAGCGGGGGCCCACGTACGCCAGCAGCCGATTGGTGGAATCGATGGCTCGGGTGATGTCGGCGCGCTGCTCGTCGAGCCGCGCGGTGAAGGTGTCCAGCTTGCCGAGGAACGCGTGAATCTGGTCGGCCCGCCCGTGCACGATGTTGTAGACCTCGTTCTGAAGCACTTCGAGGTTCGGGACGCCGCCGCCGTGCAGGACGATGGCGAGGCTTGCCAGCGTCTGCTCGGTCGTGGGGTAAGTGGACGAATTCTTCAGCGGGATGGTGTCGCCGTCCTTGAGTGGCTCCGGGGACGGGTTGGGTGGCACAGCTAGCTCCACATGCTGAGAACCAAGGAGACTGGTCTGCCCGATCTTGGCCGTCGCGTTCTTGGGCAGCTTGACGCCCTTGCCCAGACGTAGCGTGAGCGTCGCGACCCAGTTCTTCAGTTCTATCGCGCGCACCGTGCCGACGAACACATCGGCCACGCGCACCCGGCTGTTGTCATTGAGCGCCAGCGTGTCGGGCAGCTGCACGTAGACGGTGTAGGAGCCGGGCCCGGAGCCCGGGCCACCAGGCATCGGAACATTTGCAATCCCATGCCATTTCGCGCACGATGCCAGCACCATCGCAATGCTCAACAGGGCCAACCCTCTCCGGGTGCGGCGCCGGGCGCGAGAGCCGAATGCACGCATCGCATTCATCACGATCCCGCTCCTGTCGATGCGGCCGCGGGGGTCGGCGCGACCGGACCGGGCGCCACGGGGTTCTCGTCGTACGCGTTCGGCGGTCCCGGCTGGGTCTGCAGGCCCGGCGGCGGGGGAGTCGCGTCCGGGCCGCCCATCAATTCGGCCAGGGATTCGGGGGTCATCAGGTCGCCGGTGATCGGTCCGACCTGCGTGCCCTGCATGCCGGGCGCCGCAATCCAGCCGGGCTGGGTGTTGCGGTGCGACAGCGGGGTATCGGGCACCCAGATTCCGGGCACCGTGGTGTCCTTGTATCCGTTCGGTGGGTGCAGCCGTTCCTCGGAGTAGGCGACTTCTTTGGGCAGCGTCTCGGCGGTGCTGAACAGGTTCAGCCCAACCGGCGGGTAGTTGAACTTGATCGCGTCGAGGATCGGTGCCAGGTATTGCGCGCACAGTTCGGCCGAGTCCTGATAGCCCAGCCGGCTGCCGGCTTGAATCATGCTGCAGACGAACTGCATTGGGTTCGCGAAATTCGGGATCGCTGGGATGGACATGACAGCGCCGTGCGACGGGTGATAGATCTGGCTCAAATTGGTTTCCAGCGTCGGCAGGACGTGCAGGGCGGTCTCCAGGCCGTTCAGCGGGTCGGGTTGGACGAGTGTGGTGGTCAGGGTGGCGAGGTTGTCGACGTCGTGCGTGAGCACCTCGTGGTTCTTGGTCAAGAACGGCCGCAGCGTGGAGAGCAGGTTGTCGAATTGCTGTAGGGCAGTGGAGAGGTCGCGGTCGGACCCCGTCAACTTGTCGGTGAACTGGGCCATGTTCTTGTTCAGCGCGACGAATTGCTGGTCGTCTTTGTGCAGGGCGTTGACGAACTGGGCCAGACTGTGCACCACCGCGAAGAAGTCGCCACGGCCCTCGTTCAGCGCGGTCAGCGACCGCGACAGGCTGTTCAGCGTGGTGTTGATCTGCTTGCCCTTCCCGGCCAGCCCATCCGCGAAAGACTCGATGGCGTCCCCGAAGGGTCCCTTCGGTTGCTCCGGTGTCGGGCCGAGCTTGTTGATGATGTTGGCGACGCTTTCGCGCAGTTCGTCCCACTCCGTCGGCACCTGAGTGCGCCCGATCGGGATCACCGCGTTATCGGCCATCACCGGACCACCTTTGTAGGGTGGCTCCAATTGAATGCTGCGCGACGCCACCAGGGTGGGGCTCACGACCACGGCGGACGCGTTGGCCGGCACCTTGTATTTGTTGTCGTAGTGAAAAGTCACCTTCATCTTGTCGCCGGCTGGTTCGATCTTGTCGACCGAACCCACGCGAACGCCCATGATTTGGACTTTGTCCCCGGAATACAGCGCGTTCGCCATTGGGAGATAAGCGATTACGGTGTTGGTGGTCAACTTTTGGTACAGCCGCCAGGCGACGATGGCGGCGACCAGGGCCAGCAACACCGCCAGCGCTGCAATGACCGTCCGGGGCCGCAGTTTGCGGATGTGAAAGACGCTGCTCAATTCTGGCTCCCTCCGGTGATGCCGCTGCCACCCGTGCCGCCGGGGTTGACGAACGGTGCCGGCAGCTGCGGCCCGGGCCCCGGTGGGGCGGTTGGCCCTGGCGGCAGTCCGGGCGCGAATGTCGACGGTGGCGGGGTGGGGCCGGCGGGTTGCAGGTTCTCGGTGCGCGCGCCCGGGGGAGCCTGGGTGGGCAACGGAACCGGTGTGCCCGGGACGTCGGGTGGGGGTTCGCCCGGTCGCCCGGCGATCGGGATTCCGGGGGTCGGTGGCAGGCCGTTCGGGTTGGGCGGCGAGGTCTGCACATCAATCGGCGCCGGGAAGCTGCCGCCGAACGGGCCGCCGTCAACACCCGTGCACGGCAACGGGTTCCACGGCCTCGGCAGGGCGTCGGGCGGCGGCGTGTACGAGCACGCCGTTCCGGGCGGGACGGCCGGCCCCGGATGATCCGGGGTGCCCTCGAGCACCGGAGGTGCGGGTGGCGGCGCGCCGTTGGGGAATCGGGTGCCGTTGGGGTCGGGCCAGCGGAACTCGGGCAGACCGGCGCTGCGCCAGAAGTCTTCCGGGTCGATGCCCCGCTTCTTGAAGGCGGCGTCGACCCACGGCTGCAAGACCCAATAGGGCAGCAGGTTGGACAGGACTATCTTGAAGTACGGTCCCGATGCGACGGATTCCCCCAGTGATGCGGCGAATTGACTGACGTACGTGAGGGTTTGGGCCAGGTCGTCTTTGCGTGCAACCAGCACGTCGCTGATTGCACGTAGTTGCTCGAGCACGGGATTGAGGTTCGGGTTGTCGTTGACGAACCCTTGCACCTCGGTCGAGAAGGCGGAAACGTTATGCAGCAGAGCAGCGATGGCACGACCGCGTTCGTTGAAAGCGGCCAGCAGCGTCTTTGCGTTGACCAACAACCTGTTGATTTGTTCGCTGCGGTCGCCGAGCACGCTGGCCACCTGGTGGGCCTGAGCGAGTAGGTGCTTGATCTGTTCGTCGCGTTTGCCGATGGTGTCGGAGAACTTGGCCAGGCCGTCGAGTGCCGAACTCAGATGCGGGGAGGTCTGATCGACGGTCTGCGACAACACGTTCAGCGACTGCTTGACGGTGTCGATGTTCCAGCCGGTGGCGGCCCTGGTGACGTCGAAAGCCGCGTCGTAAAGCTGGTAGGGCGTCGTGCTCTGGCCCAGCGGCAACCCTTCCCCGGGCCGCAACGGCCGACTTCCCCGCGGCTCGATCTCGAGCACCTTCTTGCCCAGGATGGTGTCGGTCTTGATCGCGAGCCGGCTCTCGGTGCCGATGGTGTTGGCCCCGATGGAGAACTTGATTCGGACGTGGTCGCCGTCGATTTCGAACGCTTCCACCTTGCCGACGTTCACGCCGGAGATGCGCACCTTGTCGCCCTTGTTGAGTTGACCGGTGTCGGTGAATTGCCCGTAATAGCTCGGATTCGCGAACATCATCGGGATACTGGTGAAGCTCTGGCCGACGGCGACCACGAGCAAAAGCACGGTGATGCCCATCAGCCCGACTCGGCCGCGGTTGAATTCCGTCAGCGTTCTCATTGCGGCGTGCACCTGCCCGTGGGTTGCTGCCAGATTCGAACTGTGCGCACCGGGCCCCCGGCCTGCAGTCCGTTCCATTTGATCGTGAGGTCGCAGACGTAGAAGTTCACCCAGTCCCCGTAGAGCCCGATGCTGCGGCCGATCAGGTTGAGCGCGGTCGGCGTTTTGTGGATCAGATCACCGAGCTGATCCCGTTGGTCGACGAGCGGCTGCTGCAGGGCCTGCAGGTAGTTGATCGCCTTGTGCAGCAAGGCGCGGTTGTCCGAGAGCAGGTCCGCCACCGTTCCGGCGGCGTTGCTGATGTTCGCGGTGCCGGCGGCCAGCGGGTCGGCGTGGTTTTGCAACCCGGTGATCAGTTTTTCGAAGTTGTCGACGGTCTGGTCGAACTCTTTGCGATGCCGAACAGTGGTGTCCAGCACCGTGTTCAGATTCTTGATCACCTCGCCGATCGCCTGGTCGCGTTCGGCGATGTGCGCGGTCAGCCGCGCGGTCTGGTCGAGGATGTCGTTGATGGTGCCGCCCTGCCCCTGGAAGACGGTGATGATGGCCGACGCGATGGTGTTGACCTTCTCCGGATCGAGCGCCCGGAACAGTGGCTTGAAACCACCGATCAGGGCGTCGAGGTCCAGCGGCGGCGACGTTCGGGACAGTGGGATGAATCCGCCCGGCGGCAGGACCCGGTCGACGCCCTCGCCGTCGCCGCGCTTGAGCTCCAGGTAGCGGTCGGCGAAGAGGTTGAGATAGCGGATCTGTGCGGTCGTCGACTGGAAGAGCGTTGTCGAGCGGTCGACGTCGAAGTCCACCAAAACCCGCTGGCCGCCGTCGATCAGGCGCACCGCTTTGACCTTGCCGATCTCGACTCCCGCGGCGCGGACGAACTGGCCGTTTTTCAGCCCGCCGGCATTCCTGAACTCCGCGGAATAGGTGTTGGTGCTGTTGAAGCGCATCTGGGCGAACACCACGACAATCGACACGGTGATCAGCAGCAGCACCAGTGAGACGATGCCGAGCTTGATCGCGGAGCCGGTGATTTTCATGGGTTTATCGTGTTGTCCCCGACCTGACGGCCCCACACGTACTCGATTGCGTACGGCGAGCCGGTGTCCAGGTGGTTGTACGGCGCGAGGCTGGCGCCGGTGTCGACCACCAGGCTCGGCGCCGGCCACAGGTCATGGCTGACGGCATGCCAGCAGCCCGGCGCACCCCCTGGGCCGCCGTGGGCGTTCACCCGTGGCAGATTGTCCGGATACACAAAGGGATTCGGCGCACCGCCGACCAGCCCGGCCAGCCCGAGGAGACCCAAGGTGGCCGCCGTGCCGGTCAAACCGGGAAGCGTGAGGATGTTTCCCAATCCCGACGTCAGCTCGGTCATTGTTTTCAGCGCGTAGCCGTTGCCGCCGCCGGTCGTTTCGTAGGCATGGGGCTCTTCGTCGTAGTAGTTGCGGATGGTGCAGAAGATCTCGGGGCTGTAGGTGTCGAGCAGTCCGGCGGTGGTAACCAGATCGGCGGTCCCCCGCTGCAGGTAGGGGCCGCCACGGGCGACGATGTCCGCGCCGGTATTGCCCAGCCCGGTCGCGGCCAGCAACGCGGCATCCAGGTCGGCCTCCTGACGGTGCAGCGTTCGCGCCGTGATCACCGCGTTGTTCAAGGAGTCGAGCAGATCCGGCGCGGCGTTGGCGTAGATGTCGCCCAGGGCCCCCAACTGTTGAATGTCATGCCGGATCTGCGGCATTTGCGGATTGATGTCGTCGAGGATGGCGTTGGCGTTGACGATCGACTGCCCGAATTTGTCGCCCAACCCGGTCAACGCCTGCGCGGCCGCGGCCAGCGTCATGTTCACCTTGACCGGATCGAGCTTCTCCGTAATGGCGGTGATCGTCTCGAAGAGCGTATTGAACTCCGTTGTCACCGACCTCGCATCGATCACATGTTGTGACGTGATACGTTGCGGTGCAGGGTGTTTTGGAGAGGTCAGCGACACGTACTTGTTGCCGAACACCGTGGTCGCCTTGATGTTCGCGTCCACGTTGGCCGGAATCAGTTCGATATATTTCGGATTCACGTTCATGACGAACCTGGCCACCGGAGTCCCGTCACGCTCGACCTCCGAAATGCTGGCCACCCGGCCGATTTCCACGCCGTTGTAGGTGACCTTCGACCCCGGGTCCATTACCAAACCCGACCGGGGGGCCAACATCGTCAAGCGGGTCGTCGGCGACAGTTGGCCCCGAAACTGCAGCCACACGAACGCCAGCACCGCGGCGGCGACCACCAGGAATACCGACGCCGCCGTCCGGTACGGCGGGATGCGTGGCGAGTTCTCCTGAACCGGGCGTGTCATGGCGGCTACACGGTGAGGTTGAAGTTCGGCGTTTTTCCGTAGACCGCCATCGCGGTCAGCACGACCACCACGACGATCGTGATCAGCGACAGCCGCATCGATCGGCCGACCGCCTCGCCGACACCGACCGGGCCGCCGGTGGCGGTGTAGCCGTAGTAGCAGTGGGTGGTCATCACGACGACTGCAACAAGGATGACCTCGGCGAAAGACCAGCCCACGTCGTTGAGGCGCAGGAATGTGTGGAAGTAGTGGTTGTACGTGCCGACGGACTGTCCGTAGAAGAAAACCGTGGTGACCTGTTGGGACAGGAAGGCCATGGTCATCGCCAACCCGTAGAGCGGGATGATGACGATCAGACCCGCGACGACCCGGGTGGACGCCAGGTAGGCGACCGACCGGATACTCATCACCTCGAGCGCGTCGATCTCCTGGCTGATGCGCATCGCGCCCAGTTCGGCGGTGGCGCCGGCGCCGACCGTAGCGGCCAGCGCCTGACCGGCGGCCACCGGCGCCACGAACCGCACATTGACCAGCGCGGCCAAGAATCCGGTGAACGCCTCGACACCGATGTTGCCCAGCGTCGCGTAGCCCTGGATGGCGACCAGCGAACCCGCGGACAGCGTGATGAAGCCGACGATGGCGGCGGTGCCACCGACCACGGCCATCGCGCCGCTACCCATGCCCATCTGGGCAACCATTCGCAGCAGCTCCCTGCGGTAGCGGTGCATCGCGAAGGGGATCTGCCCGATGGCGGTCAGTGCGAACCACACCATTTGACCGATCTCGACCAGCAGCCGGTCCGGGGCGGCGCCGTACCGGCTGAGGGTCGCCCGCGGAAAGCGGATGTGCCGTGCGGGAACCGCTGATGTCGTTGTCATCTCAGCGCCCCGTTCCGAATCGGACGCCGATGGTGGTCAGCGCCGCGTTGACCGCGAACAGCGCGATGAAGCACAGCACCACCGTCTCGTTGACCGCAGTGCCCAACCCTTTGGATCCGCCGCGGACGATCAGCCCGCGGTAACAGCCGACCAGGCCGGCGATCAGGCCGAACGTGGCGGCCTTGATGAACGCGATCACCACCTCGGGCAGGCCGGTGAGCGCCGTCAGCGTGGAGAGGTAGGCACCGCTCGAGACGTTCTGCAGGTACACGCTGAATAGGTAGCCGCCCCCGAGGCCGACGGCGACTACGAGACCGTTGAGCAGCACCGCGACGAGTGTCGAGGCGACGACGCGGGGCACCACCAGCCGGTGGATGGGGTCGATGCCGAGCACCTCGAGCGCGTCGATTTCCTCGCGGATGGTGCGCGCGCCGAGGTCGGCGCAGATGGCGGTGCCGCCCGCGCCGGCGACCACCAGCACCGTCACGATCGGGCCGAGCTGGGTGACCGCGCCGATCGCGGCACCGGCACCGGAGACGTCGGAGGCGCCTATCTCTGCCAGCAAGAGGTTGAGCGTGAAGATGAGCAGCACGGTTTCAGGGATGGACACCGCGATGGTGGGCAGCAGCGATACCCGCATGAGAAACCAGCCATTCCAGATGAACTCGCGCCACTCGAACGGCTGTCTCAGCGCTTTGGCCGTCAGCACGCACATTCTGAAGAAGCCGCCGGCCACCTCCGTGCCCGGCCTCATCCGTCGGCCTAATTTGCCGGCGGCCGTCAGCGCCGCGGTCATGTCGGGCCGCACACAGTTGCGGGACGGAGACGGCAGCGGCAAACGTGCTCGCGAATCGCGAGCCGGTTCGCGGTCGCGCAGCCTCGTGAAAATAGTTGTGCTGCAGGGTATCCGGCATTCAATGCGTGCTGCTGAGGGATTTCGCCGTCCTGGACGTTCACGCTGTCCAACATGTGCTCGCTCCCTCATCGGCCCGGTGCTTGAGCATTCGAGGATTCCGAGCCTGCCGGCGACGTTTCTCTCCGCGTCCGACGCCGGCCAGGGCACTACGGCCCCTCTTGCAGGGCCGAAAGTCGCTTAGCGAGGGGCGACCCGCGCGCGAGCTGCGACGCGGGCCATGGGGCGAAACGCCGCCAGCAGCGCTCCCGCGGCGAAGATCGCTGCGGTCAGCCAGGGAAAGCGTCCGTCGGGAGCGAAGCCCTCGGCGGCAACCAGGGACAAAGCGTATGCCGCCATAGCGGCGCCGGCCAGCATTGCCGGTTCCGCCCAGCGCTCCGTGAGCGGGACACCGAGCAGGGGCAGCGGAGCCGCGAAAAGCCTTCGCGCCCAGAACAGCAGCACCAACTCGACCGCGGTCACCACGCTGAGGACGACCACCCATTCCAGCCGGGCCAGCCACCAATCCGCGCTACCTTCGGGCGGCTGCGGCAGGAGTCCGGCCGGGTAGCCGACGATCGCTACGACCACGACGGGAATCATGTGCCACAGGTAAAGGGCCATGATGTTGTTGTTGGCGATGGACAGCGCGCGCTCGACGCGCATGGCGCGCAGCGCGCGGTTGAGCGCTGGAGTGACCGCCATCGCAATTCCGGCTTGGGCGCACCCGAACGCCAATAGGGCCACGGTAGGTGGAGTCGTGTTGTCGATGGTCTGTCCCGGAACTCCGATCATGCTGACCGGATAGATTCTCAGCCATACCAGCAGCGCCAGCACCACTGCAGCAGCACCGGCCAGTAGCCAGGGCCTGCGTCCGGCCAATGATCCGCCGTGCCAAGCGATCCCGAGTTGATACAGGGTGCCCCAGCCCAGCAGATAATTGACCCAATTGAGGTAGGGCACGTGGCCCGCGAGCCGGGCGACATCCACCATCGCGACGACCAATGCGAGAACACCCGGCACCAGTAACCCCCAACGGCGTTGCGCGGCAATCGCAATCGGCGTCAGCGACACGACAACCAGATACACGGCCAGGAACCACAGGTGCATGGCCACCGCCCAGCCGGCGTACTCGAGGATCGAGCCGGGCACGCCGCAGGCGCCCAGCACAACCACAACCACCGACACCAGTGCGGTGTACACAGCCGTCGGACCGAGCACTCGCGCCAACCGGCGCTGCACCCAGGTCCGGCGTGAAACTCCGTCGGTGTCATGCCGATGCGTCCAGGACACGGCGCCGGCGTAGCCGGCAACCAGGAAGAACGCCGGGACAGCCTGGAAGGGCCAGGTCAGCCACTGGGTCCAGGGGATGTCGACGAGCGGGTTCTGCCTGCCGAACTGCCCGTCGTGGTAGGTCACCGATCCGGCCAGCCAGTGTCCCAGCACGATCAACACCACGCCCGACACGCGGTAGTAGTCGACCGCCAGATTGCGCTCCGGGGTGTTTGCGCGGTCCATCAGATCGGGGGAAGCTCGACGCGGTACACAGCGCCACGGTACCGTTCGGCACTCGTTGAGGCTCCGCGCAACCGTAAATAGGAGACATCTGATGAAACTGGCTCAACTCGCCGAGCTGCAGGTCGGTCGCCTCGGGCTGGGTGCGATGGGGATGTCGGTGGCCTACGCCGGCGCGGGCAGTGACGATGCGGAATCGATCCGCACCGTTCATCGCGCCATCGACCTGGGTGTCACGCTGATCGACACGGCCGAGGTCTACGGCCCCTACGTCAACGAGGAACTTCTGGCCCGTGCCTTGCGGGGCCGACGCGATCAAGTGGTCCTGGCAACCAAATTCGGCCTGATCTCGCACACCGGCCGCGAGGGTCTGGACAGCAGCCCCGCCAACATCCGCATCGCCGTGGACGGTTCGCTGCGACGGTTGGCGACCGATCATATCGATCTGTACTACCAGCACCGACTCGACCGTCAGACCCCGATCGAAGACACGGTCGGCGCGTTGGCCGAGCTGGTCGCCGCCGGGAAGATCCGGCACATCGGTCTGTCCGAAGTCGGCGTGGACACCATTCGTCGCGCCCACGCCGTGCACCGGATCGCGGCCGTCCAGTCCGAGTACTCGCTGTGGACGCGCGATCAAGAAGACGAGATCTTGCCGGTGCTACGCGATTTGGGGATCGGCTTCGTCGCCTACTCGCCGTTGGGCCGTGGCTTCCTCACCGGCGCCATCCGCTCCACGCAGGAGCTGCCCGACACCGACTACCGCAAGACGAACCCGCGGTTTTTCGACGACAACTTCGCGCACAACCTGCGGTGCGCGGACGAGGTGCGCGACATCAGCGCGGACGTCGGCGCGACGCCGGCCCAGGTCGCCCTGGCCTGGCTACTCGCGAAAGGCCCTGACATCGTGCCCATTCCGGGAACCAAGCGTGTCACGCGCCTGGAGGAAAACGTCGCAGCCGACGCGGTGGAGCTGACTGCCGACCAACTGGCGAGACTGGATGGACTCACTCCACCGGTCGGAGGGCATCACGCCGATGCGCAGATGGCATGGATTGACCGCTAGCGACCGGTGCTGGTCGCGCTAGTCGACGCTGGCTAAAGCCGCTGTGCCATATTTCTTTTCGATCAACGACCACGGGGCGGCGTAGGGGCCGCGTCCCTCGATCCGGCGCTGAACGATCAACACCGCGCGCAACGCCGGCCGCAGCAGAGGCGCAAGCACCCGCAGCACGGTGCGCACGCGGCCCTGCGATTCGGCGATCCACGCCAGCGTCTGACTCCAGTCGTGCTCTTGAAAGTCGAGCAGCGCCTGCGCCTCGGTGGTGTCGTACCAGCCGGTGAAACTCCAGCCGCGGTCGTCGGCCGGGTCGCCGGGCAGGCCCGCGGCGGGCCCGAGTGGGCCCAGGCCGGCCGCGCTCATCAGATCGTCCTGCAGGCTCTGCTGCAGCAGCACGTACGTTTCGTTGCCGCCGACGAGCACGACCTTGCCGGAGATCGAGGCCTCCCGGTCGACGCCGTTGGCGAACGCCAGCGCCACATCGCGCGCATCCACCGTGTGGATGCGGTTGTCGATCGGCATCGAACGCATGAGTATGAGGTAGTCACCGTTGATACCGGCTTGTGTGTCCGGGGAGATGACACCCGCAAGCCGAAACAGCGCGTATGGCAGGCCGCTACCGCGGATCGCCGCCTCGGCAAGCACCTTGTCCTGGCCGTACTGATCGATGGGGTTCACCGGGGTATCCGGGGTGATCCGCTCGGGCCGACGGTAGGGGTTGCGCGATCCGTACACCGCGGCACTGGAAGCCATGAGAAACAGTGGCGGGCGGGGGAGTGCCGAGCAGGCCGTCAAGAGATTCTCGGTGCCGCCCACATTGACGCGCCGGGCCAACCCCGGGTTGCGATATGACGGTGGGGACACGATGGCGGCCAGGTGAATGACGGCCCCCGGCTTGTGGGCGGCAATGAGCTGGTCCACCGCCTCGGCGTCCAGCAGATCGGTGTAGGCGGGAATCAACGTTCCCGAATGATCCGCGCCGGCAAGCTCTTTAGCGGCCGCGACCGTGCTGTCGGTGCGCAGATCCATCGCGATGACGGTTCGCCCCCGTTCCAGCAGGATCTGCGTGCAGCGCTTACCGACTTGCCCGAATGCGCCGGTGACCAATACGGTTTCGACGGTCATCGCCGCGTCACCGATCGATCAGCCGGCCGGCGATCTTGCCGATCGCGGTGCGGACTCGGGGAGAGACGTAGATCGAGCAGAACGGCGTCACGATGTCCTCCCGGAGGCGAGTTAGCTTAGAGCTCTTGATAAGCCACCGGCCGGCGACGCTCTCATAGGTCTCGTGGTAGTGGCCGTAGCCCACCAGGGTGACCCCCGGTCCGAATCGAACAACGTCTTGCAGCGCCCATATCCCGCGCGCCGTCGTCGCGGAGGTGAGCTCGATTTCGGGCGTGTGTACCTGGTGGGCGGTGGGCTGCGTCGCTCGGCCAAGGGCCCGACGCGTGAACCCCACGAAGTCGTCGGCGCCGGCGATCACCTTGCCGCCCGCTTCGGACGTGTCACTGACGAAGTCGTCGGTAAAGATCGTCCGCCAGGCCGCCCAGTCCTTGGTGTCCAGGTAGCGGCAGTAGCGGGCCTTGAGCTGCTTGATCGATTCGATCGCCGGCAGCGTCTCGTCGATCAGGCCTTCCGGTGTCATTGCGGCTCGATTCTTTCCGTAAGCGTCCTCGCGTGACGTTTCACTGGCGAAGTGTAAACCCCTCACCCCTTGAAGTAGACGATCTGATGGGTCGTTGCCAGTAGCCCGCCGTCGGCGGTCCACACTTTCGCGCTCTGGTCGAAGTACCCGCCGGAGAAGCGGTTGGCGTGCGCGGTGGCCAGCACGAAGTCGCTCGCAACGGCGTCGAGATCAGCCTGGTCGGCGTGAAAATAGGTGGTCAACGAGATGGTTCCGGACGGGACGAAGCCGCCGCGGCGCAGGAACACTCGCGGATAGAAGATGTCGCACAGCGCCGCGAGCGCCGGATAGTCGACCGGGCGTCCCGCGCCGTCACGGACCCACAGCGTCGATGTCGACGACGGGCTCGGATCCCCGCCCTTACCGGGCATCGCACCTTCGACATAGCGCATGTCGTAGAGGCTGGTCCATCGAACCAGGCCCGGATCGACGGCGGGCACCCGCTCGGGGCCCGGAGCCCTCGGCGGATGGCTTTCCGTGTCCGCCCAGCTCTCACGCCGGACCGCGAAGATCGCGGTCGCCGTCGTCTTGACCACATCGTCCTGGCTGAGCTCGACGATCCAGTGCTGATTGGTGCGGTTGGTGCGTGCCGCCCGCAGCGTGACATCGAAGTCGCCGTCGGCGATTGGGGCGGCATAGTTGACGGTCAGGGCCAGCGGGTCCCCGATGCGGTCGGGATGTGCTTCGATGGCCCGCAGCATGACGGCGGCGGTGATCCCCCCGAACGGTCCGACCATGTTGGCCCATTCGGGGTGGGTGCGGCCACGGCTGACGCCCGCGCCGAGCCTGACGAGATCGAGGGCTTCGTCGAAGGGATGTCGGTTGGTCATGTGGGTTCCTTCTTCGCCAGAGCACGCGGCGCGGTGCTGCCGGGCCGCGCATTCGTCACAGGCCCACGAGTCGACCGCAGACTACTTGCGGGCGGCCTCGCTGCCGAACACGGGGTCTTGGCGTGTGGGCCGCCCGACCACCATTCGTTGATGTACGGTCCTGCGAGCGACAGCCTCACCGAAAGCGAGCCCCGATGGCGAACAAGGACGACGCCGCAGCCAAGTCACCCGCCGAACTGATCGATGCCAGGATCAAAGAATTGGCGGATTGGCGCGGTGACACGCTCGCTCGCATCAGGACACTGATCAAGAAGGCCGACCCCGAGGTGGTCGAAGAGTGGAAGTGGCGGGGCGTTCCAACCTGGTATCACGACGGGATGATCTGCACCGGCGAGACGTACAAGAACGTCGTCAAGATGACCTTCGCCAAGGGCGCGTCGCTGCATGATCCCGCGCGTCTGTTCAACTCCAGCCTGGACGGAAACACCAGACGCGCGATCGATTTCCACGAGGGCGACGAGATCGACGAGAAGGCGCTGACGGCACTCATTCGCGCTGCGGTGAAGTTGAACGGCTCTTAGGGCGCCGACCTGTACACCCGCCAAGGCGGTGCTGTACAGTCGCCCAGCACAGGGTCGACGCTCGAATGAGAGGCCATCCGGTGACGTCCGAGTCGGTCGAAGAATTTCGGAGCCGGGCCAGGGCCTGGCTGGCCGCGACCATGCCGCGACTCGATGCGGCCAGGGCGGCGCTGCTGGAGCGCGATGAGCTGCCATCGTGGCACCGGGCTCGAGAACTGCAGAAACTGCTGTGGGACGGCGGGTTCGCCGGGATCTGTTTTCCGCGCGAGTACGGCGGGCTCGGGCTGAGCTACGAATACAAGAAGGCGTTCGACATCGAGTCCCAGGCGTATGAGGCTCCGTTGCTGCTCAACGTCCCATCGTTCGCCATCTGCTGCGCAACGATTCTCGACATGGGCAGCGAAGAGCAGAAGCGCACGCACATCGCGGCCGCGCTGCGCGGCGACGAGGTGCTGGTGCAGTTGCTGTCCGAGCCCAACGGGGGATCGGACCTGGCGGGTGTCATCACCCGCGCCGAGCGCCGGGACGGACGGTGGATCATCAACGGCGCCAAGACCTGGAGCACGTGGGCGTTCGCCGCCGATTACGGCCTGTGCCTGGCGCGGACCAACTGGGACGTCCCGAAACACGATGGGCTGACGATGTTTTTGGTGCCGCTAGACCATCCCGGTGTCACCATCAACCGGATCCGGCAAGTCAACGGCTCGATCGAATTCTGCGAGGAGTTCTTCGATGACGTCGATGTCGGCGACGACGCCGTCGTCGGAGAACCGGGCAGGGGATGGGACGTCGCGTCGCGGCAGCTGTACCACGAGCGCCGCACGATGGGGGACGGCTCGGAATACACCAGCGGGCCGGGAATCGCTGAGGCCCATGATGTTTCAGTCGATCTGATGTCGCTGATCGAAAAGACGAACCAGGCTGGCAATCAACGATTCCAGGAAATGGTCGGCCGGGCGCTGGTGCACCGGGCGGCGCAGGGCGTACTCAGTGAGCACGTCTTTCACGCCGTGGCCAGTGGATCCCTGCCGCCCGCCGCGGGATCGATCATCCGCCTGTATATGGCCGAGGTACACGACGTCGAGACGGATACCGCGCTGGCCGTGGCGGGCCCGGCGGCGGTGGTTGACGACGAGGGCGGGCTGGTCGACATCGGGACGCGCTATCTGGGCCGTCAGACCGCCAGCATCGGCGGCGGTACCACCGAGATGGCGCGCAATGTGATCGGCGAGCGGGTGCTGAACTTCCCACGCGAGCGCGCCGACGACCGGGGCGTGCCGTTCAACCAGGTGCGGCACGGCAAAAGATAAGGAGGCGAACGGAATTGAGCGGCCACCTTCGCGACATCCGAGAGTTGATGGGTGATTCCGACGCCTATCGCGACGAACTGTACCGGCGTTGGACCGGCCTACTGAGCTACCGCTACATCGGCCGCAAGCACTCGTCGATGAATCTGGGGGAGACCGACGACACCGTCACCATCCGCCGTGACATGCGCAACGAAGCGGGCGGAATCATGGTGGCGCCGTTGGCCATCTCCTCGCCGGAAGGCTGTCAAACCGACATGGTCGCCGTGCCCAATCCCGTTATCGCGTCGGTCCAGATCATCGATCCCGGTTACGACGTCGACAGGATCGAGATCGTGGGGTCGGGGATCGTGCACCAGGGGCGCACCATGGGCTACGGGCGCTGCACCATCGTCGACGCCGACAACCCGAGCCGGGTCATCGCCTTCAACGAGGGTCAGGGCGCGATCATCGGTATACCGCCGGAAGGCCTTGATCGCATGGATGTTTCGGGCACCGAGCTGGTGGTCGAGGACTCTCCCGATCTGCCCCCGCTGTGGCAGGCGTTCGGCGCCAGCAGGCGGGGCGACGGTCACTGGATACTGCCCGAGTTGAGCACCGAACTCGCGTCGCCGGATGCCGCGTTGCACATCGGGCCTCAACACGTCGTCCTCGAGACCGCGGCGATCGACCTCGCCGCCGAGGTCGCCGGGAGCCGACACCTGCAGGTCGTCAGTTGGCATGTCATGTTCATGTCGCGCGGCAAGGTGGGGCCATTCCGGGTCGAGGGGTCCGCGCATCCAGGCGGACCCGGCCGCGTCGGCGTGCGCATGCTGCTGCACGACGAGGGCAATGCCGACAAGGCGGTCACCTCCGCTGCGGCGGTATTCGACATCGTTGGCTGAGAGCGGTTCGGCGGCCGAATGCTAGGCCGGACATACTCCTTCGGTGATCTAGGAGTTGATGGCGCCGGCGTGCGAGAAGCGGGCCGCTCGGCGGTGGATGCGATGCGCGTAATCGCGGGTGCGGTGCGGGTGGCCGAAAAGTCCCATCGATTCGGAGTAGAACGCCTTTTTCGCCAGCTCTACCAGGGCGAGGTAGCTGATCACGAACGCGCCGAGGGCACCGAAGAATTGCCACGGCAGCGGGGTGAAGCCCAGGGTGTGCGCCAGCGGGGACACCGTGAGTAGCGCTCCGATCGACACCACGGACAGGGTGGCGACGGTCAGCCACCCGCTGGGCCGGCTGCGGAAGAACGGTACCTTGCGGGTGCGGATCGCGAAGATGATCAGAGTCTGTGTGGCAAGGGATTCCACGAACCAGCCGGTGCGGAATTCGATGGGTCCCGCGCGCAGCACACCGAGCATCAGACCGAAGGTCATGAAATCGAACAGTGAACTGATCGGACCGAAGACGAGCATGAACCGGCGGATGAAGGCGACATTCCAGTGTGAGGGCGCATGCAGTTGTTCGTCGTCGACGCGATCGGTCGGAATGGCCAGCTGGGAGCTGTCGTAGAGCAGGTTGTTGAGCAGGATCTGGCTGGGCAGCATCGGCAGAAACGGCAGCAGTGCCGAGGCGGCGGCGGCGGAGAACATGTTGCCGAAGTTGCTGGACGTGCCCATCAGCACATACTTGATCGTGTTGGCGAAGATTCGCCGGCCCTCGGCCACCCCGGTGGCAAGCACCCCGAGATCTTTTTCGAGCAACACCACGTCGGCTGCGTCTTTGGCGACGTCGGTGGCGGTGTCAACGGAGATGCCGACGTCGGCGGCGTGTAGTGCCAGCGCGTCGTTCACGCCATCGCCCAGGAAGCCGACCGAGCGCCCACTACGTCGCGCGGCGGTGATCAGGTGGGCCTTCTGCTCGGGAGAGATGCGCGCGAATATGGTGTGGTTCATCGCGGCTTCGGTGAACTCGTCGTCGTCCAGGTCGCCGAGCTGAGTGCCGGTGATGGTGCCCTTGGATTGCAATCCGAGTTCGTGGCAGACCTTTTCGGCCACCTGGGCGTTGTCGCCGGTGGCGATCTTGAGTTCGATGCCCAGGGCGGCCAATTCGTTCAGGGATGGTCGAGCGGCGACCTTGGGTTCGTCGGCGAACACCAAAAACCCGGCCAGCATCAGGTCGGTTTCGTCATCGGCACTGATGGCGGTGAGGTCGGGGGCGGGTTTGACCGCGACCGCCACCACCCGGCGGCCGGCGGTGAACAGCTCTGCCAGGATGTCGGCGGCGGCTGATTCGGTCATCGAGCAGCGGGCCAATATCTGTTCCGGGGCTCCCTTCACCACCAGGATGCGGTTGGCGTCATCGTCGATGAGGGCCGACGTCGAGCGCCGGACGTGGTCGAAGGGCAGTAACGCCACTCGCTTGGCCGTGCCTACGGTCTCCCGGGCGTTGGTTGACTCCCACAGCGCGGTATCGAGGGGGTTGGCGCCTGCCCCGCCGGCGACGAAGTCGATGTCGCAGGCCAGCAGGCCCAGGCGTAGAACCGAATCACTATGTGTGCCTGAGGGACTGACGGCGCCAACCAGGCTGATGCGGCCGTCGGTCAGGGTGCCGGTCTTGTCTGTAATGAGGATGTCGATGTCGCCCAGGTCTTCGATGCACACCAGTCGTTTCACCAGCACCTTGGCCTTGGCCAGCTGTCGCGACCCGGTGGCCAGGCTGGCGCTGACCACCGCCGGCAACAGTTGCGGTGTGATGCCGACCGCGATCGCCAGTGAGAACAGCACCGAGTCGATCAGCGGCTTGCGCAACAGCAGGTTGCTGGCCAGGATCAGCACGGTCAACGCGACAGCGACCTGCAACAACAGATAGGAGAAGCGGCGCAGCCCGATCTGGAAGTCGGTTTCGGGTTGACGTTCACCCAAACCAGCTGCGATGCAGCCGAATTCGGCGTCGCGGCCGGTGGCGTACACGACGCCGATACCCTCGCCGGCGCTGACGATGGTGCCCATGAATGCCAAATCGGTGCAGTCGGCCAGACCGGTGTCGGCAGCCACCGGTTCCGGTGACTTCTCCGAACCCATCGGCTCGCCGGTCAGGATGCTCTCGTTGCACTCCAGTCCGGTTGTCTCGAGTAGCCGCACGTCGGCGGGGACGGTCTCGCCCAGCGACAACCGGATGACGTCCCCGGGAACCAGTGCGGTGACGTCCACGGTGACGAATTGGCCGTCGCGGCGCACTAAGGCGGTGTGACGCATCCGCGAATGCAGGGCCGCGGCGGTACGTTCGGCGCGGTACTCGTTGACGAACCCCAATCCGATGCTGGCGACCAGGATGATGCCGATGATGACGGCCTGCATCGAATCGCCGAGAAAGTACGACACGATGGCGGTTCCGGCCAGCAGGATCAGCACAGCGTTGCGCAGTTGGCGGCCCAGCACCGCGAGTGCTTTCACGTGGTGGGTACGCACCGCGTTCGGGCCGACCCGCGCCAGCCGCGCGGCGGCCTCGGGGCTCGAAAGGCCGTCCGCTGAGCTGTTCAGAAGGTCGAGGAGCTCGGCGGGAGAAGCGCTGACGGCATGCCGGGCGGTCCGCGACCGTCGATCGGCTTCCTCGGCAACGTTCGGTTTCATAACCACTGGACGACGCGCGGCAGGGCCCACCCCGTGACAGCGGGCGCTGCCGGCGTTGTCGTTCGCGCCGCAGTGACTTCACCGGCTCGCCGGCCCCGACCAGACATTCGACGGTCTCCTTCCCACGACGACATTGGCAGGGTGACAAGGCCGCGCCGTAGGGCACAAAGGCCTCAGCGGGACCGGGGTGGTGCTGTTCTCGCGGTCTTCACCGGACGGCCACCCATGCGAAAGCCGACCAGCTGAGCACCACGTCGAGACCGATGCGGCTGGGGCCGAAAGGCCCGGGGAGTAAGGGCAATACGGCACTTGCTCCGGAAATGCAGGATTGATCGACTCGATTGGGGAACCGATGGCCGCGCTAGTCAGCTTCGGTTCTCGATGGACAGCGAATCGCGACGCGGGAGGAAGTCTCCATGGTTCCCGGTGCGCTCGGCCGTCGAATCCCGCGGCTGCGGCGCTGGGCCGAACCGGCATTGGTGGCAGGCACGGTAGCTGCATTGACAGCCGGGGGGATCGCATGGCTGGGCGGTTGGCACCAGGTGGCCGACGACTGCTGGATCGCGGGCACGATACTTGCGATCGGGCCGGCCGCAGTGTGGATGATGTCGGCACTGCGCCACCGAAGCGGAGGTGTCGACTTCATCGCGCTGTTGTCGCTGATCGGTTGTCTGCTGGTCGACGAGTACCTGGCCGGCGCGCTCATAGCGCTGATGTTGACGGGTGGCCGTGCGTTGGATGCAGCGGCCGAGCGCCGTGCCTCGCACGACCTGCGTGCTCTACTTCAGCGCGCGCCACGCTTTGCGCGGCGACGTATCGGAACGCAGGTGAGTGTGGTTCCGCTGGATGATGTGACCGTCGGCGACATGGTGGTGATCGGTCCCGGTGAGGTGGTGCCGGTAGATGGGCGGGTGGCCGACGTCACGGCGGTGTTGGATGAGTCCGCGCTCACCGGGGAACCGCTCCAGATCGAGCGCGGTGTGGGCGAACCTGTCCGTAGCGGTGTGATCAACGCCGGCGGCGCGTTTGAACTGCGTGCAACCAAAACCGCCGCCGACAGCACGTACGCGGGAATCGTCGAAATGGCTCAGCGGGCCGGCGCAGAGAATGCACCGATCGTGCGGTTGGCCGACCGGTACGCGACCTGGTTTCTGCCTCTGGCGCTGCTGCTCGCCGCAATCGCGTGGGTGGCCAGCGGGTCAGCAGTGCGCGCCGTGGCGGTGCTGGTGGTCGCGACGCCGTGCCCGTTGTTGTTGGCCGCACCCGTCGCAATCGTCTCGGGTCTGTCCCGAGCATCCCGGGCCGGTGTCATCGTCCGCGGCGGCGGCGTACTGGAAAACCTCGGTCACGCAACCACTCTGGTGATGGATAAGACCGGAACGATGACGATGGGACGCCCGATGGTGGTCGACGCGATGGCCGCTCCGGGCGAGGAACCGAGTTCAATCCTGCGGTTGGCGGCTTCGGCGGACCAGCTTTCGCCACACGTACTGGCTGAGGCCATCGTCACCGAAGGGCTGCGCCGCGGCCTGGAGCTTTCGCTTCCAACCGACGTCGTCGAACATCCGGGTCGTGGTGTCGAGGCGACGGTTGATGGAAGGCGTGTCACAGTGGGCAAGCTGCCGGCCGACGCGGTGAGCAGTCCGTGGACACGAACCGTGCTCAATCGCGCCCGCCTTGACAGCGCGGCCATCGCTTGGGTCTGCACCGAAAATCGGCCCGTCGGCGCGGTCCTTTTGCGAGACCCCCTGCGCCGGCAGGCGCCCCGCACCGTGCGGCGGTTACGCGAGGCGGGGCTGAATCGGCTGGTCATGCTCACCGGCGACCGGGCCGAGCCGACTCGCGAGATCGCCGCGATCTTGGGGCTCGACGAGGTACGCGCTGAGCAGACCCCGGCAGACAAGTTCAGCGCGGTGCGCGACGAAAGCTCGCGCGCGGTGACGGTGATGGTGGGCGACGGCATCAATGACGCTCCGGCATTGGCCGCAGCGACGGTCGGCGTGGCAATGGGTGCGCGCGGAGCCACGGCATCCTCAGAGGCCGCCGACGTTGTGCTGACCACCGATCGCATTGACCGGCTCGCTGACGCCATGGACATAGCCCGCTGGTCTCGGCGGATCGCAGTGCAGAGCGCCGTTTTCGGTATGACCCTCTCGCTGATCGCCATGGTGATCGCCACGCTCGGCTGGTTGCCGCCGGCTCCGGGTGCGTTACTGCAAGAAGGCATTGACCTCGCGGTGATCCTCAACGCGTTGCGGGCTTTGCGGGGCAACCCTCACACCGAGACGCCATTGGCCGCAGACACCGAACGTTTGCTGCACCGATTCGCCGCCGACCACGAACGGCTACGCGACACGATAGGACTGCTGCGCGACAGTGCGGACCGGCTGGCGGTCGGCCCAGATGCGGCGGCCTTGAGATCGCTGACCGCCGCGCACACTTTGCTGGTGGAGCGGATTCTGCCCCACGAACAAGCCGAGGAAAGCGAGCTCTATCCGGCGCTGGCCCAGCCTCTGGGCAGCGAAGCCACGGCCACGATGAGCCGGGCCCACGCTGAGATTCAGAGCCTTTCCGACCGCATCGGCACGCATCTGGCCGTTGCTCAGTCGACCGGAGCGATACAGCCCGACCAAGTCGATGACCTACTCGCGTGCCTCTACGGTCTATACACGCTGTTGCGACTTCACTTTGTCCAGGAGGAAGAAAACTACTTCGTTCTCATGGAGGATGATCTCGCCCTCGCTCAACAACGCTGAGCCGCAAGCCAAATAGGCTGGATTTGAGCGATACGCAGCGGCCACGCTTGGGTCGTCGGGTCTCCGGGAGGCAAGGACTAAGGACCTTCCCAGTTGGGACTTCGGACGGACGTGAGAAGCGACCGAAGCACTGCAGCTGGGTTTCGTTCGGCTCTACGCGGCTCGCAAGCGGTGCGGTCGGATAAATCCCAGGGCCGATAGAGGAGGCTGCGATGAGGTTCCCGAAGCATTCGAGCCGAGTCGAGATGACTTACTACGTTACCGACCGCTTGCACGACGGCCGCACTGTCGCGGTGCCTGGACGTGAGATCGCCCGCATCGTGTCGATGTGGTTGGCCGAGTTGGGCGCTCACAGCCCCCTGGTCGAGGACTTGGCACGCGCGGCGTGCGTCGGCGATTGGACGACCGCCTGTGCCGTCGGTAATCAGCTGTCCGTGGGCGTCAGCGCTGCGCCCGCTGCGTAACGGTGCATCCGAAATCCTGGTGATTCCCGGATTATGGCCCAAAGTCCCTCACGGCTCGGGACGTCATCCCCTCGTGCAATCAAGGTAACCAAAGAACCATTGACATATCGACGCCATGGAAGGGGTCCAGTTATGACCAGGCACTTTCCCGATGAGGGGACCATCCGGACGGTCTTGGCTCTGGCGTCTCGCGCTCCGTCCGTGCACAACACCCAGCCGTGGCGTTGGCTGGTGGGTGAGGAGAGCGTGCATCTCTACTCTGACCTCGATCGGCAGTTGCCCAACACCGATCCGGACGGCCGTGACCTGATCCTGAGTTGCGGTGCGGCCCTCAACCATTGCGCCGTTGCGTTCGCGGCGGTGGGTTGGCAGCCCAAGGTCACCCGCTTACCTAACCCGGATGACCCCAGTCACCTTGCCGCAATTGAGTTGTCGCGTTCTTCTCCGAATTCTGTTGACATAGCGCTTGCCGCCGCTATACCTCGGCGACGAACCGACCGGCGCCACTACAACTCCTGGGCAGTACCGGTAGGTGACATCGCAGTGATGTCCGCGCGGGCCGCCCGCAACGGCGTGATGCTGTGCCAAGTCGAAGACACCGACAAGCTACATACACTTGTGAAGCGATCGGTTTGGGACCACATGAACCACGATTATCTCGTCGAGCTCACCGCATGGAGTGGACGCTACGCATCGGAAGCTGGTGTGCCGGCCAGGAATACGCCGGAATCCGATTCCAGCGCAAGGATTCCGAGTCGGCTGTTTGCCGGTCCTGCATTGTCGATGCCATCGGGATCGTCGGCCGCCGAGGACAATGCGGTAGTGCTGGCGCTCGGGACCCGCAATGATGACAGGCTGTCCCAGCTGCGTGCTGGGGAGGCCACCAGCATCGTGCTATTGACCGCGACATCCATGGGCTTAGCCAGCTGCCCGGTAACCGAGCCGCTGGAAGTCGCGGAAACACGCGAGGCGGTGCGCACCGAGATCTTCGGTGACAGCGGCTATCCGCAGATGCTGCTGCGGATCGGGTGGGCGCCGATCAACGCCGAGCCCTTGCCGTCCACCCCGCGACGCGAGTTCTCCGATTTCGTCGAATGGACGACCGACCGGGAACGCAGCCTCCGCTGAGTCGTGTTTCCTCCAAAGGGGATGCCGGACGAAACGGCGATGACATCGGGGCCAAACGCCCCTATGCAGGGCAGGGGCTCGGGCGGATGATAGGGCGATGAGCGGACATGGTGATAACCCCGGTCCCGCGATGTTGACCGCCGCTGGGCTGCACGGCCTCGTCCAGGTGCTGATGGAGCGTGGATACCGCGTGGTCGGTCCCACCTTGCGGGACAACGCAATCGTGCTGGCCGAGCTCGACTCGGCAGACGATCTGCCGCGAGGCTGGGGTGTCGACGTGGCCCCGGGCCATTACCGGGTCCGCCGACGCGACGACGATGCGGCGTTCGGGCACTCGGCGGGTCCGCAGTCGTGGAAGCAATTCCTCCATCCACCACGGCAGCGGTTGTGGGCCGGCAATCGGGACGGGTCCCAGGAACCGCAAGCCGAAGAACAAGTGCCCCGATACGCACTGTTGGGAGTGCGGGGATGCGACCTGGCGGCTATTGCCACGCTCAACCGCGTACTGGGCACTTCTGAACATGCCGATCAGTCGTTTGTCAGCCGTCGACGCCAGGCATTCGTGGTCGCCGTCAACTGCACGGAGCCTGGTGGCCTGTGCTTTTGCGCATCGATGGGCACGGGCCCCGCAGCCGGGCCGGGCTACGACCTGGCCCTCACCGAGCGCCTCGGGGGTGACGAGCCGTCCTACCTTGTCGACGTGGGTACCCAGGAGGGCGCCGACGTGCTCGCCATGATCCCCGTCCGCGCCGCTGCGGGAGACGAAATCGATTCTGCGCGTGCCGATGTCGATTCGGCGAAAGACCGAATGGGCCGCAGTATGCCGCAGGCCGATTTGCGGGATCTGCTCGTCCGCTCCCGCGAGTCGCCGCAGTGGGATGAGGTGGCCAGCCGTTGCCTGACGTGCGGAAACTGCACGATGGTATGCCCGACCTGCTTTTGTACCAGCACAGAAGACGTCAGCGATCTCACCGGGGAGCACGCCGAACGCTGGCGACACTGGGCGTCGTGCTTCGAATTCGATTTCACCTACATTCACGGCGGAGGCAGCGTCCGTCAGTCGGGCGCATCGCGCTATAGACATTGGCTGACGCACAAATTGGGCACCTGGCACGACCAGTTCGGCATGTCGGGCTGCGTCGGCTGCGGGCGCTGTATCGCGTGGTGCCCCACCGGCATCGACATCACTGCCGAGATGAACAAGATGGCCGGTGATGACTGACGAGGCGGTACTCCCTGCGCAGGTGTCAGCCATGGCGCCGGTTCCGTACCGGGTGCGCACCCGCGTGGTGGAGAGTACGGACTCAGTCACGCTGACGCTCGCGCCGGTCGGCGAAGCGCTGCGAACGCCGCTACCTGGAGAGTTCATGATGCTCTACGCGTTCGGCGTGGGCGAAGCGGCGATTTCTGTCAGTGGCGATCCCACCGTCGCTGACGGCTCGATCACGCACACCATCCGCGCGGTCGGGGCCGTCAGCCAAGCTCTCCACGACGCCGGCCCCGGAACCGTTGTCGGCGTGCGCGGTCCATTTGGCACCAGGTGGGGTTTGGACGAGGCGGCCGGCAGGGATTTGGTAATGGTCGCAGGCGGCGTAGGTTTGTGCCCTTTGCGCCCGGCGGTGCTCGGCGCGCTGGCGCAGCGGGCGCGATACGGCAGGATCACGCTCGTCGTCGGCGCGCGGTCCCGGGCCGACTTCGTATTCGCCGCCCAGTTGGAAGAATGGGCCGAAGAACCGCAGATCGAAATGCATTTGATCGTCGACGCCGCGACACCCGGCTGGACCGGTGAGGTCGGGTTGGTCACGGCACCGCTGAGCCGGCTGCAACTGAATGCCGAACGCACCACCGCATTCCTGTGCGGGCCGGAGCCGATGTTGCGCTTCGGGGCCACGGCCCTGCTCGCAAAGGGGCTGGCGGCGCAGCATATTCGGGTTTCACTAGAACGCAACATGCAATGCGGAGTTGGGTGGTGCGGTCATTGCCAGTTGGGGCCACTACTGCTGTGCCGTGACGGTCCTGTGGTCGGCTACGACATTGCCGGGCCCCTGTTAACGGTGAAGGAGCTCTGAATGAGCCGACGGACGCTGGCCGTGTGGAAGTTCGCTTCCTGCGACGGTTGTCAGCTGACCTTGTTGGACTGCGAGGACGAGTTGCTCACCCTGGCCGACCAGGTGCAGATCGCCACCTTCGCAGAAGCTTCGAGTGCAACGGTCGGCGGGCCCTACGACGTGTCCTTGGTCGAAGGTTCGATCACCACCCGGCGTGATGTTCAGCGGATCAACGAGATTCGCGACCAGTCGAAGGTACTGGTCACCATCGGCGCGTGCGCAACGGCCGGGGGAGTGCAGGCGCTGCGCAACTTCGCCGACATCGCCGAGTTCACGTCCGTTGTGTACGCGAAACCCGAATACATCGATACTCTGGCCACCTCCACGCCGGCATCGGAACACGTGAAGGTCGACTATCAGCTGCCCGGTTGCCCGATCGATCGGGGGCAGCTGCTCGACACCCTTGCGGCCTTGCTCATCGGGCGCAAACCACGGCTGCCGGCCAAGACGGTCTGCACGGAATGCAAACTGCGCGGAGTGACGTGCGTCTTGGTCGCCGACGGCATCCCATGCCTGGGGCCGGTCACGCACGCCGGCTGTGGAGCTTTGTGTCCGCGGCATCATCGAGGTTGCTACGGCTGCTTCGGGCCTTCGGCGGTACCCAGAACCGCCACACTGATTCCACTGCTACGCCGTGACGGGATGTCCGATGGCGAGGTTGACCGGGTGTTCTCGACGTTCAATGTCGCACCGTTCACGGCGGAGCGGGCAAAGCAATGACGCCGGAAAGGCGCACGCTGGGAGTGGGCACGCTCACCCGGGTGGAAGGCGAAGGCGCGCTGCACATCACCTTCGAGGGGGAGACGCTGCAGAGCGTTCAGCTCAATATCTATGAGCCGCCGAGGTTCTTCGAATCGTTCCTGCGTGGCCGTGGCTACACGGAGCCCCCGGACCTGACGGCTCGAATCTGCGGAATATGCCCCGTCGCCTATCAGGTCAGTGCCTGCAACGCGATCGAGGAAGCTTGTGACATCCGCGTCGATGACGATCTGATCGCGCTGCGCCGGCTGTTGTATTGCGGTGAATGGATCAACAGTCATGCCCTGCACATCTACCTGCTGCACGCACCGGACTTCCTCGGGTACGCCGACATCATCGGTATGGCACGCGAGCACGCCGCGGCAGTCGAGCGAGGACTGGCGTTGAAGAAGGCCGGTAACCAGCTGATGGAGTTCGTTGGTGGCCGGGCGATCCATCCTGTCAACGTGCGCCTGGGCGGATTCTATTCCGTTCCAACAAAGCTGGACTTCAAACCAGTGGCCGAACAATTGCGTGGGGCACTGGAGAACGCACTGGCCACGGTTGAGTGGGTGTCAGGATTCGATTTCCCCGACCTCGAGCTCGACCACGAATTCCTTGCGCTGAGGGCATCCGACCACCGGTATCCCATCGAAAATGGCCTAATCGCACGCACTGCCGGCCCCGTGTTTTCGGCGGCCGATTTCACCAGCCACATCGCCGAAGCGCAGGTGCCGTACTCGACCGCGCTGCATGCGACGCTGGACGGCGGACGCTACTTGACCGGACCGCTCGCACGCTATTCGTTGAACTCGTCGGCGCTATCGCCCATTGCTGCCCAAGCGGCCACCAACGCGGGATTGTCGGCGGAGTGCCGAAATCCATTCCAAAGCATCGTTGTTCGTGCAGTGGAAGTAGTCTGTGCGATCGAAGAGGCGTTGCGGATCATCGACGAATATGAGCGTCCGGCGCGCCCATGCGTCGACGTTGCCTTCCGCCCCGGCGTAGGGCACGGTGTCAGCGAGGCCCCACGTGGCCTGCTTTATCACCGCTACCAGATCGACGAAGCCGGGCTGATAGCGTCGGCGACCATCATTCCGCCTACCTCTCAGAATCAGGCGGCCATCGAGGCGGACCTGGCCCGCGTTGTTACGGACAATCTGTTTCTCGACGATGACTCGCTGACCGCACTGTGCGAAAAGACGATTCGCAGTTACGATCCGTGCATTTCGTGCTCGGCACACTTCTTGCGGTTGACGGTCGATCGAGCATGATGGCCGCGTCCGGTGGAATCGTCATCATCGGTATCGGAAACGGCTACCGGCGTGATGACGGCGTCGGCATTGCGGTTGCGGCCGCACTCGATGCCCGGGCGATCCCGAATGTTGTCGTAAAAACCGGTATAGCGGACCCGATGAGTCTGCTCGAGGCGTGGACGGGTGCCTCGTTGGTGGTGATCATCGACGCTGCGGTCGCGAGCCCGTCGACTCCTGGTCGAATACGACGCTGCGAATTGACTGATGTGGCCATTCAATTCGAAGGTTTGCACTCCCACAGCATTGATGTCGGCCGCACTTATGCACTGGGTCAAGCGCTTGGACGTGTGCCCGGCGAACTCGTCATCTTCACGATCGAGGTGCCGCATACTGACCACGGCATCGGCCTGAGCCCAGCCGTCGCGGGTGCCGTGGCCAAGATGGTCGATACGGTTGTGGCCGAGATCAACCGTGTCCTGCCTGTGCGGTGATATCTTCCTTGACTTTGGGAAGTGGCGGACGCCCGCTGACCACCCCGCCGCGTTTCGGGCATGACATGGCTTCGATCAGGGCGCTCACGATATCAATCCGGTTTTCCCGGCCGATGTTGAACGATTTATTCGTTGGCCGCAGTTCGGACAGAATCGTTCGGCGGGGTGATGCTCAGCACCGCAATGCGCGCAGAAGTGAGGTTCGTTGGCGTCCGATTGGCTCGGTATCAGACGAAGCGCCTGCAGACCGCTGGTGTCGCCGGCAACCTCTGTCACCGATCCCTCATCGGCAGGTGTAATCGCCTGTGCATCGGTCGGTTCGGCGTTGACACCTTGGAGCGAGGATTGACCGCCCGGGGGGATGGGACTTCTCGATGCCGGGGTCAAATGCACAAGGGGGAAATGCAATTTGAGCACTAACAACGTCAGCCCGGCGCTCACGCCGACCACCGATACAACGCTGATGGCCAGGTACCACCACAGCACTGCGCCGCTCAACGGCGATGTATCTCCGTACTGCTGGCGCAGGTTGACAGCGCTGGTCCTGAGATCGTCGAGGCCCGGATACCCGGGCGACATTGCCAATGTCTGGTCGAATTCGCCGATCGCATCGGTATAGCGACCTGAGTAGAAGTTCTTCAGCCCTCTTCGATATGAGCGGTCGGCAGGCCCGAGCGTCGGTTTCACGCCACGCGCAGCCAAGAGTGCGGCAAGCCCATCGGCAGGTGCGATGAAGTTGAATGGTTGGGTTTCGCCGGTGGGGGCGAAGCTGTTCACACCGACCACCTTGCCGTTCAGTCCGATTGTGGGGCCACCGCTCATGCCGTCCGTCATCGCAGCGTCGATCTCATACTCGGGACTTGGCCCCATAATCGACTTCTTGCTGATCTTTCCGCTCTTATAAGTGGGATCCAGCGAAGGGCCGGTTATGTTTTGGGTGCTTTCGGGGAAACCCACTGCGAGGACTGGCGTACCAACAGTGACGTCAGCGTCGGCTCCCAGTTCGGAGGATGGAAGGTTGGGCTTGGCTATTTTGAGAACTGCGACGTCGCCCTCTCCGAGGGGACGGAAATCGACGACGCTGGCGGGCAGCTTAGCGTTGAGCTTGGTTCCGGTGCCGGAAATCACCTTGAAACTCACGTGCGGACCTTGCCCGGGCGTGTCACCTTCCACCATCGCGTTCTTTTGCAGCCAGTCGAGGGTCTCAGCGGGCTCGCGCGACTCCGGGGCATCCGGGTACTGACTGCGGTACTCGTTGGCGGCCCGCTTGAGGAGGAGCAGCTTGGCGCTCGCCGGGTCCACGCAGTGACCTGCCGTCGCCACCCAACCGTCGGGATTAACGACGAAAGCCGTGCAGTTCCAGGTGGCCAGGAAAGGCATGCTGGACCCGCGTCCGAATTGAGACAGGACCTCGCCGTTGGGCAGGCGTACCAGCCCGTAGCCTTCGCCGGCGAGGTACATAACCGATGGCCGAATCAGGTCGGCCGCCCGTTCCTCCGGTTTGGCTTGTTGGCGCCCGCTGTCTGCTGTTGCCATGCCTGGCGGCGCAGCCAGCAGCATGAGCGCGGCCGCGAAGAGCACCACCAACCCTCGAAACCAGGGGGCATTTGATACGTGGTCTGCGGGGCAAGCCGGCATTTCACTCACCGCCTGGACCCGCCGATCTCGCCCTGCGCGCGACGCATCGCCGACGATGACGGATGACGGCTCATCGCGGCGAGGCGCTCAGCTGCGTACCGTTGCGCCGAAATCCAGGTGGGATGCGGTGCAAGGACGATTACTTGCCCTCCTGCCGGAACGGCGATTGAACGTCCTAGGTGGCGTGAGAAAACGTCCACAGCATGGTCCCTTCGGTCCGCGAAGCGTCGCAGTAACACCATTCATTTGAGCGGTTCGCCGAAACGGTTGATAGGGACCGAAGTCCCGACCGTAGAGGACCTCTGTTCGTCTTTACAGCTAACGAACAACATCGTTCGAGCGCGGCTCGGGACGGCGCCACAGGTCGGTTTGGTGACCTACGGCACTTGGCGGTCGTTAGGGGCGCACGCAGAGTAGGGGTGTAGCGAAGGAGGAATCGATGATCGAGGTGTTGCCAGACATGCCGCAAGGAGTGACCGGCATCCGCATATCGGGCCGGCTGCGTGGTGATGAACTGCGTGAAGCCAGACCCGCCATTGAGGAGATGCTGAACGCCGGCGAAGTCAGGATCGTGGAGGTTATCGGCTCCGATTACGAGGGTTTTGGCCCAGGTGGTCTGGTCGAGGACATCAAGCTGGGCTTGGGCACCGTTTTGCCGCACCATTCGGCGTTCAGGCGTATCGCGGTCGTGTCCGACAAGGAGTGGGTCGCGCATACCTTGCATGCGCTGGCGTGGATGGTCCCAGGTGAGCTTGCCGTGTTCGGGCTCGACGAGCTCGAACGAGCCACACAGTGGGCCGCGGGCGCAGGACCCTCTTCCTGATTCGGCCGAAATCTCTGCATCATAAGGACCTTTGGCGTCGGACTTGTGACCTGATACCGCTCGCGTCACCGCGCCCGACATGTACACGATTTGATTGTCGACAGGAAAATCCAGCGGGAAAGGAGATTCTCGTGAAGGCGAAAGTTGGTGACTGGCTGGTGATCAAGGGCACCACGATTGCGCAACACGATCAGCGGGGGCTGATCACCGAAGTTCACGCATCAGATGGTGCACCACCGTATGTGGTGCGATGGCTTGCCAACGACCACGAGGCGACGGTTTTCCCGGGCCCCGATGCCGTCATTGTGACCGCCGCAGAACAGGCGGACGCTGACCGGCGCGCACGGGATCGTTTCGGGGCCGTACAGTCGGCCATCTCCCATAAGAACCGGTTGGCCGACTAGCGCACATCAGCTATTGATAGAAGGAGAATCGGATGAGGGCCGACGATCACGGCACCAGGGCTTATCAGATCGACGTGCTGATCGAAGGACGCGGCGAGGAGAAGACTCGCGCTAAGGCCCGGATAGCCTGGGCGGGAAAGGATCTCGTTGGCATCGGGTTGGCACGTCTCGATCCCGCCGACGAACCGGTGAGCCGGATTGGCGACGAGCTCGCCGTGGCCCGGGCTCTTTCAGATCTCGCGGATCAGTTGTTCGCGATGACATCAGCCGATATTCGAGCCAACACTCACGAGCCGGTCACAGGCCTGCACCGCTGAATGCGGATGCTGGCCAGACGATGCTGGCCACACAAAGTGGTTCTCTTGCATTGATGTGGTTCTCTTGCTATTGATGAGTTTCGTTGGCAGAGCGATACAGCGCCGACAGGCGGTCGGCGAACTCTTCGATGACCGCTTTGCGGCGTAGCTTCATGCTCGGCGTAAGGTCGCCGGCTTCGACAGAGAGTTCGCGCTCGGCGATCGCAAAGCCTTTGATCTGTTCCCAGCGGTTCAGTTCCGAGTTCAGCACGTCGAGGTATCCGGCGATCATCGCGTGCGTCTTCTCGTCGCGGGCGACCTCGGCGAAGGGCCTACCCGCAAGCCCGTGTTTGCCGGCCCACTCGGTGATCGCCTCGGCATCGAGGCCTACCAGTGCCACGCAGTACGGCTTGTCCTCTCCATAGACGAGGAACTCGTTTACATACGGACACAGGCCCTTGAACTTCGCATCGATCGCCGATGGCGCCACGTACTTTCCCTGCGAGGTTTTGAACATGTCCTTCTTGCGGTCGGTGATTCGCAGGAAGCCGTCGGTGTCGATTTCACCAATGTCGCCGGTGCGGAACCAACCGTCCGGGCTGAGCGCCTCGGCGGTGGCATCGGGTAGATCGTGGTACGCGGTCATCAAACCTGGTCCTCTGAGCAAGATTTCGCCGTCGTCGGCGATCTTTGCCTCGGTGGCCGGGAAAGGCCAACCGACCGTTCCGAAACGGTAGGCGCCGGGACGGTTGATGAACGACGCGGCGGCGGTCTCGGTGAGGCCGTAACCCTCGAGCACGACGATGCCGATCGCGTCGAACCACTGCGCGACGTCATGGTCGAGGGCCGCGGCAGCGGAGACGAAGAACCGCAGCCGCCCACCGAACCGCTGCCGGATCGTCGAAAAGACCATTCGGTCCGCCACCTTGTAGGCCAGCGACGATGTCAACGAGGGCTTCTTGCCCGCCTGCCGGGCGGTCGAGACCTTCAAGCCGACTCCGATCGACCAGTCGAACATCTTCCTGCGGAACCGGCCCTGCTCGGCGACCATCTCTTGGACGCGGGCGTGGGCCTTCTCGAATATGCGAGGGGCAGCGCCCATGATGGTCGGATGTAAGGCCGCAAGGTTGTCGACGATCTTGTCCACTCGGCCATCAATGGCGGTGGGGAACCCGATCTGC
Organism: Mycobacterium sp. NGS58; assembly: GCF_059812385.1. Lineage (NCBI taxonomy): Bacteria > Bacillati > Actinomycetota > Actinomycetes > Mycobacteriales > Mycobacteriaceae > Mycobacterium > Mycobacterium sp. NGS58. Next base: position 82,493 of record NZ_JCALCO010000005.1, on the reverse strand, counting down.
AGCGGCAGCGCCAGCATGACCTTGCCGAAAGCGTGCGCCAACGGTAGCCACAAAAAGTTCAGGTCGTCCGGGCCGAGGATGCCGAGTGCGTCAATGGCCGCGGCCGTGTACGTCCATGCGCCGTGGGTCAGCCGCACGCCTTTAGGGCGACCGGTCGTGCCGGAGGTGTAAATCAGGCTGGCGAGCCGGCGCGGGCCGATGGCTGCGACACGCTCTGTGATGGCATTCGGTGTATCGGCGAGCAGTTGCTTTCCGAGTTGCTCGAGCTCACCGAGACTGATCATCCAGTCACCGTCACCGTTGCCGTCGATCACCACTACCTTGCCCACATCCGGCGATTCGGCTCGGTGTGCGAGCAGTTTGTCGAGCTGGCTCTGATCCTCGGCGATGACCACCCGGCTCCCGGAATTGGCGATGATGTAGGCGGTGTCGCCGGCGTTGGTCGTCGGGTACACCGTTGTGGTTGCCGCACCGGCACACATCACGGCGAAATCGCTGAGCACCCACTCATAGCGCGTCGAGGATGCGAGCGCGACCCGGTCCTCGGGTTCGATTCCCAGCGAAATCAGACCGCCGGCGATGTTGCTGACACGTTCGCTGACCTGCTGCCAAGTCACGCTCTCCCAGGAGTGGTCCTGCGGGTATCGAAAAGCCTCGGCGTGCGGCGTGGCAGCGACCCGGTTGAGGAACATGTGCGCCACCGACGGTGCGCGACTTTCGATCTTGGCGAAGTCGGGCCTCTCGGCGGGGAGGTTGAATGCTTTCATGGTGCTAATCCATTGGTGCCGAATCGAATTACGCTCCTAAGAGCGTACGTTGCTGCCCTGATCGTGCCGCTGCTTGCGGCCCGAGGGTAGAGGCAAAGGTCACGCGAACTTCGGCGAACGTCCCCGTGTGTGACCTGTCATGGCGTGGACTGCCGAAGACGACTTGGAGTCACTACATCGGCCTTTGGCGCACGGCCACGACCTCAAGTGACGAAGGCCCCAGGCCTTTGTGCCTTTGCGCCCTTACCAGAGCGTGGACAACACGTGAAGCATCAGAAGATGCCGTCAGCCTCGCCAATTGGTTTTGGAGTGAAACCAGCTATTGGAGAATGTCGTCGGAGGTAATGAGATGGGTGACGCGATCCCGCTTGGGCGAATTGCCGGGTTCGAAGTCAAGGTCCACTGGAGCGTCATGGTGATTCTGTGGTTATTCACCTGGAGCTTGGCTACCACGTTGCCCGGTGCCGTCAAGGGGTATTCGCGACCGATGTATTGGGTCGCCGGCGCGTGTGGTGCGCTGGTCCTGCTGGCGTCGCTGTTGGCGCACGAACTGGCGCACGCTGTTGTCGCGCGCCGTATGGGAGTTCGTGTCGGCGAAGTGACGCTCTGGCTGTTCGGCGGGGTGACGACGATGCAGGGAGAGGCGAAAACACCGATAGCCGCGTTTCGGATCGCCCTCGCGGGCCCGGCGACCAGTCTTATTCTGTCGGCAGCGTTTGCCGCGCTGGCCGCAGTGCTACCGGTCGTGCACGCCGGAGCCATTGCGGTCAGCGTTGTTTGGTGGCTCGCTGTGATCAACCTCGTGCTGGGATTGTTCAATCTGCTACCAGGCGCGCCATTGGATGGCGGTCGTTTGGTGCGTGCGTATCTGTGGCACCGGTACGGCGATAGCGTGCGTGCCTCGGTCGGCGCGGCGCATGCCGGGCGCATCGTCGCGATCATCCTGATCGTGTTGGGGTTGGCGGAGTTCTTGGTGGGCGGCCTCGTCAGCGGTGTCTGGCTCGCATTCATCGGCTGGTTCATCTTTGCGGCCGCGCGCGAGGAGGAACTCCAAGCGACGACCCGGCAGGCTCTGGCGGGGGTGCGTGTCGCCGACGCGATGACGGCGAATCCGCGTTCGGCTCCTGGCTGGGTCACGGTGGAGGAATTCATTGAGCGCTATCTGCTCGGCGCCCCGCACTCGGCGTACCCGGTCGCCGACCCCGACGGTTCGATCGGAGGGTTGGTCACCCTGAAACAGTTGCGGGAGGTCGCACCCGGCCGCCGCGCCACGACGCTGGTACGCGAGATCGCGTTGCCGTTGGAACGCGTGCCGACCGCGGAGCCCGTCGAACCGCTCAGTGCGGTCATCGAAAGGTTGGCAGCGGCCGGTCACTGTAACCGTGCCCTGGTTGTCGACGGTGGCAGCGTGGTGGGCATCATCACGCCAAGCGATCTCGCACGGCTTATTGACGTATACCGGCTTGCACATCCGGGCCCGAGTCATAATGAACATCCTCGGGGAATCGAAAACCATTCCGACGCATCATGATCGCCTACCAGAACGTGCTGTGCGGCATCTGGGGGAAGAACCGGGCGTGCAGGCGGCGCGGTGGCAATTGCAGGCCTAGACCGGCGATTCGCGCGCCACGATTACTGGCACCCGCGCCATCTGGCTAACGGCCTCACCAACGGAACCCACTAACAATTTGACGCTTTCGCCACGGCCACGGCTGCCCACTACAACCAGTTGGGCACCTTCGGACCGCTGGACCAGCTGGTGTGCTGGCCTGTCGCGCACGACGATGCGATCGACCCGTACCTCGGGATATCGTTCCTGCCAGCCGGCCAAACGCTCAGCCAAGGCCTCTTCGGCCATCGACTGTGTTGTCGGCCAATCGATTTCCGGGCGCTCTGAGATGTCGGTATCGGCCCACGCGTGTAGTGCGAGCAACGCGACTTCTCGCCGCGAAGCTTCGTCGAATGCCATCGCGGTCGCCAGCTCTGAGGCGGCCGAGCCATCGATACCGACCAGCACCGGCGCTTGGCTCTCATGCGATATCGACTCGGCCTCGTCGGGGATAATCCCTACCGGGCAATGTGCGTAGCGGAGTACTCCGGAACTTACCGAACCCATAGGCCGGCCGGCCCAGCATTCGCCTCCACGACACCCCACGACCATCAACTCCGCATTCTTGGACAAATCGACCAGCGTCGAAACGGCGGCCGAGGGCAAGACTTCGGTATGCACTTCGGCAGGACCGCTGCCCCGCGAAGCCTTTTCGGCGATCTTGAGGGCCTCGGTGACGAGCCGACGTCCGCGATCTTGCTGCCAGCGCGCCATTCCCGCAGTTAGCCGCGTCGTTGGCCACGTGACGATCTCCGGTGAGATCGCGTGCACGAGCGTCAGCGGGATACTGCGGAGTTCGGCGTCGCGCGCCGCCCACTGCACTGCCATTTTGGCGCCCGGTGATTCGTCGACACCGACGACGACTCCCAACGATGCGTTTCGCGATGACATGACCTGGCCCCTAGTTGTGTGCTTGGCGAGTTGGTGCGGAATCGGTTTGGCAGCTCGCGCCTGTCGCGGTGGGTTGCAGCTACCGACTGCTATAGGCGGTTCAGTTGAGCCACTCGATCTCGTCGGTCGCATCGGCCGGCGCCGTAGCCCGTCCACGAGCCGAGGCGGCGTCCAGCGCATCCCGCTATCGGCGAGACGCCAAGGCCATACTTTCACCGAAAGTCTTGTGCAGGTTGGTAATCGGCACCCCAAAGGTTCAGCCGCACTGGCTCAACCAACTTTGGTTGCCGGCTAGCCGGGCGCCGGCGTTATGCAGCGCGCGGGAAGTTGGGACTCGACGTCGTGACTTGCGCCGACGGGGGAGCCGGCACCGGCTTCCAGCCGACATAGGTCAGGTAGAGCCCTACCAGCCCGACGAGAACGGTGACACTCACCCATAAGGCGGTCATGCGCATTGCGGCGTCGGCGACACCCATGAAGGCATCCGGGAAGGCCATCAGGAATACCCCGCGCAGCGCAAAGACCCATCCGATTACCGACACGGTGATCGCCGCCGCACCTCGCCAATACTGATGAAGCCCGATGATGACCAGGGCGGCCAGCAGCAGGAAACCGGCCGTGACCCATGGCAATGCGGAGTTGGCCTCGAAATCTGACAGAAGCTTCCGCATATCGGATGCGCGGGCCACGGTCGTTGCGGCGAAGATGACGAAAAACGGACCGAGCACGCGGGCGAACACTCGGGTGCGAAGCACTGGTAGTTCTGTACTGGAAGTACTCATTTTTACACCTCTATTGGCGCGCCTGGCATCCATGCAATGACAGGTCGTCGCGCATGAGATATCCATCTCATAGCGATATTTCAGCATTCGGGCGCGATGCCGGCGAGGGACGGAAGTCCCACGCCATCGGGACATTCGTCGTGAATCTGGCTCGCTTCGGAGTTTTCACTCAGGCGGGATTTACGGGCTGTGACCCACGGCCACATGGCCATCGCCGAGTCGTAGTGGATTTACGTCCCATCAGATCAGCGCCAACGCCTGCAGCGACGGCGTCGTTGGGCGGATTTGAGTCCGAGGACTTGACTGTGGGGACCTAGGACCCTTGCTTCGGTTGCCGATGCGTCGGAAGGTCATACCGAAAGGACAGGCAGGTGAGGATGATGGCCCAATTGACCGCGGACACCAACGTAATCACAGCCGCGGTCGAGTTGGCGTGCCATGCCCCGTCGTTGTACAACAGTCAGCCCTGGCACTGGGTTGCCGGTGACGCCAGCGTTGACCTATTCCTCGATCCACGCCGGACGGTGACATCGACCGACAAATCCGGCAGAGAGGCGATCATCAGCTGTGGCGCCGCGCTCGATCATTTTCGGGTGGCGATGGCCGCGTCCGGCTGGAGCACGAACGTCGACCGGTTTCCCAATCCGAACAATCATAACCACCTCGCCTCGATCAACTTCGGACCGACCGAATATGTCGCACAGGCCCGTCGGGACCTCGCCGACGCGATCCTGCGGCGCCACACCAGCCGCCTGCCGTTCGCGCCACCGAGACATTGGTCGTCGTTGGAACCGGTGCTTCGCAACGCTTTGCAAGGCGAGTTCGTCACCCTGGACGTGTTGGGCGCCGACGCGCGGCCACGGCTGGCGGAAGCGGCTCGGCTCGCCGAAGCCCTGCGCCGCTACGATGACGGGTATCACCACGAATTGAGCTGGTGGACATCGCCGTCGAGGAAATTCGAAGGCATTCCCGACAGCGCACTGGTTTCAGAAGCGGACGACCGCAGAGTCGATGTGAACCGTCGGTTCCCGGTCGACCCGCTTGACGAGCGGAGCTCCGCGGGCTCCTACGACGAAGCGAAAATACTCGTTCTCTCGACACTCGGAGACACCCGGGCCGATGCCCTCCGATGCGGCGAGGCGTTGTCGACGACCTTGCTGGAATGCACGATGGCCGGCTTGTCGACTTGTCCGGTAACGCACATCACGGAGCTGGAAGCCACGAGGGAAATGATTAGGGATCTCACGCGCCGCATCGTCCTACCTCAGGTCTTGATCCGGGTGGGTGTTGAACCGGAGGACGAGGTGGCACCCCGGCCGACGCCCCGGCGCCCCCTGGGCGACGTGTTGCGGATCCGACGCTAGGAAGCGAGAAATGGCTGCTCCCGGAGATGATCGGCTGGTGCTGACCGACTCCGACGTCGACGCGCTGGCTTGGCAGTTCACGCATTCCGTCTATGCGGGCGCCATCTATGCGGCCTGGCCGCTGGATCGGCGGCCTGCGTCATCGGGGATTGTTCAGCATCGGTGAAGACGGCGACGCGTTCGGTTTCGTGCTCGACCGCGTCATGGCATGCATCGGTGCGTCGTCCGGCGGGGTTTGACGGGCATAACTCGCGACCGGTGCGAGCTGACGAACGACCTACAACCCGGGGACTTCGGTCCCTTTTGGCATTACCGGCTAATTGGTGCGATGGACAGTGCAAGTATCAGATCTCGTCATCAGGAGATTCCCATGAGCACCATTTCCGTTCAGCGCCGGCCGATCTCGCTGTTCCCGGAGTTTTCGGAGTTGTTCGCCGGCTTCCCGGCCTTGACAGGGCTACGCCCCGCCTTCGACACACGCGTGATGCGCCTCGAGGACGAGATGAAAGACGGCCGCTATGTAGTGCGTGCGGAAATGCCGGGCGTAGACCCCGCAAAGGACATCGACATCACCGTGCGCGACGGGCAGCTGACGATCAAGGCGGAGCGTAGCGAGAAAAAGGACTTCGATGGACGGTCGGAGTTCTCGTACGGCTCATTTGTCCGGACTGTGTCGCTGCCGGCGGGTGCGGACGAAGGAAGCATCGACGCCACCTATGACCAAGGGATTCTCACTGTCTCGGTGGGAGTCTCGGCAGCAAAGCCGGCCGAGCGGCACATCGAAGTGCGTTCGGCAGACGGACAGTGATCGCGGCGCGATGGCCAGAGCGGCTGAGTCACCGGGCGCGTCTCTCCTGACCACCGGACTGTGACCAACGAAGCGGAGTCAACGGACATGGACGCACGAGCCCGGTCGAATCCCGGACGAGTACAGATCGTCACCTTGACCATGAACCCGGCTCTGGACATCACGACAAGTGTGGACGTGGTGCGGCCGACTGACAAAATGCGCTGCCAGACAACGCGTTACGATCCGGGCGGCGGCGGCATCAACGTTGCGCGTATCGCCAACGTGCTCGGCGCTTCGGTATCGGCCATTTTCACCGTCGGCGGACCGGCCGGTGCTCTCATCGCCTCTTTCGTCAGGGATGAGGGAGTGCCCTGCGAGCAGGTCGAGATCGCAGCGCCGACCCGTGAAAGCTTCACCGTCAACGAAAACAGTTCCGGTCAGCAATACCGTTTTGTTCTTCCCGGACCGCGGCTGTCGCCCGCCGAACAGTCGGAATGCCTCGACCGGCTACGGACGGACGCGCAGTCCGCCGAGTTCGTCGTCGCCAGCGGTAGCCTGCCGCCGGGGGTGCCCCCGGACTACTATCAGCGGGTTGCCGATATCTGCCAGGATGCGGACACCCGCCTCATTTTGGACACGTCGGGCGGTGGGTTGCGGCATATCTCTTCCGGCGTTTATCTCCTGAAGGCAAGCGTGCGGGAACTGGGCGAACGTGTCGGGCGTCTCCTTGCCACCGAGTCGGAGCAATTGGCCGCAGCGCATTCGCTTGTCGACAACGGCTGTGCGCAAGCGGTTCTGGTGTCGTTGGGCTCCCGGGGAGCGCTCCTCGCGACGCGGCAGGTCAGCCAGCGCTTTCCCGCGATCGCGATACCCGGCGGTGGAAGCGGCGTCGGGGCGGGCGACGCAATGGTCGGCGCGATCACAACCGGCCTCAGCCGTGGATGGCCGCTGGTCAAATCCGTTCGCTTGGGTATAGCTGCGGGCGCAGCGATGTCGAGGACACCCGGTACCGAAGTCTGCAGCCGAGCGGACATCGAAACATTGTTTGCCCTCGCCGCCGAGCCGTACGACCTCATGCGCCGTTGAATGTGCGTCAGAGCGTCTTCAGCGCGGCATTTTCGGGACGAACGGCTGTCGAGAAGGGGCCTAAGGACTCCTCCATAGCCGGTGAAAAATCCATAGCCTGGCATTGAGTCGATCAGTGCCCGACTACAACGGCAAGTCCAGGAGCTCCGATGAATCAACTGCACTCGAAGTCGGTGGTCGTCGGCATCGATGGGTCGCAAGCCGGGGTTAACGCGGCCAGATGGGCGGTCGACGAGGCGATCACTCGACAGCTGCCCCTTCGCCTCGTTCATGTCGCGGGACGCAAGCGGCCGCGGTCCACGTCGGCACCACCTTCGGACCGTGAGCTCGAAGCCGGCGAAACCGCCCTATACCAAGCTGAAGTTGCGGTGCAAGGCGTAGGGAAACCCGTCGAGGTCGAAACGGTCTTGCTCTCGGGCGACGCGGAACAGGTATTGATCAATGAGTCGTTGGATGCGGCGCTGGTGTGTGTCGGCACCGACCAGCGCAGGTGGGCCGTCGACAAGGTCCTGGGCACAACCGAGGCCGCGTTGGCGATGCGCGCACACTGCCCGGTGGCGATCATCCGCACCAGCCCCGACGGAACGCCGGCAAAGCCCGGGGTGATCGCGGTAGTCCTCAACGATGAGCCCGACAACGAAGAAGTTGTCCACCAGGCTATGGAGGAAGGACGTCGGCGCAACGCCACGGTGCGGCAGATCGATCGGCGCCTGAACAGCTGGGTTCGGCGGTATCCGGACGTGCCCGTCCAGATCGTCACGGGCACCGGGCCGAGGTCATCTGAAAACCACAGCAAAGCAATAGAACTCGCCGTTGTGGGTAAGGCCGATGCCAACCACATTGCCGAGCTTGGCACGCCCAATTATCACCCCATTGTGGGATATCCGAGCTGCTCAGTGCTGATTGTCCGTGATTAGGCCCCGAAGTTCGCCCATGAACGAGTTACCGAGAGAGCGCCCGATTGTGGTGGGGATCGACGGGTCGAAGACGGCGTTGCAGGCGGCTGTCTGGGCTGTGGACGAGGCGGTGGATCGCGACGCGCCGCTGCGACTGCTTCATGCGATCGAGCAACGTGATGGGTGCGATGCCGGTCCGGAGGCCTTGGCGCGCATGTTCTCCGCGGCGGAAACTGCTATCGGACGTGCACTCACGGCAATCGAAGCGACGGGGCGACAAGTGAAGACGGAGATTGACATCGTCCGGGGGCCGACGGTCAGGTCGTTGGTCGAGGCGTCAGCTTCAGCGGCCATGACATGTGTGGGTGCGGTGGGCCTGCGCCATTTTCGGCCCGGCCGGGTGGGTTCTACCGCTGCCGCTCTGGCCATCTCCGCGCTGTGCCCCACGGCTATCATCCGAAAGTCTGACGATCACCATTCCGGGCCGGGGATCGTTGTCGAGGTGGACAATTCCCCCGACAGCGCGAAGTTGCTGGGCATTGCCATGGAGGAAGCTCGGATGCGTAACGCGTCCGTTCGCGCAATCGCGTGCCGGCGAAGCGTGTCCTGTGATAAGGCGGTCGACGGTAATCGCGATCTGCGGGCGGTAGTCGACCTCGATCGCCGGCTGGCCGGTTGGAGACGTCGTTACCCGCATGTCAAGGTGGCGGCGGCGGCACACAACACCCTGCTGGAATACCTTGGGTGCAACCACGGATCCGCACAGCTGGCAATTGTCGGCTCCGAGAATCGTGAGCACCTTCAAGAATTGATCGGGCCGGTCGGAAGTGCCGTACTCCAAGCCGCCGGCTGCTCGTTGCTGGTCGTCAACGGCCGACATCTGTGAGGCCGGAGACGATTGAAAATGTGGAGGGTCGCGAGGCGTTCTTACATTAAAGTTTGTACGGCAGCGTAGGAAGGGCTCGCCAATGGTTACCGTCTTTCTGGTCGACGATCACGAAGTCGTTCGCCGCGGACTCACCGACTTGCTTGCATCGGACCCCGAACTGGAAGTCGTCGGCGACGCGGGATCGGTGTCCGAGGCGATGGTCCGAATACCTGCGACTAAGCCCGACGTCGCCGTACTCGACGTGCGCCTCCCCGACGGCAACGGCATCGAACTGTGCCGTGATCTCCTGTCGGAGCTTCCGGAGTTGCGGTGCCTGATGTTGACGTCTTTCACTTCCGACGAGGCGATGCTCGAGGCGATCCTGGCCGGTGCCAGCGGTTACGTTGTCAAGGACATCAGGGGAATGGAGCTTGCTCAAGCGATCAAGGACGTCGGTGCAGGCAAATCGCTGCTGGATAGTCGCGCGGCCACCGCACTGATGGCCAAGCTCCGGGGCGGCACGGAGCGGAAGGATCCGCTGTCCGGCTTGACCGAGCAGGAACGAACGCTACTGGGCCTGCTCGGCGAGGGTTTGACCAACAGGCAGATCGCCGCCCGGATGTTCCTGGCCGAGAAAACGGTCAAGAACTACGTGTCGCGGCTGCTGGCGAAACTCGGCATGGAGCGGCGTACTCAGGCCGCGGTATTTGCGACGAAGCTCGACCAGCGCTCTGCGCCACCGCCTACAGGGCTCTGATCTGCGAAGATAGCCTTCCGCGGGCCTCCGTGTACCGGTTGGGGTCCTGGCCCGATGAGACTAAGCTGGCCTGAGCACCTTCGCGTTGATGCCTTCGGACGTGTTTTGTGTGACGCGCGGTTGCTAGGGGCTTAGTTGTCGGAGGTAACAGGCTGGGTGGCCAACGACGATAACGACACGGCTTTTGCCGGACTGGGCGAGCCTGGGCTGGTAAGCAGGATGCAGCAGCGGCTCGACGATCTGCTGGCGGCGCGCGATCAGATGGAGCGATTGCTGCGTGTGATCGTCGAGATTGGCTCGGATCTCGATCTCGACGCGACGCTGCGCCGGATCGTTCACGCGGCCAAGGACCTGACTCGAGCCCCATACGGTGCGCTTGCCGTGCGCGACCCCGGCGGTACGTTGATGTCGTTCATCCACGACGGAATCGACGCCAAGACAACGGAACTGATCGGGCATCTGCCCGTCGGTAAGGGAGTTCTTTCTGTCTCCCTTCTCGATGCGCCGGCTTTGCGCCTGGACGACCTCACGAGACATCCGGCTGCGGTTGGCTTCCCAGATCATCATCCCCCGATGCAAGGCTTCATCGGGGTGCCGATCACCATCCGCGGAGCGGTTTTCGGCAATCTATATCTGACCCACGACGAGCCAGGTCGGGTGTTCTCAGAATCCGATGAGGTCGCAGCCCGGGCTCTGGCGATTGCGGCCGCCGTCGCTATCGACAATGCGCAACTCTTCGAGCGTGAACGCATGTCGGTGAAATGGATGGAAGCCAGCCGGGAGATCACCACCGCCCTACTGTCCAATGCCCAATCAAGCTTGACCCCAATGCAATTGATCGCCGACCGTGCCTGCGCTCTCACCGAAGCAGAGCAGGCGATCGTGCTGGTCCCCGTCGATGATGACCTGCCCGTCGACGAGATCGATACGCTGGTGATCTCGGCGGCGGTCGGGCTCAACGCCTCTGAGGTCATCGGTCAACGGATTCCGGTGGAGGCCTCCACCAGCGGTGGCGTTTTCCGCTCGGGTGAGCCGGTGGTCACCGAGTCGCTGAGCTACCCGATTCATGCGTTCACCGACGTCGGTCAGCGCAGCGCGATCTTGATGCCGTTGCGAACCCGGGATGAAGTTGCCGGCGTGATTGCAGTGGCACGCGGTGCCGACCGGCCACCGTTCGACGACAGTTACCTTGACCTGGTACGCGATTTCGCCACCCACGCGGCGCTGGCCCTGATGCTCTCCTCGGCTCGCGAGCACGCGCGCCAGTTGACGCTGGTGGGAGAGCGGGAGCGCATCGCGCATGACTTGCACGATCACGTCATCCAGCGATTGTTCGCCGCGGGGATGGACCTACAAGGCACCGTTGCCCGCGCGCGTTCGCCTGAGGTTTGCGAACGACTCAACAGGACGCTGGATGATCTGCAGACCATCATCGAGGAGATCCGCACCACGATCTTTCAGCTGAAATCTCCGTTGGAGCACGAAAGTAGCTTCCGGCATCGAATTCAGCAAGTGGTCACCGATCTCACTGAGAACCGCGACATCGTCACCACCGTTCGTATGCACGGACCGACCACCACAGTCTGCGGCGAGCTTGCCGAACACGCCGAAGCCGTCACCGCGGAAGCCGTGAGCAACGCCGTCCGCCACTCCGGCGCCTCGAGGCTGACCGTCGAAATCGATGTCGGCGACATGCTGACGCTCGACATCATCGACAACGGAAGTGGACTGCCCGCTGATAATCAGCGGCGCAGTGGTTTAGCGAATATGCGGTACCGCGCCGGACAGGTCGGCGGCCGTTGCGAATTCTCCAACGAGGCTACCGGGGGTACGCGTGTTCACTGGATCGCTCCGCTCACCAGTGGCTGATCCGCTTTGCGCGTCAACGGGACCAATGGCACCGACGCGGGGTCCAACGGCCCTGCCCGATCATCGCCCTGGCCCATAGGGTCATGCCCAGGCCGCGAGAAAGACCGCAGCGCGGCACCTGATCCTGCCCGAGGAGACGTAATGGGGAGTCAAGCGGTGAGGGACACTGCCACATCCCGATTGTTGGACGACCGGGTCATCTCATTGCGTCGCATCGAAGAAAAAGACGCCGAAGCTGTTGTGGCTCTTCACCGACAACTCAGCGATCATGACCGGTACTTCCGCTTTTTCACCCTGCATCCAGCCCATCTCGACCAGCTGGTGAGGAACCTGATCGAACCCAAGGACGGTCAATACGCGTTGGGGGCATTCGACGGGGACCGGCTGATCGGTGTGGCGAACTACACGGTCTGCGCTGATCCGACGGCTGCCGACATCGCCATCGTGGTCGCTCATGAAGATCATTCGGTGGGCGTGGGAACGGCATTGCTCAAACGCCTGGCACAGATCGCCAGAACGCATGGGATTCGGCGATTCGTCGCCGACGTGTTGGCTCAGAACCACCTGATGCTCGCTGTCTTGTCAGGTTTCGGCTGGCCGCGTGAGCGAAGCAACTTCGGATCGGTCCTCCACCTGGACATCGGCCTGCCCGACCGCATCGAAGTGTCATCATCGGCCAGCCAACAGCATTCGTAGAGGAGCGCGACATGTCGGGGACCAAAGATCGCGGAATACTGGTCTGCGTCGACGGATCGGCGGCCGCCGAAGCCGCCGTGGCGTGGGCGACCCGCGAGGCCGGCTTGCGTGACTTGCCGATGACGCTGATGCATGTCGTGGCGCCGGTGGTCGTCGGTTGGCCGGCCGGCCAGTTGTATGCGGACATGCCTGAATGGCAGCGAGAAGCTGCGCAGCAGGTCATGGATCAAGCGCGCAAGGTCGCCAATGCCAACTTGGACGACCGGAAGCCGCGCGAAATACGCACCGAGACAATCTATTCCGATGTTGTGCCAGCGATGATGGAGGCTTCGAAGCACGCATCGATGATCGTTGTCGGCAGCCAGGGGCTCGGGGCGCTGGGCCGTTTGCTGCTGGGTTCGGTCACTACCGGGTTACTTCACCATGCCCACTGCCCGGTGGCGGTCATCCACTCCGATGCATCCGTGACACCCGCCGCCGGTGCGCCGGTGCTGGTGGGTACCGACGGATCACCCGCGTCGGAATCCGCAATCGCCTTGGCCTTCGACGAGGCGTCGCGCCGGGGCGTGGGCCTGGTTGCACTGCACGCGTGGAGTGATGTGGGCGTCTTTCCCATGCTGGGAATGGACTGGCGCGACAACGAAGCTGAGGGACACGAGATCCTCGCCGAACGCCTCGCCGGCTTCCACGAACAGTATCCGGACGTCCGAGTGAAGCGAGTGATCGTGTGCGACAAACCGTCGCGGTGGCTGCTCGAAGAAGCCCAGCACGCTCAGCTGGTAGTCGTCGGTAGCCGCGGGCGAGGCGGTTTCGCGGGCATGCTGCTGGGATCGGTCGGCTCACACGTCGCTCAAGGGGCGAAGGTTCCGGTGATAGTCACCCGCGGTCGCTGACTTTCAGCGCACCACGAGCACCGAACATCCGGTGTGTCCGAAGCGGGGCGTCAGAGGACCGATCATCCGGGAGACCTTGTCCGAATACCAGCGGTCCACTACAGCGAGCTGCACGGGTTCCTGTGTGCCAATCAGGTATTCAGCGGCCCCACGTCTGGCCGCGGCGGGGCGCACGTGCACCTCCGGAAACTGAGTCACCCAGCGGTGCAGCCGGCGGTCCAACTGACGGTAGGGAATCTCTCCGAAACCCCATCGCCACGTACCCATTGCCAGGATCGGCGCATTCCGAAGCCGCGCTTCTCTGAAGCCATGCTCGAGCACACAGTCGTTCTGGGGTGAGTCGTCGACCACCACCGCGATTGATCCCGAAAGTGACTCGCCGCCATCGTGGTTGGCGCGCACGATCGCTACCGGGCAATAGGCGTTCTCCGCCACGAACTCGGCAGTCGAGCCGATGATCTTTCGGGCGATCTGCCCGATCCCAACAGAACCTACGCAGACCATGGTCGCGTGGCGCGATTCCTCGACCAGCGCATCGGCCGGTGAGCCGCTCACCAGATCGGTTTCGATTTTGATTTCCTCCGTCATGGCATGCAGCGCTGCACAAGCGGCGCGCAAGGCAGCTTCGCCGCACTCCACATCGATAAGGGGCTCGTTGGCGAGTGCGTCCTCTTTTCGCTCGGGAATGGCATACACCAGGCGCAGCGGTATGTCCTGACTGGTCGCCTCGGCGACCGCCCACTTCGCCGCCTTGATCGCTGCGTCGGAGCCGTCGATACCCACGACTATCCATTGTGGTGAGTGCGGGTCGTTCATCACATTCCTCCGATCGAGACGCTGGGCTAGCGGGATAACTCATGGTCACCGGAGACGCTATTTGGGTGTTGCCGGCCGCGGGCAGGGCCGTTCGGCCCTTGCGTCGCGGCAATGGTCACCTGAATCGAGGTTCAACCGAGCTCGATGGTGTGTCCCGGCGCGAGTCGTTCCACGCGGCCGCGGCATTCCACCTCAATCGGTTGGGCCTTCCCGGCTTCCGCGGTTACCGTCGCGGTTCGCCCCCTGATCCGAAGATGAAGGCGCTGGCCGCGGTACACGATGGCAAACTCCATCGGGCCCAGCGTTTCCGGCCACATCGGGCCGAGTATCAGTCGATCGTTGCGAGTTTCCAGTCCGGTGAAACACCGTTGCAGCAGATCGACGCTGCCGGCCATCGCCGCCAGATGTATTCCCTCCGATGTTGTTCCGCCCTGGATGTCGGCGATATCGGACTGCAGTACCTGGTCGAAGTAGCGCATGGCCATCTGCCGGTTCGCGCGAGCAAGAACCCAGGAGTGCACGACGGCGCTCAACGTCGATCCGTGCGACGTACGTGCCAGGTAGTAGTCGATGGTCTTCGGAATTTGCTCCGCTGCGAAGTTGTAGCCGAGACGGCCCAACAGTGCTAGCAATTCTTCCGATGACAACAGGTAGAACAGCATCAGCGCATCCGCCTGCTTCGACGCCTTGTAGTTGTTGACGCTGTCATCCTCGGCTTCGAGTATGCGGTCAAGGCGCTGGACGTTGCCATAACGCCGCCGGTAATGTCCCCAATCCAGTTCCGCCAGCTCGGCGTAGCCTTCGAACTGACTGATCACATCGTCGTGGAACGGGACGAACATCCGCCGAGTCACGTGATCCCACCCATCGAGTTCCTGTGCCGTCAGACCGATCCTCCCGACGAGATCGAGCCGATTTCGCAACGGCAGTGTTTCCAGCGCGTCCATTGCCCGCATGATCACCCACACCGCCATGACATTGGTGTACGCGTTGTTATCTATGCCGTCGTACTCCATGCCGGGATAACCGGAATGAAATTCGTCAGGGCCGATGATTCCCCGGATCATGTAGCGGCCACGGCTTTCGTCGAATTGCGCCAGGCCGACCCAGAAGCGTGCGACCTCGACCAGCATCTCGGCTCCGTAATCGACTACATACTGGCGGTCTCCGGTCACCTGGTAGTGCTGCCACGCGTTGAACGCAATCGCGAGACTCACATGATGCGCCCGCGCACTGGGATCGGGATTCCATCTGCCGGATCGCGGATTGAGGTGCAGTTGCTGGCTCACCTCTCTTCCGTCACTGCCCGATTGCCAGGGATACATAGCACCGAGATATCCCGCCCTATGCGCCGCGCGACGGGCCTCGGGAAGCCGTCGATACCGATAAAGCAGCAGGGAGCGAGCCAAATTCGGCATGCGCACGCTCAGAACCGGACAGACGAACAGCGAGTCCCAAAAGACATGTCCGCGGTAGGCTTCGCCATGCAGGCCACGGGCCGGGACCCCGGCATCGAGTTCGGCGGTATGTGGAGAGATTGTCTGCAGTACATGGACCAGATGCAGTCGGAGGATGCGCAAAGCTTCGGTGTTGTCATCTAGATTGACCGCGCATTGTTCCCATAACCGATCCCATGCCTGGGCGTGCTGACGATGCAGGGCAGAATAGCGGCCGGATTCTTCGAGATAATTCCTAGCCGCACTTGCCGTTTCCGAAATAGCTGCGTCACGTCCGGTGACGATCGTCGCGACCTTTTCCAGCGTGACCGACTGTCCCACAGACATGGCCACCCGGATGTCATGACCGCGACGGTTACCGTCTCGCACCCTTGCGTACCGCGCCTCAGCGCGGATATCGTCCCGCCAGACGGTACTGCGCGTCGCTACGGCGATCGCGATGCGGGACTGAGACGTCTGCGCTCGCAAAAGCACTGATTCAGGCGCTATTTCGCTGATCTCCATATCGGTGAGATGGGTGTCCGACAGTGAGCGATAGCGTTCCACAAGAGTGTTGCGTACGGTTCCATCCAGCAACGACCTGAATTCTATTGTACCCGACCAGTTTTCCGCAGCAACGGCGGTCAGCATCGCGACCACGTGAGGTTGGTGCATCGACGCAAAACGCTGCTGGGTCAGCGTTGTGCTGTGGCCGGCACTGTCAACGAACCGGAGCGTGCGAGTAAGCGTGGCATGACGCAAATCGAACACCTGCCGATACGACACCAATTCAGCATTGTCGACGTGAAACCATGGCCCGTCGTTGATTCGAAACGTCAGCGAGAGCCAATTAGGCAGGTTTACCAAGCTTTCGTTCTCGATAACGCGGCCCGAAATCCTATCGCTGAGTCGGTTGTAAACGCCGGCCGCATAGGTACCCGGATAGTGCGCTTCGGACGCCGACGCCTCCGCCGCACAACCACGTGTAGCGACGTAGCCATTGCCCACCGTGCAGAGAGCTTCTCGCAGCCGCTCATCAGCCGGCTGATAGCCGTCATACACGAGTTCCCACGCATCAGCCGATGCCGCGTTTAGCTCCTCCAGATCGTTGGCAAGCCGCCGAATCAATCGGCACACCGCGGCCGGGTTTTCCAAGCTGAACAGCGCGGCGGACGCGCGATTACCGTCCTCATCGTGGCGCACCACCACGCCCACGCCGTCGAATTGGACCGCGTCGAACGCATCTTCGTCGGTGAGGTCGTCTCCGATGTGGATCGGTAACATCGCGTTGCGGTCCCCGTCGCGGTCCGCAATGCGTGTGAGGAGCCAATCGAGAGTCGTGCCCTTGTTCCAGACGATGTCAGGGCGAAGCTCGATGACTTTGCGACCTAGGCTGGCGCGGAGGCCCTCGGAACGACCGTATGCCCGGACCGTCGCGATCACCCGAGGGACGCTTCCGGCGTCCGCGTTACGGTAGTGCACTGCAATCGCAAATCGCTTGTGCTCAACCTTTATTCCCGAGATGTCCTTGAGCATCTCCGCCAACCGCGGGGCGGCAAGGGCTAGGGCCTCCGCAGCGTCGGTGGCGGAGCTGTTTTCGTGGTGAGCTCCGTTGGGTTCGAGCAATTCGAAGCCGTGGCTGCCCGCATACCAGATGCCTTCGAGGTTTACCCGCGCGCGAACATCCGACAGATCGCGGCCACTTATCACCGTGACCGGACAGTGTGCGGCGAGCGCCCGCAGCGCATCGGCGGCGCCGTCGACGAGCGTCGCCGACTCGGGATGCTCGACGATCTCGGACAGTGTTCCATCGAAGTCGAGGAACACCGCCGGTCGTCGCGCCACCACCAGCTCTTTCAGCTGACTGTAGGCCGCGACGGCGTCGGCGATGTCCGACATCGGAGTGCCACCGCTTCGCACCGAGATCTCGGCGAGGTCGGCGACAACGATGTCCGCGCCGTGTGTAAGGAGTTGGGTCTCGGCATCCCCGTGGTGGCCAAGGCCGATGATCAGACCGAAGCCGACCTCCATGGCGGCATCGACGCCGGGTTGATCGGGTCCGATCACCACGCAACGTTCGTTACGGACGCCCAAGCGCGTCGCTACTTTCGCCAGGAATGCCGAGTCGGGACGTCCGCCACTCTCCGCATCAATGGCTACGTCGACGGATTCGTCGATCTCTGCGGTTCGCAGGACCTCCCCGCAGCCCGGGGCACATGAGTAGACGGCGATTGCGATGCCGACATCTCGCAGCCTCCGGAACAAGAAGGGGGTGGAATCTCGGGCCTTCGCCTTTTGCGCGCCGGTCTTTTCGACCACGCAAGCGAGGTCGAAAATCACGCCATCGTGGTAGCGCCTGTCAAGAGTGGCGGGCCACTCGGTCACCTTCGTCACGATTCCACAGCCCGCGCCACGGTCAAGCCCCAGCGCCCAATGAGGGTCTCTCGTCCATGCGGTTGAGGACGAAAGTCTCCTGACCGGTGCCAGTTCGGGCAATAGCGTTCTGGATGAGCGAGGGAGAACGAAATGACTGCATCCACGAAGCGCCATGGCATCGTCGTCGGGGTCGACGGATCGCCCGCGTCGAACTTCGCCGTCTGCTGGGCCGCGCGGGACGCGGCGATGCGTAACGTCCCGCTCACCCTGGTCCACATGGTGAACGCCACGACGATGTGGCCGCAGGTGCCCATGGCGGCCGAAGCGCTGGCATGGCAGGAGGACGACGGCCGCCGGCTCCTGCAAGAAGCGGTCAAGATCGCCGAAGACGCCACCAGAACGAGCCGCAAAATCGACATCGCGAGCGAACTCTGGCACGCACCCCCGGTGCCGACACTGGTCGAGATGTCGGAAGAGGCGGAGATGGTCGTCGTCGGATCCAATGGGCGCGGAGCCATCGGCCGGGCCTTACTAGGTTCGGTCAGTTCCGGCGTAGTGCGACGAGCGACTTGTCCGGTCGCCGTCATTCACGACGAGGACCCCTTGATGCCGTACCCCCGGCAGGCGCCCGTCCTCGTTGGGATCGATGGATCGCCGGCCTCCGACCTCGCCACGGCCATCGCCTTCGATGAGGCGTCACGGCGTGGCGTCGAACTGAAGGCGGTTCATGCCTGGAGCGACACCCCTGTGTTCGAGCTTCCCGGGATGGACTGGGCGGCGGTGAAGGCAGAAGCGAAGCGAAGTCTGGCCGAACGTCTGGCGGGCTGGCAAGAACGCTACCCCGACGTCACGGTGCACCGAATCGTCGTGTGCGATCAGCCGGGCCGGCAGCTGATCGAGCAATCGGAGACCGCCCAGCTGACCGTCGTGGGTAGTCACGGCCGCGGGGGCCTGACGAGCATCCTGCTGGGCTCAGTGAGCAACGCCGTCGTTCACTCGGTTCGCATGCCGGTGATCGTGGCCCGGCCGTCTTAAGCCACACCGATGTCAACGGCGACGCACAAACCGACGGCTGTGAGGGCCCGGGGGCGTGGCTGCCGGCGCCTCAGCATCGGGTGCGTCCACCGCACCCTATGTCGACATTCACGAAACCCATACCGGTGCGGTGGTGCTGGCCGGTGATCGCGCATACAAGGCGAAGACGCCGGTGCTGACCGACTTTCTCGACTTCCGCACACCGGAGCAGCGCGAACGTGCATGCCGTCGAGAGCTCGAATTGAACGACGAGTGGGAGACGGCCCACCCGCTGGACACGACGCAGGCGCTCGACTGCTCGATCGAACGAGCCCACGATGTCTGGCGTCAGGCGGCCTACCTGCCGACGCAGCGAAACCAGATTGAGAAAGGCTAGACATGTCAACCGAAACCCTTACCGACAAGTATGTTTCGAACATCGCGACGCTACGCCTATCGGACGCGGATGAGGCCGGCGGCAAGGGTGCCAACATGGGTGAGTTGGTCGCCGCAGGCCTTCCGGTGCCGCCGGGTTTCGTGTTGATGCGGCGTAGCTACTTGGCTTCGATGGAGGCAGGCGGGGTCGATACCGAACTCGCCGCCTTACATCGCGAAGCGTTGACGCAGGTGGACAGCGCCGCCCGCCTGGCTGAGCTTTGTCAACGCCTGCGGACCCTGGTGACGAAAGCGGGTGTGAGTCAAGACGTCCGTGATCAGCTGCTCGAGTCCTACCGTGCGCTGGGCCCGAACTGTACTGTGGCGGTGCGCTCTTCGGCGACAGGTGAAGACGGCCGCGACGCGTCGTTCGCCGGAATGAACCAGACGGTGACCAACGTGACAGGGGAAATCGCTCTCCTCGAGGCGGTTACCACCTGCTGGACTTCGTTGTTCAGCCCCCGGGTCGTCACTTACCGGGCCAGCCGCGGATTCGCCGCCGATCCCGCGATGGCGGTCGTCGTTCAGCAGATGATCGCGTCTGAGCAGTCAGGCGTCGCGTTCACCACCGACCCGAGCACGGGGGACCGGGAACACATCGTTATCGAAGCCGCCCTCGGGCTTGGCGAGGTCGTGGTGTCCGGAAAGGTTCAGCCGGACACCTACGTCGTCGACAAAATGACGATGGACGTGGTCGACGTCAAGGTCGGTTACCAGGCTTTCAAGATCGAGCGCGGTCCCGAGGGACACGACGTCATCGTGGAATTGGACCCCGTACAGGCTCAAGCGCGAGTCCTCGACGACATATCGTTGCGCCGCATTGCCGAGTTGGCGATTGCCGTTGAAGCGCACCATGGTTGCCCGCAGGACGTCGAATGGGCGGTCGCTTCCGGCAAGGTCTGGTTGGTCCAGGCCAGGCCGATCACGACGCTGGACACACACGCACCCGACGAGGCGGAATCAACGGGAGTCCTGGTACGGGGTCTACCGGCGGCACCCGGATCTGCTTCCGGACGCGTTCGAGTCCTCCGTACCCCGGAAGAGGGCGACCGGTTGATGGACAACGAGATTCTGGTGGCCCCGATGACCAATCCGGATTGGCTGCCCGCCATCCGGCGCGCGGCGGCAGTGGTGACCGAGACCGGCGGTATGACCTGTCACGCGGCCATCGTGGCGCGCGAACTCGGCGTTCCCTGCGTGGTGGGCGCCCGCGATGCAACAACCGTTCTGCGTGACGGTCAATCCGTCACCGTCGATGGCTCGAGCGGCAACGTCAGCGCCGGCAGTTTAGGCCCGCAGTTGCAAGTTTCGGTTGCCAAGCATCCGGCGGTCACGACCGGTGGCGTCGAGACAACCGGTACCAAAATCTACGTCAACCTTGCGATCCCCGACTCCGCGGAAGCGGTCGCGGCCCAAGATGTCGACGGCGTGGGACTACTGCGAGCTGAATTCCTGCTCACCCAGGCGCTTTCCGGCAGGCACCCCCGCGATCTCATCGCGCACGGCGAGCAGTTCGCTCTCATCGAGACCATCGCGACATCGATCGGTCGCATCGCATCGGCCTTCGGGAACCGGCCGGTGATCTACCGTGCAACGGATTTCCGTAGCAACGAGTTCCGCGGACTGCAGGGTGGTGAGGCCTATGAACCCGTGGAGCACAACCCGATGATCGGATACCGCGGGTGTTATCGATACGTCAAAGAACGGGACCTGTTCGGCCTGGAGCTCCAGGCCTTGGCGCGGGTGCGTGAACGGAATCCGAACGTGCATCTCATGATCCCCTTTGTCCGGACCCGGTGGGAACTGGAAACGTGCCTTTCTCTCGTCGACATGAGTCCGCTGGGTTCCCAGCGTGGCCTGCATCGGTGGGTGATGGCCGAGGTGCCCTCGGTGATGTACTGGCTGCCCGAATACATCGGACTCGGCGTGGATGGAGTCTCCATCGGCAGCAATGATTTGACCCAGCTGATCCTGGGGGTCGATCGCGACTCCGAAATCTGTGCCGAGCTGTTCGATGAGTCGGACGGGGCCGTCCTCGACGCCATCGGCCGCATTGTTGCGACAGCCCGCAAGCACGGCATCACGTCATCGCTGTGCGGCCAGGCGCCCTCGACCAACCCCGCTTTTGCCGAGCATCTCGTCAGGATGGGGATCACCTCGGTGTCGGTCAACCCCGATGCGGTCGCGGCCACTCGGCGTGCGGTTGCCGCCGCCGAACGGCGACTGTTATTGGAAGCGGCATCCGCCAGCAGCTGGACCACGCCCCGAAACCAGGCGTGACCGATGCCGCGGCATTGGCTGGTGATGGACGCCTGCGGGGAGGGCGCCACGGCACCATACGTCACCCGTTTAGCGGGTGCCGGCAGGCACCTGCCCCCGACGCACCTGACGACCGACGAGTTGATGGCCACCACGCGCCATCGGACGCACATCGACCTGGAACGGCTGACCGGAATCCACGAACGCCGAATCTCTGTCGGCGAGGAAGATTCGTACAGCCTTGCGACCTCGGCAGCGATCGACTGCCTTGCCAGGGCGCAACACGATCCGGGGTCGCTCGACGTGGTAATCAGCTGCAGTATCACAAAATTTCGTGGTGGCCTGACTCAATGGCTCGAGCCGACGATGAGCAGTGCCGTGGCCCGCGGGATCGGCGCTCCGCAAGCGATGACCTTTGACGTGTCCAACGCGTGTGCGGGGATGCTCACCGGAGTGACGATACTGAACAACTGGATTCGGCAGGGGATCGTCGAGCGTGGGCTCGTGGTCAGCGGCGAATACATCTCGCAGCTGAGCCACAACGCGGCACGCCACATCCGCAACATCATGAGTAAAGAATTGGCGTGCCTGACCCTGGGCGACGCCGGGGCGGCTCTGCTCCTCGAGCGGGCGCCCGTCGGCTCAGCCGGCATCACCCTGGCCGGATTCACCACCGTCGCGGACTACAGCAGGCTCTGCCTGGCGTATCCGCAGGGGCACGATCCAGGTGCGCGGATGTTCACGAATTCCCGCGCCATCCAGCGCGCCGCGATCGCCGACACACCGCTGTTGCTCCACGAAGTCCTTGATGCCGTGGGCATTTCGATTCACGACATCGACCACGTGATCACGCACCAGACCTCGGCGCGTGCCATCCGCAAAGGAATGGCACGAATGTCGGAAGCATTCGGCGACAGCCCCCGCCATGACGCCGTGATCACCGTCGATCGATATGGCAACACGGCATCCACGACGCACACGGTGGCCCTTGTCGAGGAACTCGAAGCGGGCCGCATCGCGGGGGGGGAGAGGATCGCCCTGCTCGCACTGGCGTCAGGGCTCGAAATCGGCGTGGTCTTAATGACCCTGGACGAGGGATTGGTGAGCCAGTATGGGCACGATCATTGATCGAGTGGCCATCGCGCACCCGCGGTGGCGTGGCCGGCACAGCGCGCTGCATCTGGCCACGGCCGCCGGGAAGGACTGCCTGCAGCTAGCCGGCCGCGATCCCCACGAACTCGATCTCGTGGTCAACGCGGGCATCTATCGCGACCGGAATCTCGGAGAACCGGCATTGGCGGCGCTGATCCAAGACGACATCGGGGCGAATCCCGAAGATCCGCACACGGGCGCCCACGGCACATTTTCCTTCGACATCGCCAACGGCGCTTGCGGGGTGCTCACCGCGCTCCAGATTGTCGATGGCTTTCTGAGTTCACGTGCCATCCACCTGGCACTCATCGTCGCCAGCGATGCCGATCCCGGACACGGAATGAGCGAGCGCTTCCCGTTTTCGGCCGCCGGTGCCGCGCTGCTGTGTCGGTGGACCGACGAGGACTACGGTTTGAGTCCGGTGTCGTGGTCGAATGCTGAAGAGCCGATGGGAGAAACGCAGAGCTTCACCGCCACAGTGGGATTCGCCGACTCGCGCAATGTTCTCCGGTTCGACCAGTCGGGCGAGATGGATGAGCGGTTCGCCGGCGCGGCCGCAACGGCGGTGTGTGCGTGCCTCGAAGCCCAATCGGCGCGACTGGCTGATATCGACATGATAGTCGCGGCGCCCTCGCGCCACGGATACCACACCTTGCTCAGGGACAAGCTCGGGGTGCCGATCGACAAGATCATCGTCGCTGACGACCCGCGTATGCACACCGCGGCGCTGGCGGCAGCATTCGGACAGCACGCCGACACGTCACCCACCGGCGCTCAAATCCTTCTCGTCGTTGCTGGTGCCGGCGCTACTGGCGGCGCCGCTGTCTACCGCCAACCACCATCCACATACGCGGTCTCTGCATCAGAAAGACCGGCCCGGAAGGGGACGGAATGGAGCAACTAACCGCCTTGGATGCGGGTTTCCTCGAGGCCGAAGACTCCGACCCACACGTGAGTCTCGCGGTGGGCGCTGTGTCGATCGTGGAGGGTCCGGCCCCCAGCTACGACGAGTTCGTTTCGACTGTTGCCGAACGGACGCCGGCAATTCCGCGATTCAAGCAAATGCTGCGGACTCATCCACTCGATCTGCGTCCGCCCGAATGGATCGACGACCCCAGCTTTGAGATCGCGCGGCATGTTCACCGGTTAGCGCTTCCGCATCCCGGGGGCGATACCGAACTGTTCGAGATGGTCGCGTCTTTGATGGAGCGCCGATTAGATCGCGAACGGCCACTGTGGGATTGCTGGCTCGTCGAAGGGCTCAGTGACGACCGGTGGGCGGTGCTGACCAAGATTCACCACTGCATTGCCGACGGCATCGCGGCAACGCAATTGATGGCGAAGTTCGGCGACGATGACACGGCCGGCAGCTTCGCCAAAAATATTCACGCAACTCAGCGGTCGGCCGGGCGCGAGCCGAGTTCGGCGAAACCGAGCCTCAACCCGTTGAACTGGGTGGGTGGGTTCGGACGGAGCGCCATCGGTGCGGCGGCCGCCGTCGAGCATATTGCGGTGGGGGCGGCCGAACTAGCGGCCAGTCTGCTTGTCCCCGCCCCGGAATCGTCACTCAACGGACGGGTGACGACAATGCGCCGATACAGCGCCGCCCGGGTCCGCTTGGCGGACATGCAGAAGGTAGCGAAGCAATTCGGTGTGACAATCAATGACGTCGCGCTTGCCGCGATTGCCAGCAGCTACCGCACGCTGCTGCTCGAACGCGGTGAGCAGCCGGGACACAACTCACTGCGCACGCTGGTTCCGGTTTCGGTCCGCTCGGCCGACCAGTTCAATGTCCCCGACAACCGGGTCTCGGCCATGTTGCCGCTCTTGCCGGTCGACGAGGAAGACCCGGTTAAGCAGCTGCGGCTGGTGCATGATCGGCTCATCCGAGCCAAAGCGAGCGGCCAGAGCGAAGGCGGGAACGCTGTGGTTTCAGCGGTCAGGCGTGTCCCGTTCGCGTTCTCCGCGTGGACGATCCGACTGCTGATGCGACTGCCGCAGCGAGCGGTCGTCGCCCTGGCCACCAACGTTCCCGGTCCGCGAGGACAGCAGCGATTGATGGGGCGTCGGGTGCTGGAGATCCTGCCCATTCCTCCGATCGCTCTTCAGTTGCGCACGGGCATCGCGATGGTCAGTTACGCCGATGAATTCAACTTCGGCATCACCGCCGACTACGACACCGCACCAGACATCGATGCGCTGGCCCGTGGAATTGAACATGGTGTCGAGCGGTTGGTACGGGCCGGTCGAGCAATTCGGCGTGCGGGCACCGCGCAGCCCGGACCGTCGAAAGCCAAGGCAGCGCTGTGAACGGCATGTCAGACATCGCGATTCAATGACGGACCTCGTTGCGCCGGGGAAGAGCTCCGAACGGCGGATTTCCGAGGCGGCGGATGGGAATTCCCAAGTCATGCGTGTGTCCGGACGGTAGCATCTTTGGAGCTCGAGGCAACGAGAGAGGGCCCTGATGACATCGCCCAGCGCCGAACGCTATCTGAGCGCGACATTACTCAACAAGAGCTTGCGGGAGCGTCTATTTGACGTTGACGCAATGGTTGATGTGATCACCGACTACGCGATCATTCAGCTCGATGCGAACGGTGACGTGGTCCGCTGGTGCCCGGGCGCAGAGGCGATGATGGGCCACTCGGTGGCCGAAGCGCTGGATCAACCTGTGTCCATGTTCTATACGGACGAGGACCGTGCCGCCGGGTTGGCCGAACGCGAGTTGGCTGGGGCGCGCGAATCGGGACGCATCGAGTTCGACGGCTGGCGGGTGCGCAAGAACGGTCAACGGTTTCGCGCCGGAGTGGTGCTGGCGGTGATAAAGGACGGCACGGGCGCCTTCACCGGGTTCACGAAAGTGATGCGGGATGTGACCGCCGAGCACCAGCGAGCCGAAACCATGTTTCATGCGTTGCTGGAGTCGGCCCCCGACGCGATGGTTATCGTCGGGCCCGACGGGCGCATCATGCTCGCAAACGCCCGCACCGACCAAATGTTCGGCTATCAGCGCGAAGATTTGCTCGGCAGGGAAATCGAGATCCTGATCCCGCCCCGGCTGCGCGACGCCCACGAACGGCATCGAGCCGGCTTCTTCCACAAGCCCGCGGCGCGGCGCATGGGGGCGGGTCTGCAGCTCTGGGGACAGCGTCGCAACGGGACAGTGTTCCCGGTCGACGTGAGCCTTAGCCCACTGCAGACCGAGCAAGGCGTGATGGTATCGGCGGCCATCCGCGATATCACCCAACAGTTGGCACTCCAGGCCGAGCTCGCCGAGAACCGCGCCCAGGCCGAAGTGCTCGCCGAACGTGACCGCATCGCCGGGGACTTGCAAGATCATGCAATCCAGCGCGTCTTCGCTGTCGGCCTCGCGCTCCAGGGCACCATCATGCGGGCACGTTCGGTCGACGTGCGGGAGCGCCTCAACACCGCGGTCGACGATCTTCACGCGGTCGTGCAAGATTTTCGCACGGCGATCTTCGACCTGCGTCGTAAACCCACCGATGTCACCGGATTACGCCAGCGTTTAGATGAAGTGATCGGCCGACTGTCAGAAGATCTGGCCACCACCGTTCAGTACAAGGGTCCGCTCTCGGTGGTTGAGGGTGCGCTGGCCGAAGAAGCCGAAGCTGTTGTCACGGAAGCGATCACAAACGCGGTACGGCACGCCGCCGCGACCAAGCTCACCATTGCCATCGAGGTTGCCGACGAGTTGTGCATCGACGTCGTCGATAACGGCAAAGGCTTACCCGACGACATCACGGAGGCCGGCCTGATGACATTGCGTCAACGGGCGGAGTCAGCCGGTGGCGCCCTCAATGTGGGTAAAGCCTCTGGCGGGGGCACCAGGCTGCGATGGGTTGCTCCGCTGCTGTGAACGCGCGGCGCCAGTCAGGTAGGCCTGGCCGTAGAGTTGGACGACGACAGCCGCGGGAGTGACGCAAAGGAGCGTGTGGCCATGCAGGTTTCCATGTTCGGGCAACTCAGCGGATCGGGCGGTGAATCGCCGATCGACGCAACGATCGCCAACCTCGCGATGCTTCGCGATGAAGGCTTCAAACGCGTGTGGATGAGCCAATTGCCCTACGAGCCAGACCTTCTCACTATCCTGGCAGTCGCCTTGCATGAGATCGACACGATAGAGGTGGCGAGCGGTGTCGTGCCCATCCAAAATCAGCACCCGATGCAGATGGCGCAGCGTGCCCTTACGGTGAGCCTCGCGTCGGGCGGCCGGTTCACGCTCGGGCTCGGTATGACACATCAGGCCGTCACGGAGGGGATGTGGGGCATCCCGTGGGACAAGCCGGTGCGCAGGCTCAACGAATTCCTCGACGGGCTACTGCCCCTGCTGGCTGGTGAACGCGCCGACGCGGTGGGGGAGACGGTGACCACTCGCGGCGCGCTGATGATTTCGGGCGCGCCGCGGCCCGAGGTATACATCGCGGCGCTGGGTCCCCAAATGCTCAAGCTCGCGGGCCGACGCACGTCGGGCACGTGCACCTGGATGACCGGACCCGCGACGCTGGCTGGGCACGTCGGGCCGACGCTGCGCCAGGCCGCCGCCGATGCCGGACGTGACGGCCAGGTACGCGTCGCCGCGTCGTTGCCCGTCAGCGTCACCGACGACGTCGACGCTGCACGCAAGCAGGCGGCCGAACAGTTCGCCATCTACGGCCAGCTGCCGTCGTACCGCGCGATGCTCGACCGCGAGGGCTATTCGGGGCCGGAGGACGCCGCCATCATCGGCGACGAGGACACGGTCCGCGGCCGGCTCGACGAACTGCGCGCCGCGGGCGTCGACGAGTACGTTGCGGCGGCGTTCGATCCGTCGCCGGAGGGCCGGGCGCGCACGCGGGCGTTGCTTCGCGCGTACGACTCCTGACGCGCAAAAATCGCCCGGCTCAGTACCGCGAGTCGCGTCTTTCTGACTCTGGTCATACACAGCCACCGGTACGTATGGTGCTTAGACGAACCCTCACGACAGGAGATACGCAGTGGCAGAACGGTTGGCGGGCAAGGTCGCCCTCATCAGCGGCGGCGCACGGGGGATGGGTGCGTCGCACGTGCGGTCACTTGCCGCCGAGGGGGCCAAGGTGGTGTTCGGTGACATCCTTGACGACGAGGGCAAGGCGGTGGCGGCGGAGGTCGGCGACGCGGTCCGGTACCTGCACCTCGACGTGACCAAGCCCGAGGATTGGGACGCGGCAGTGGCGACCGCGCTGGCCGAGTTCGGCCGCATCGACGTGCTCGTCAACAACGCCGGGATCATCAACATCGGCACGTTGGAGGATTACGCGCTCTCGGAGTGGCAGCGCATCCTCGACATCAACTTGACTGGCGTATTTCTCGGTATCCGCGCCGTGGTCAAACCCATGAAGGAAGCGGGTCGCGGATCGATCATCAACATTTCCTCGATCGAAGGCATGGCCGGCACCATCGCCTGCCACGGCTACACCGCGACCAAATTCGCCGTGCGGGGACTGACCAAGTCGGCCGCACTCGAACTGGGCCCCAGCGGGATTCGGGTGAACTCGATCCATCCGGGGCTTATCAAGACACCGATGACGGACTGGGTGCCCGACGACCTCTTCCAGACGGCGTTGGGCCGGGCGGCCCAACCGGTGGAGGTCTCCAACCTCGTGGTGTATCTGGCCAGCGACGAGTCCAGCTACTCCACCGGCTCGGAATTCGTCGTCGACGGCGGCACGACGGCCGGCCTGGGGCACAAGGACTTCTCCAACGTCGAGACCGACGCGCAGCCGGACTGGGTTACGTAGCGGCGGTTACCGATTCGGGCCGCTTGGCCGGCTGGGGCCAGGGCGACGGAACCGGGCGCTGACGGACCCGTTGCGGCCACCAGAACCACTTGCCCAGCAGCGCGGCAATGGACGGCGTCATCAGCGACCGCACGATCAGGGTGTCGAACAGCAGACCCAGCCCGATGGTGGTGCCGACCTGGCCGATGACCGTCAGCTGGCTGACAGCCATGGTCATCATCGTGAAGGCGAACACCAGGCCCGCCGACGTGACCACCGAGCCGGTGCCGCCCATCGACCGGATGATGCCGGTGTTCAGGCCGGCGTGAATCTCCTCCTTGAACCGCGCCACCAGCAGCAGGTTGTAGTCGGCGCCGACGGCCAGCAGGATGATGACGGACATCGCGAGCACCATCCAGTGCAACTCGATGCCGATGAGGTGCTGCCAGATCAGTACCGAAAGCCCGAACGACGCGCCCAGCGAGAGCAAGACGGTTCCGACGATGACCGCCGATGCCACCACACCACGGGTGATGATCAGCATGATGATGAAAATCAGGCACAGTGAGGCGATTCCGGCGATCAAGAGGTCATAGGTGTTGCCGTCGCTGAGGTCCTTGTAGATCGACGCGGTACCCGCGAGATAGATCTTCGAGCCTTCCAGCGGCGTGCCCTTCAAGGCTTCGTAGGCGGCCTTCTTGATCAACGGAATGTGCGAAATGCCTTCCTGCGACATCGGATCACCGTCATGGCTGATGATGAAGCGCACGGCATGGCCGTCGGGGGAGATGAAGTTCTTCATGCCCTTCTTGAACTCGGCGTTGTTGAACGTCTCCGGCGGTAGGTAGAACGAGTCGTCGTTCTTGGAGGCGTCGAACGCCTTGCCCATGGCGTTGGAGTTCTTCTGCGCCTCGTTCTGCTGGTCCTGCAGACCCTTCTGGGTCGAATACATGGTCAGCATCGTGGTTTTCATGGCCTTCATGTTTTCGATCATGGAGGGCATCAGTGCCACCATCTGGGGCATGAGCGTGTCGAGGTGATCCATGATCGGCAGCAGGCTCTCGATGTCGTCGGTCATCGTATCGATACCGTCCAGACCGTCGAAGACCGAGCGCAACGACCAGCACACGGGGATGTCGTAGCAGTGCTTTTCCCAGTAGAGGTAGCTGCGGATGGGGCGGAAGAAGTCCTCGAAATCCGCCATGTGGTCGCGTAATTCGTTGATGTCGATGGTCATGTCGTGCATCTTTTTGACCATCTGATGCATGTCATTGGTCATTTGCGCCGTGATGCTCTGCATCTTTTGCATGCTGTCGATGGTCGTCTGCATCATGTCCGCCTGGTGCAGCATGTCGGCCATCTGGTCTTCTTGGTACTTCTGGTTCATCTGCTGGGTGACGCCCTGCATGCTGATCTGGAACGGGATCGAGGTGTGCTCGATAGGCGTTCCCTGCGGGCGGGTGATGGCTTGCACGCGGCCGATCCCCGGCACCCGGAAGACCGTCTTGGCGATCTTGTCGATCACCAGGAAGTCCGCCGAGTTCCGCAGATCATGATCGCTTTCGATCATCAACACTTCGGGGTTCATCCGAGCCTGCGAGAAGTGCCGGTCCGCCGCCGCATAACCCTCGTTCGCAGGCAGATCCGCGGGCAGGTAATTGCGGTCGTTGTAATTGGTGCGGTAGCCGGGCAGGGTCAGCAGGCCGATCAGCGCCACACCGATCGTCAACACCAGGATCGGGCCGGGCCAGCGGACGACCAGCGCGCCGATCTTGCGCCACCCGCGAATGCGTTGCGTCCGTTTCGGTTCGAGCGTCTTGCCGAAACGGGTCGCCACCGCGATGACGGCCGCACCGAGGGTCAACGCCGCTGCGACCACGACCACCATGCCGATGGCGAGCGGAATACCCAACGTCTGGAAATACGGCAGGTTCGTGAAGTGCAGGCAGAAGGTCGCGCCGGCGATGGTCAAGCCCGACCCGAGCACCACGTGCGCGGTGCCCTTGTACATGGTGTAGTACGCCTCTTCGCGGGTCTCCCCGATAGCGCGGGCTTCCTGATATCGGCCTATCAGGAAGATCGCGTAGTCGGTGGCCGCCGCGATTCCCAACGTGACCAACAGGTTTGTGGCGAACGTCGAAAGCCCAATGAGCTTGAAGTAGCCCAGGAAAGCGACCATTCCGCGCGCGGCAGACAACTCGAGCACCACCATGACCAGCGTCAACAGCACCGTGATGACCGACCGATAGACCAACAGCAGCATGCCGATGATCACGGTGAACGTGGCTAATGTGATGAGCTGCAGACTGCGGTCGCCGGCCTCGTGTTGGTCCGCTGACAGCGCCGCGGGTCCGGTCACATATGCCTTGACGCCCTTGGGTGGCGGCACGCTCTTGACGATCTGCTGGACGGATTCCACCGACTCGTTCGCCAACGCCTCGCCCTGATTGCCGGCGAGGTAAACCTGGACGTAGGCCGCCTTGCCGTCATTGCTCTGCGCACCCGCGCCGGTCAGCGGATCGCTCCACATGTCCTGAACGTGCTCAACGTGTTTGGTGTCGGCGTCGAGCTTCTTGACGATCTGGTCGTAGTAGGTGTGAGCGTCGGCGCCGAGGGGATTCTGACCCTCGAGGACGATCATCACCGAGCTGTTGGACTTGTACTCGTTGAATATCGCACCCATGCGCTTGGTCGCGACCACCGACTGCGCATCGTCGGGCGCCATTGAGACCGAACGCATCTTGCCGACCTCGTCCAGCTGGGGAACGACGACGTTGAGCACCGCGATGATCGCGATCCAGCCCAGGATGATCGGCACGGCGAGCGTGCGGATGATCCTGGGGATTTTGTCGTGCACGGGCTCCTTGACGACGGGGATGGCGTCGGTGCGAGTGTCGTCGATTGTTGTGTTCATGCGGATTTCACCAAGCAGAAGGTCAGGGCGTGCACGCCTTGGGTCATGTTCTCGGCCTTGACTTCGTCATCGATGGTGATGCGGCAGCCGAGCGAATTGCCGTCGCTCTGTGCCGAAAGATTCGGGAAGACCGACGGGGCGGTGGTGCTCAAGACCAGCGTCCACGGCAGCGGCGCTCCGTCAATGCGTCTCGGGTCGGCGGACAGGTCCAAGTAGTTCACGTTGGCCTGGCTGGCCGAGCCGAAGACCTCGTACTTGACGACCTTGGGCTTGAAAGGCTTCGAATCATCGAGCCGAGGGCTGGTCATGATGCCGGTGTCGTGGGCGCCGAAAAACGATTTGACCCTGACGACCGCAAAACCGCCGACCACCACGACCGCCACGATCAGCAGTGGCAACCAGGCGTTGCGCACAAGTCTCGATATCTGCACCTAGGTGGTCCCTTCCCCATCACGCGGTCGTGACGCGGATCAGCGGTTGCGCGACCGGAGGTCGTGGACGGGTGAGCCCCCACACAGTCGCATTGCTCAACGAAGTACGTCGATTGCTACGGTTCGCGCGCGCTGGGCCGTCAAGCGCGGTGAATGCTGCCACCCACACCGGCTGACGTCCCCGGCATCGGCACCCGGCTCACCTGATTGCTGAAGCGTTCCCGGGTACCGCCACCAGCGCATAGTACATAATGTGCATATCGTGCAGTGTATGCAACATTTGCTACTGGTGTTTCAGGTCACTTTGTGAAGATGCTGTTCACCAGCGCGGCGGCACGCTCAACATAGGGCATCGGCGTGTCGGCCGTTTCGTCTGCCTTGCCGCTAGCCCACTTTTCGATGCCGGACCGAACCGCCGTGAGCGCCAGCGCGGAGATCAGCGCCGCCATCTCGTCGTCCGGCTTCATCGCCTGGCGACGCACGATGATATCGGTCAGCTGGTTTTGAAACCGCTCCAAGTCGGCGAGGAACGCGGCCAACACGGCGGGAGAGGTTTTGGCAAGTTCCAGCATGTGGGCCGCGTGTTCGCGTTGCGGCGGCACGTCGCGGAGGTGGTGGGCCGCCAGAGTGATCAGCTCCGCCAGCACTACCGAGTAAGGGGCGGGCCCGGCGGCGACGAAATCGGCCACCAGCGCGGGGGGTATGTCCGAGGGGCCATAGGCCAGGGCGGACTCTTTGTTGGGAAAGTAGTTGAAGAACGTGCGGGTGGCGATTCCGGCTTCCGCGCAGATCTCGTCGACCGTGACCTTGTCGAATCCGCGTTCCAGCGTGAGACGCACCGCGGCGTCGCGGATGTCGGCGCTCGTCTGGCGGCGACGGCGCTCTCGTAGCCCTACGGGATTGGCCATACACCATATAGTTGCACCTTGTGCACACTTTGCAGACAAAAGGTGCCGCATTCAAACTCGCGGTCGGTGTGCATGCTGGTCCTCAGCGAATATCGCCCAGAGGGGTCGGGCGACGACGGCCATGTGCTATTGCGACCATGCCCGACGTCAAGGCGCTTGTGCACAACGTGATTCGATTACCCTCGGCAAAAGGATCCGCCCGTTGACCGCGATCATCCGCTGGGAGTAAGGGCGCCCCGCAAATAGTCGCATTGGCTTTCGAAGAACCTGCTCGATATCGGTGCCTTCTCGGCGATCTGATCGAACGCATGGAACGCGCCCGGAACAATCTCCTCGTGCACCGGCACGCCCGCCTCACGCAGGCGCCGCGCGTACTCCAGGCATTCCTGGTAGAAGAGGTCCAGCGTTCCCACCCCGATCCAGGCGGGCGGCAGGCCCGACAGATCCGTTCGGCGCGCCGGTGCGGCCTCCTCGGGATCGGCCCCGTTGAGGTACCACTGCCAGGCGAGTTGATTGTCGGATTCGGTCCACATGATGCGCCTGGGGCCGTCGCGCTTGGTGCCGGTGCGATCGTCGAGCATCGGATAGACCAGCATTTGGAAGGTGAGGTGGACGTCGTCGCGGTCGTGCGCTCGCTGGGCGACCGCGGCCGCGAAATGGCCTCCGGCACTGGCCCCCCCGATAGCGACTCGATCGGGGTCAACCCACGGCTGGCGGGCCAGCCACAGCAGGGCCGCGTAACAATCTTCGACCGGTATCGGGTAGGGATGTTCGGGCGCCAACCGGTGCTCTACCGCGGCAATCGCGAACCCGGTGCGGCCGGACAGCTTGCGCAGGTACTTATCGTCCTGTGCCGCGTGCCCCATGATGGTTCCGCCGCCGTGGATCCACAGCAGTGCGGGTGCGCGGTCGGGAAGGCCGGCCGGGCGATGCAGGCGCACACTGACGTGCTCGTTGACGACGGCGACCGGCACGCTGCGGATACGTCCCGCATTGCCCATCAGGTTCATGACGGCGCGCTGAAACTTCAGGCCGCGGTGCAACGCGTAACCGCGAGGCACGAATCGCGCCACCTTGCGAAGGCCGGGATCCAACACTTGAGGAGACGTGAAGGCGTTGTCGGGGAGCCTGTTTGCCATCCAATGCCCTCTGTTCCCTTGAGCCGGCAGACATCCGACCATACAGGAACCGACTCCCTGTCCATGAGCGGTTAGTGCGACCCGCTTTTCTGATCGACCAGCGCGCGCACCGCGCCTTCGAACATGGTCTGTTTTATCGCGCCCAGCGTGCCTGAATCTTTGCCCTGCAGCGGGCGCACCATGTCGAGGGCCGTGTCGGTGACCGCGCCCTCGGCGCAGGTGGCGTCGACGATGCCGAAGTGTTCCGCATCGGGGCCGCCGAAGCGTCGGCCGGTAGTCATCGACGCGATCGCGGCGCGCGGCGTGAGTTTCGACTGGATGAGCGCGGCCATGCCGGGATTGAACGGGATGCGGATGTCTACCTCGGGAAAACAGAAGTACCCGCGGTCTTCACGCATCACGCGAAAGTCATGCGCGATGGCCAGCATCGCTCCGGCGCCGAATGCGTGGCCCACCACGGCGGCCGCGGTGGGCAGCGGAAGGGTCAGCACGCGTGCCAGGAGCTGGTGTACCCGGCCGATGTATTGTTCCCCCTGATCTGTGTGGGCGCCTAGCCATTCCAGGTCCAGGCCGTTGGAGTAGAACTTTCCGCTGGCCGTTGTGATCAGCCCTTCGGCCCCATCTGCGACGGCTTGGCCGAGCACATCATCGACGTCATCCAGAAACGCAGGGGAGAAACGGTTCTCGTCCTCACCCAGGCGGACGATGGCGATTTTGTCGGCGTAGTCCAATGTGACGGTCATGTGTTTCCTCTTGAGTTGCGCTTGCAGTTACGAAGGTTCGTCGTCGGGGTCGCGGGTCCGACCGCCAGCACGGCGCGTACCGCCGTATGCAGCTGCGCGCGTGCGGTGACGCTCCCCAGCCGGTCGCGGCGCAGCAGCAACGCGGTCGGCAGGTCGACGACGCAGCTGGTTATCGCGTCGACCGCCGCCGCGTCCTTGCGGTCCCAGACCGCAACGGCAAGCCGCACCATTAATGCCACGAGAAGCTTGTCGAGACGTCGAAGCTGATCGGCAACATCGTCGGGAACGTCGGCGGCGAGCACTTCCTCGCGGCGCACGCGCAGCACGAGCGTTGATGAGCCGGGATGCTGCTCGGTAAACGCCACCGCAGCGTCGGCAGCGGCCACCACGGCCTCGGTGGGGCCGTCCGGGTCGCCGCTGGCGAGTGCGTCGTCGACCAGCGAAGTCTGCACCGCCAAAAATCGCTGACCCGCCCGTAGCCAAGCCTGTCCCATCAGCCCACCCCGCGATGTAAACGTGTGATACACAGCGCCGTTGGACACACCCACCGCCGCGCTGATCGCTCGGATGGTCACCGCAGTGGGGCCCGATCGCGCCACCAGGTTCTCGACGGCGTCAAGTACGGCGTCGGGATCATGTACGCGCGGGCGGGGCACGAGGCCACTATAACAGAGCAACCGCTCTGTTATAGTGGGCGCTGACTGAGTCGGCCTTGAGCTTTGTGTCCGGGACCACGGTTAGCATCGAATATCCGGATGCCGATGTGGAGGGCAAAGCTTTGACTGCGATACCCGTCATCGCGCTGACAGGCCATCTCGGAGCCGGTAAGACGACGCTGCTCAACCACCTACTGCGTCATCCGGGCACGCGGATCGGCGTGATAATCAACGACTTCGGCGACATCAACATCGACGCCGGCCTGGTGGCCGGCCAGGTCGACGAGCCGGCTTCAATCGCCGGAGGCTGCATCTGCTGCCTGCCCGATGATGGCGGCCTCGATGACGCACTCATCAAGCTTGCCGATCCGGCTCGCCGCCTCGATGCCATTGTGGTCGAGGCCAGCGGCCTCGCCGATCCGGTGGCGATTGCGCGGATCATCGGCTTCAGTCAGATCCGCGGGGTCCGGGCAGGCGGCCTTGTCGACGTCGTAGATGCCGTGAACCACTTTGACACCATTGACTGCGGCACGGTGCCGCCCCTGCGCTACGGCGCCGCGTCGCTGATCGTGGTCAACAAGCTGGACCGGGTGCCTCAGAACGCGCGGTCGGCAGTGGTGCAACGCGTCGCACGGCGTGCGGAGCAACGTAACCCGCGAATACACGTCGTGGGTGCAACGGCCGGGCGGATAGACCCAGAGCTGCTTTTCGACGCCGCTGCCACCGACGCCGATGTGGGGCAACTTTCGTTTCTGGACCTGGCACCGGGGTACCACCACGACTCCGACCACGTCCATGCTGACGCGGTCACAGTCAGCAGCCCCGGTTGTGTCGACCCCGAAGCGCTGTTGGACCTTCTCGAAGACGCACCGCCGCAGGTGTTCAGGCTGAAAGGCATTGTGGCCGTGCAGCACCGCACAACCGTGCACGACTATGTCGTCAACCTGGTCGGTGACGCAATCGACATTCGGAAGGCGCCGCCGGGGACTACCGCCAACTGCCTGGTGGCGATCGGGATGGACCTGGACACCGACATCGTCCGAGCCAGACTCGACCGGGCACTGCAGCCGGCAACGGGGCCGGCGGCGGCGCGGGCATTAAGGCGGCTACAGGTGTACCGGCGCATCAGCGCGTGAGACGCGATCCGGCAAGATACGTCGGTGATGTCATCTTCGCTGGGCGACGTGCTCGCCACCTTGGAGCTCGAGAGGGTCGACCAGTGGCTCTTCGTCGGGCAGCAATTGGGCGCGCCCGCCAACCATATTCTCGGCGGCCATATTTCGGCTCAGGCATTGTTGGCGGCAAGCCACACGGCGCCGGGTCGCGCACCGCACAGCGTCCACACGTACTTTCTTCGGCCTGGCGATTCGCGTCGGCCGGTTGACTTCGAGGTTGTTGACCTGCAGGAAGGTCGTACGTTTTCGGCGCGACGGGTCACGGCGCGCCAAGACGAAAGAATTCTGATGGAAGCGATGTCGTCATTCAAAGTAGCCGATACCGCACCCGGTTTGGTCGCCTACCAATCACCCATGCCCGAAGCTGCCAGCCCAGCGTCGCTGCCGTGGGTTGCGCCGCACCTGGCCGAGTCCGATGAGAGCACCCGAGGGCGCTGGTCGAGCCTGCGCTGGTTCGAGCGCCGAACCATCGGCGCACAGGAGGCTCCACCCGCGCGGACGCTGATGTGGTGGCGACCCGACGGCGAGGTTCCCGATG
The DNA here is from genome assembly GCF_059812385.1 of Mycobacterium sp. NGS58. NCBI lineage: Bacteria > Bacillati > Actinomycetota > Actinomycetes > Mycobacteriales > Mycobacteriaceae > Mycobacterium > Mycobacterium sp. NGS58. Next base: position 45,474 of record NZ_JCALCO010000005.1, on the reverse strand, counting down.
ATCCTGTGCTGACCGCCAGCCTGGTGGCTTACCTGTCGGCGGTGACGCTGACCGAACCGGCATATACCGCACGCGGTGGTGTCGGGGCGTCAGCCCAGCGTGATCATTCAGTATGGTTCCACGCGCCGGCGGACTTATCGGATTGGCTTCTTTACGACCGGTCGTCACCGAGCAGCGCCGGTTCGTTGGCGTTGGCGAGTGGGACGATGTTCAATCGCAGCGGCGAACTGGTGTGCACGGTGAAGCAAGAGATGTACTTCCCGCCGCACACCGCCTGACACCGTATCCGCAGCGATGCGCCATCGATCGCATTGCGCTGCAATGATATTCGTCACAGTGACGTATTGGTGGCGATCGGCGGGGAGGGGTAGGGGAGCCCGCCGGTCGGGTTGCGCCATGCAAAACCCCGCGACTCGCGATCGTCGCCTTTCACCTCAACCCGCGGTTGAGGGATTGTCGGTAGCGCATGTATCTGCGCGCGAGTGTGACGCACCTCAACCGCCGACAGTGACGCAGGTCATAGCGTGACCGGCGCCAGTTAGGGAATCCTAACCGTTCGTTTGCATATCTATCTATTGGCTGGGAGCGAGATGGCCGACCTCGAGTTTGCCTATGACCTGACCCTCGACGAGGCACGCCGGCGCAGCGCTGTGCTCGAAGCGATAGGTGACGACTGGGACCCCGTCGCAGTGCTCGCCGAGGAGCAGAAGGCCAACGACATGCTGTACTCGAATCTGGATGACGAGCAGCAGCGGATCTACGACGAGTTGGTCCGCGAAGGTGTACTTCCAGAACGGACGACAGCTCGTGTTTCCGATTGATCCGACCGCCGACCGCAGCCGCCGCGCATGGCTGCCGTGCCCGTGCTGCGATCACGGCAGCAAATGTGGTGAGTGCCGAAGCAGTCGAAACTGCGACACGCATTGGCAGTATCTGCTGAGCAACCGGGGCACGCTGGTGCACCTGCAGTGCTCGGACTGCGGCTATCTCTGGTCGACTGACACGCACCGCCGCGCGCGTTCCAGGCGGCGGGGGCACCGGCCGAACTAGACGCGGGCCGACCGCGCAGCCCAATATCCCTGCGCTGCAAGCGCATTCGTCACAGTGACGTATTGACGGCGATGGGCGGGGAGGGGAATGGGGGTCCCGGGGGTTGGTGCATTGCCCTTCTCGCCTCGCCGGCTCGCGACATCGCCGTCATGCCGTCCATGGTCAGTGATGTTCGGCGTGCTCGCTACGCGCCGGAGCAACGTTGGGCGCGGGTTTGGGCCGGCCGTCGCGACGTGCCAAAGTCCATGCGGGTCAGAGCTATTCGTCACTGTGACGTATTGATGTCGGTGTCAGCGGAAAGCCGGGAGGGGCAAACGGACGCCCGCTGCACGCGCGCGTCGGCCCCAGTGGCGTGACGCCTCGTATGTCCTTTCCGACACGCACCGGCCCGGCCCGCTCGAACCCAGGATTAGCCGAGCTGTCGGGGGGTCGTCGGTGGGCGACGTCGCGATGGGTCGGCCACGACCCGTCAATGGAGTTGGCTTGCCCGAACTCGGCTATAGCGTCTACCGATAAGCGACATTATGTTAAGTAGGACGCACCGATCGCGAGGCCTGAAGATGGCTGGTGACCAGCCAGTATCCGCCCTTTCAGGCCCCAGCGGCTGAAGTCACGCGACGCGTCAAAACCACACTTTTCGGCCGGCGACGGGACGGCCCACCGCGCCCAAAATCCACAAGATGATGCCGACGACGACCAAGATGCCGCCAATCGTGTAGAGAATGCTGATCCCGGTGAAGTAGCCGACAACGAGAAGGATGATGCCGAGGATGATCACGGTGGCTCCGATCTAACGGGCGGCCGCGGCCGATGCCGCTTGACTGCGCATACCCGTCGTGCGGATTCTAAATCTTAGGTTCGCCTTCCGTGGGCATTGTCGCGCGGTCGGTCGAACGCTCGATTCGGGCTATAACCCGGACGGAACGTTTTTGCCGTTTACCGTCACTTGGACCTGGCCGGTCGTCGGGTTGTAGCCGATCGAGCCGTGCTCGAAGTTCGACACGAGCAGATCGCCGACGGCGTTTTGGTCGCTGATGGGCAAGCCCAGCGGGCCTGCCGAACCGTTGGTGCCGGTGGGCGCAGGCGTGCCGTCCGGGTCGCGTGGAATATTCCAGGCCTCCCGGATTTTGCCGAGGATGATATATGCGGGCGTGCCGGATTCGTCGTTCTTGGCGGTGATCGCGCCACCCTGGAATTGCTGAAATACGACGCCGCTCTCCCGCTTCCCCGCGTTGCGGTCACCCGTCAGCGGCTTGCCGAGAGCGCGCTTCTGATCCTCGGTGGCCGACGCGTACTTGGCTGCGATCGGGCCGGTCAGGGTCACCTCGACGTCGCGCTCCCCGACGATTTTCACCTCGGTGGGCGCTGCTGGGGTGGCAGACGCAGAGGTGGCGTGCGTCCCGGCCTGAGGCGATGCCGACGCGTCGACGGTCTTGCCATTGCTGCAGCCCACAGTGATCAGCGCGAAGGCGGCCAGGCCGACGACTGCCGCGTGGCGGTATGCGATCGTTCTCATGCGCTTCCTCTCGCGTTGTGTGGTGTGGATCAAGTTGCCGGCTGGGCCTCAACGCCCGGCCGGGGCAAAAGCCGAACCGCTTGAGTGGCGCAGGCGGTCACGGTCTTCGTGGCTCCGAACGAACTTACAGTGTGGTGATAGACAGCGAGCCGGAGCACCTGAGTAAGGGTCACCGGGGCTCGGGGAAATCATCGGAGCGATGTTGTGCCGCGTGTTCATGTCGGCTGTTGCGAAGAATCACCTGCCGCTTTCTACCTCCGCCGGTGAGAAGTTCACAAAAGAATGGCTTAGGGAAGCAAATTGCGTCGATATCGGGTTTGAAATGCCGAGCTCTGGATAAACCATTCTCAAGTTGCCGGTGCTGGATAGCCGGCGCCTCACGAAGGGAGCCCGACGTGGCGTTCTCACAAATTGCATCGAAAACAACAGCAGCGACGGCTGTGTTGGCGGCGGCCGGAATCCTCGCGGCGACACCGGCATTCGCCGATCCGCAAGTGCTGCAATTTGGCCAGATGGCAGAGCTCTCCAGTAATGGCGGAACCATCGACTACACCGTGAGCAACCTGCAGCCCAGCGGCCACAACGACGGTATCTGGTACTCCGACGTCACGGCCAAAGGTGTCAGCGGTAATGCAACTCCGAACATTGCCGACTTCAACGCCCGGGCGGTCAACAGCTCTACGTTCGCGGTGATGAAGGGCAACCAAACCGACGGGCTTCCTGAGGGCCCACTCCCCCTTGGCAGCCCGGTTACGGGGCGCATTTACTTCGACGTTCGCAACGGCACGAACCCCGACAGTGTCGTCTACAGGGACGCCGGAGGAACGGACAAGGTCGTCTGGAAAGGGCAGTAACTCAAAAACCGCCTCGCCGGGTGGTGCGCTGCGCTCAGGCATGCAGGGTCGGCCGGTAGGTGAGTTCTTGAATATTGCCATCTAGCGTTCGGCTGTCGATCAACTCGAGGTCGAAGTCCGCCGCCCCGCGAAAAATCGGCGCATCACCGGTTCGGCCGGTGATGACAGGGAAAAGCGTCACTTGAACCCGGTCGACCAGGCCTGCGGCCATCAGCGCCCGGTTCATCGACAGGCTGCCGTGCGAGCGCAACGGCACGTGAGATTGCTCCTTGAGTCGGGCGACGACATCGACGGCGTCGCCGCTCACGATCGTCGCATCGGGCCAGTCCGGAGGCCCATCCAGCGTGGTTGACACCACCGTCGCCGGGAGGTGCCGCATCCGCGTGACCCACGGGTCGCGTACATCGGAATCCTCGGAACTCGCGGCCATCATTTGGGTGAACAGCCGATATGTGTTGGCGCCGAGAACCATTCGCTGCCTCTCGCTATACAGCCCGAGGCGACGGGCGAGCAGTTCTGGGCCTTGCTTGCCCCAGTAACCGCCCCAATCGCCGCCGCTCACCCCGCCGAAGCCGTCGACACTGGAGAACACGTCGAAGGTATAGGTGGCGGTCATTGATGGTCTCCTCGAATGGGGTGCGTTGCGGATACAGACTGCAAGCCAGGACGAAACTCATCGCGTCGACTTCGTTGGTCTCAGTCCCTGTCGCCAGGCAGGCCCTGGTTTCGGCGCAATGGCGTCTGGGCATTCGCAGGCATGAGCTCGCTACGATCCATTTGTCTTCTCGCTAGTGCGGCAGTGACAGCCTGGGCCGGGATGATCTGCGCACCCGTCCCAGCGGCCTCCGCGCAGCCATGCCCCGACGTAGAAGTCGTGTTTGCCCGCGGTACCGGCGAGCCACCCGGGGTTGGCGGGGTCGGGCAGGCGTTCGTCGACGCGCTCGGGTCGCGAGTGGGCGGCAGGTCGGTGGGGGTCTATCCGGTCAATTACGAGGCGAGTAGCGACTTCAACGGCGGCGTCGATTTCGCGAGAACCTTTGTCGACGGGATTAGGGACGCGGGCACTCACGTCGAGTCCACCGCGTCGAACTGTCCGAACACCAAAGTGGTGCTTGGCGGGTACTCCCAAGGTGCAGCCCTGGCGGGTTTCGTCACGTCGGCCGCTGTGCCCAAGGAAATACCACAGGAGTTCGTGTCCTACGTACCGCAGCCGCTGCCGCCCGCGGTGGCTAATCATGTGGCCGCGGTAGTCCTGTTCGGAACTCCGTCCAATGAGTTCCTACGCGACGCCGGCGCGCCGCCCATCACGATTGGTCCCCTGTACGCGGCCAAGACCATTCAGTTGTGCGCCCCGGATGACACGATTTGCAATGGCGCCCCTCCGGGGCCACCCGGCATCGCGCACACCATGTACGCGGCTAACGGAATGACGGGTCAGGGCGCGGATTTCGCTGCACGTCACCTTTAGTCGGCGCGGGCGAACTCCGATGCCGGGGTCAACTCAACGTGTATGGTGCGGCCATACTTCGACCGCATCAGCCGGTGTGCCAGCGGCACCAACAAGCCGTGCAGGATCGGATACTTTTGCCGCAGCAGGCGTCCCGCGTCCGCATACTCATCCCCGTCTACCAGGCGTACGGTGCCACGCATCGGTGGTCCCGTGACTTTGCCGGATGCCGTTGCCGCCGCAATCTCGACCCTCGGACTGCGCCGAATCCGGCGCACTTTGACTGCCCGCTCAAAACTGCGAAAGTAGGCGCGATCGCCGTCCACCACGATGCTGACAGGACTAGAGCCCGGGTCGCCGTTCTTACGAAAGGTGGTGAGCGAGATCGTCTTCTGCCGCACGAACGGTGCCAATGCCGAATGGGCCGCCGTGCCAACGGTTCCCAGCACATAGCCGAGTTGCCGCAGCCGCAACGCGAACGCCAAGATCAGCACCACAGACACCGCACCGAGCGCCCACGCCTGCGCGGCAGAACCACCCACGTCGAGATCTATAACGTGATTGACAGTGTGCACGGTGTTCGCCACGATGAATCCGGCGAGCGCGGTGGCCAATGCGTCGGACCAGATCAGAGCAAGAAGCAGGGTGACGCCCAGGCCCAGCTGGAATGCGCCCACGTCGTGCAAGAAGTGACGGTGCGCTTCAAAGCCCACCGCATCGGCGAACGACTGCGGCTCGATCAGGCACCAGATCCCAATCCCCGCGGTGACGACCGCCGCAATCACCGTCACGGCGATTAAGTAGAACCGCGCCACCGTATTCAAGCGATCCATCATTCTCACCCTTCCGACAATTCCTTCTCTTCCTCATTGATGACGACGCAGGGCATCAGCGTGTGACGGCGAGCGAGATCCGGATCATGTGGCGGCATGGTTTGCTCCCGACTCGGGGCCGCTCATCGTAGGCTTTGGGCATGCGCTCGAGTCGGTGTGCCGTCGCGGCGATCGTCAGCATTGCAGCGGCCGGGATTGCCCCGACGGCATGCACCACGAGCACCTCCGGACAGGCGGTACATACCACCAGCGGTGGGGGCACCACCTCGCAGATCGCGTCGTCACCACCGGTGTCGACGTCCACGGCGCCCACCGGCCAGCCGGTCGGCACGGCGGTCATGAGGGTCAGTGGCGGTAATACCCCGGTGACCATTCGGTACCGGATCAACGGAGGCCCGGAGCAGACCGAGCCCAATGTGCCTCTGCCGTGGGAAAAGCAGTATTCGGTCTACAACGAAGTGGAGTCGCAGGTCAGCGCCGACGGCGGGGACGTCGCCCTCACCTGCACGATCATGATGGATGGCGACAAGCTCGTCGCCTTGAAGAGTGAACCACGGCCCACATGTAGCTTCGCCTACTGGGGCTAACGGCCAACGCTATCGGGATTCGCGCCGTCAGCAGGTTTCTCGCAGGCCGTGCTTTTCGGAGAATTATCAAGATCCGGCCGCGGAGATACATCTTCTCGACCAGGCGGTGGGCTGGGCGCCCAGGATCGGCCCAGGCTCTCCCGGCACGCTGCAAGAGTTCCTGTTGACCTTGCGGCGAAAGTCCGCTCACGGTGGCCCGTTCGAATATCGTTCGTGTGAAACAGATGTGCTGGGCTGGATCTGCGAGGTCGCCGGCGGCCGGCGAATGCCCGAACTGATGTCGGAACTGCTGTGGAGCCGCATCGGGGCCCAATGCGACGGCACGATCGGCGTAGATGCCGGCGGCACAGGGTTTTTCGACGGCGGCATCAGTGCCTGTCTCACCGACATGATCCGTTTCGGTTCGCTGCTCTTGCGCGACGGTGTCTCGTTGACCGGCCAACAAGTGGTGCCTGCGCCGTGGATCGCGGACACCCTCGACGGCGGGCCCGACTCGCGACAGGCATTCGCCGCCAGCCCCGACGACAACGAAATGCCCGGCGGGATGTATCGCAACCAGATGTGGTTTCCCTATCCCGGTAACGACGTCGTGCTGTGCCAGGGCATGTGCGGTCAGATGATCTATGTCAATCGCGCCGCGGAGCTGGTCGCCGCCAAGTTATCCACCCAACTGGACTCTCATGAGCCGCACATGCTCGACACGTTGCGCGCATTCGATGCGGTGGCACGCGAATTGGCGGGAATCGCTGACTAGCCCGGCGCCGCACGCCCAGAATTTCGGCGGGCCGCTTGTGCGAACATTGGCTATTCTGCTGACTGTCTTACTTTCCAGCGGCACGCTTTCGACGGGCCTGATCGCGCCACGAAGATTGGAAGGGAACCAATGCCCTCACCTCGGAGGCTGGCCACGATCGCTGTACCCGTAGTGGTTGCCGCCGCGGTTGTGAGCAGCCCCGGCAGTGCGGCCGCCACCCCCCAGGATGACGCATACCTCGCGCAACTGCGCGCCGTCGGCCTCACGTGGCCGCCGAAGACGGAAGAGGCACTGATCGCTGAGGCGCACGACGTGTGTTACGACCTCACCTGGGGCTGGACGCCGCAGCAGATCGCCGACGATCTGCACGCCCGCCTGGACACGAAAGGCGTGACGTTGTTAGACGTCGGAAGCCTGGTCAACGCGGCCCACTCGATCTATTGCCCCGGCAACGTGTGCGACGCCCCCAGCCTCTGCACGTGACAGTCACGGCCACGGGAAACCGGGCGCGGGCGGGGGCACCTGCGACTGGTCGACTCCGACGAAGTTATAGACGGGGCCCGACGGCCCGCGAGTAACTGTCACGGCAAACCAGTGGCACACACTCAGGTCCGTCCCCGGCGGAACCGGAACCGTGTACTCCCAGTGCCCTGGGCAATAGTGCCAATAGGACGGGCCGGCCTGAGCCGACGCCGCTAGACCCAAGCCGGCGACCACGCAGCCACCCCACGCCAGCGGCACCGCAATGATCCGAGTGATCTTCATGGTGACTTCCTTTCCGCGCGCCGCGTCGCGTCATTGCGACAAGTGCACCCGAACCGGTCCGCTACCGATCACAACACGACCACTTGGCGCAGGCCTACCGGTAGGCAACGCCAGCACTGGCTGTAGCGTGTCGGCCGTGAAATCCTCCCGGACGTATTCCTCCGTCGCGCTCGCGGCTTCTGCCGCAGCAACCGCTATGACGGTCGCTGCGGCGGGGCCGGCCACCGCGGCCGGCTCGTGCCCCACCGCAGCACCGCCAAATGGCGGAACGCCGGACTGGACGCTGAGCGGCACCACCGGCAGCGTTGCGGTCACCGGGTCCACGGATACGACCGCTCCGCTGGTGAACGTCACCGCACCGTTCGGCGTGAGCCAGACCCAGGTGCACACGCTGCACGCCGGAGATGGACCGGTGGTCTCCAGCACCGCCAGGGTCTCCGTCTGCTACATGGGCGTCAACGGCCGTGATGGGTCCGTCTTCGACAGTAGCTATCAGCGCGGCGCACCGGTCGACTTCCCGCTCGCCGGAGTCGTGCCGGGCTTTCAGAAAGCCATCGCGGGTCAAAAGGTTGGATCCACGGTTGCCGTCGCGATGGTCCCGGCGGATGGCTACCCCGAAGGTCAGCCCAGCGCCGGGATCCAGCCCGGCGACTCGCTCGTCTTCGCGATCAAGATCCTCGACGCCGCGGGATAGCGCGGCCGCCGGATCCCTTGTGTCTCAACCGCGTAACGGGCCGAACATGAGTGCCGGGATCTGTCTCGAGTTATCAAGCGACGGGCGTGGATGTCGCGATACTCGCGCCAGGGCCTGAGCGCGCCGTCAAGAGAACCGTGTGGTCCAGCGTGACGGTGTTCGCTGCGCAGCCTCGATCACTTCTTCAATATCCATGCCGCACCAGCACCCGTGCCCTACGGTCGTGGGATGGGGGTCCGGGGCGCGATGATGAGGGGCATTGCGAAGCAGCTTGGTCATCCAAGCGGTGTACGGGGGCGGATGGTCGGTGCGGCGCTCAATCGGGGCAATCGGCGCTTCGTGAGCGCCGCCGCGCGGGCGCTGCAGCCCGGTGCTGGATCCGCGGTCGCCGATGTTGGATTTGGCGGCGGCGTCGGGCTGGGATTCCTGCTTGACATGGTCGGTCCGTCGGGCAAGGTCCACGGTGTCGAGGTATCGGAGACAATGCTCAGTCGGGCCTCGCGGCGATATCGGCGCGACATCGCGACCGGACGCCTGGCGCTACATCCGGCGTCGATGATGGAGCTTCCCTTTGCCGACGGAGCATTGAGCGGCGCACTCACCGTCAACACCATCTACTTCGTCACTGAACTGGATCGGGCGTTCACGGAGCTGGCCCGGGTGATAGCCAGCTCGGGTCGAATCGTCATCGGGATGGCCGACCCCGATGTCATGGCCAGAATGCCCTTCACCGGGTACGGCTTTCACCTCCGCCCCGTGCCCCAGGTGCTCGACGCGTTGCACAGCACCGGCCTCACGGTCGAACACCGTCGGGTGAGTCAAGCCGACAACGCGCCGCATCTGTTGATCGCCACGCCGCCGCGCTAAAGCTCGAGGGTGGCCGGACTTTCGAGGGTTGCGGTTGCTCAGGCGCGCGTGCCTGCTGAAATGCAAAGCACTGCAGAGGAGTTCACGTACGGCGCACCGTGATGATGGTGACGTCGTCGTCGGTATGGCCCGATGCCATCGCCGTCCAGATTTGGGTCGCCGCCGCACCACCGGTCCGGCCGAGGGTCTCGGCCAGCAGGTCGAGTCCATCGTCGATGGATACACCGCGGCGTTCCACCAGACCGTCGGAGAACAAGACCAAGCCGTGCCCCGGCTCGATGGTGAAAGCGCTGGGTGCGTAGCTGACGCCCTTGACGCCGATCGGTGGCGACAGCTTGATCGGCGCCGGCACTGCCGTCGGGCTCGTCAGGTACGGCATCAAATGCCCTGCCGAGGCTGCCTCCACCTGACCGGATCGGAGATCGACCCGCGCGGCAATGACGGTGGCGAACGCGCCACGCAGCATGTGCAGGCAGAAGTCGTTGAGCTGTTGTAGCGCCTCGGCGGGTGTGGCGCCGGCGAACAACTGGGCACGCAGCGCGTTGCGCAGCGCCGCCATGGTGCCGGCAGCTGCGATGCCATGCCCTGCCACGTCGCCGATCAAGACGATCAGCCGGCCGTCGCGAAGCTCGAACGCGTCGTACCAGTCCCCGCCGACGTTATCGCCCGCGGCGGGCTCGTAATGGGCGGACAGCTCCCAGTTTTCGAGCGTCGGGATCGACTCGGGCAGCAGGCTACGCTGCAGCGTCTCCGCCACGCGCAGAGCTCCCCGCGTACGGCTGTACAGCGACTCGACCAAGTGGCGCCGCAACGACTCGGCGGATTCGATCTCGCTCGACGACCACGGTTCACTGCGTCGATGGACGATCTCTCGCCACCGGTCGAACGATTTGCGCGGGCTGAGCCGAAAATCGTCGCCCTCGGCGCCCGCGATCGCCTTGTTGTACGGGTCGCCGCCCCAGTCCACCGAGCGCAGCACCTCTTTACGGAACCACATGGCGTATTGCCCATCAGGCAGGTTGAGCACCAGCGCGCCGGCGGCCAACTGCGCGTCGAGATCGAGCTCGGGCAATGCGCGGGACAGGCACTCGCTGCTCGCGATGTCGTCGTCCACGTCACGCGCCCAGCCGGCGACGGCGGACACGACTTCCGGCGGTGGAACCGAGCCACGCGTACGGAAGTCGCCCCCGATGTCGATGACCACGCCGTCGGCGGGCACGAGGTCAAGCAGGTCGGGTGCGCCGAGCAGCGCCGCCGACAGCGGCTCGCCATCATCGAGCGTGGCGGCGGTGAGCTTGCCCAGGATGGCCTGCGCGGCCAACCGCTTATGCAGTTGTTCGTCCTCGAATCGGTCGACCAACCGCAGCGACAAGGTCGAGCCGAGGAACTCGGCTGCCGCCCGGGTGCCGAACGGCGGCAGGTGCGGTCCCGAGTAGTGGTGGCAGGCGATCAGGCCCCACAACCGCCCCTGACGAAGCAACGAGATCGACATCGACGCGTGCACGCCCATGTTCTGCAGATACTCGATGTGGATCGGCGAAACGCTGCGCAACGTGGCATACGTCAGGTCCAGGGGCGCGTTGCCCACCGGGTCGATGCTCGGCACCAGCGCCGCCGGCGTGTAGTCGACGTCGGAGATCAGCCGGATCCAGTTCTTCTCGTACAGCGCGCGCGCTTGCGCTGGGATGTCGGTCGACGGGTAATGCAGGCCGAGGAAGGAGTTGAGGTCGTCGCGCTTGGACTCGGCGACAACCTCGCCGTTGTATTCCTCGTCGTAGCGGTACACCATCACCCGGTCGAAGCCGGTCAGGTCGCGAACGGCGCGCGCGGCGATGGCATACAGCTCGGTCAGCGTTAAGGCCCGGTTCAACTCCTCCACCGCACCGCGGACCGCCTGATAGGTGTTCGGGAACGAAAACGGCCGCTCCCCGTAGGCGATCTCGAGTTCCACCAACACCACACCGCCCGGCTCACGGTGCAGGATCGCGTCGAACGCCCGCGACTCCCCGGCGACCTCGATGGTGAACTCGAGCGGGTTGTTCTGGCGCAGACTGCCGAAGGTCGCCGCGGCCTGCTCGACGCGGCCGGCCTGCTCGGAACCGATCAGTGCCGACAGGTGCCGGCCCAGGACGGTCTCAACGGGACGGCCGAGCAAATCGGCGACGTTGGCGCTGACCTGACGCACCTCGAACGCGGGCTCGCGCACCACCGCGAGCACACCGCGCGGCTGGATGCTGCCGGGGATGTGGATCGGCTCACGCGCACAGTTGTCCAGGTCGATGGGGGTGCCGACCGGCACGAGATCGTCGACCGGCTGATCCGCGGTCACCGGTGGCCCAACGAGCCGCTCGTCGCTGATCACGCGAGCGGCTTCATCGGATTGGTGAGGGGTAGCAGCCAGACCTCCAAACTATCAATGTGTGCCGCCACGCTGGAGTGGGCCGGCGTCGGTTCGCATTTCTGAGCAGATTGGTTGGCACTGATTCCCCGCGCGCTCAACAAAACTTTCCCTCCGGCAAGCACCACTCGGCTTTCGGCTCTGGTCGCACCCGCTGCAGCAGCCGTCCCCGCGGTGATCACCAATGTAATCTGGGCACGTCATGCGCTCGATCGCCGTCCCAACAAGCCGCCGTCTCTCGGTCGCGATGAAGGAGGGCTCGGCGGCCGAACACGACGCCGCCGAGCAGAGCCCATTCATGTCCGAACTGCTCGCCGGCCGGATCGGTGCGCCGGGCTATTCCGATTACTTACTGCGGTTGCGCGTGGTGTATGCCGCCCTGGAGGAAGCCGTGCGGGCCCGCCGTGACGATTTTATGGTGGCCGCCGTGTACGACCCCGCGTTGGAGCGCCTGACGGCGATCGATGCCGACCTCGAGCACTGGCTTCCCCAGGGCGCCGACCGAGAAGTCCACTCCCCCGCGGCGGAGGCCTACGCCGAGCGGCTCGGCGCCCTCACGTGGGGTGGTGCGCTGGTGGCACACCACTACACCCGATACCTCGGGGACCTCTCCGGAGGCCGGGGCATCGGCAAAATCCTGGACCGGACGTTCGGGCTGCGCGGCGCCGGCCTCGCGTTCTACGAATTTCCGGTGCGGCCCAAACCGTATAAAGACGCCTACCGCGCCCGCCTTGACGCCCTTAGCGCCGACGCCGCCGAGATCGATCGCATTGTCGGCGAGGTGAAACTCGCCTTCGGCCTCAACCAGGCCCTCTTCGATGAATTGGCCGACGACGTTGAGGACCGTCAGCGCTGAGACTCGCCTATGCGAGGCGACGAGCAGGTCAGACTTGGTTGAATCCGCCGTCGGCGGTCACCGTGGATCCGGTCGTGAAGCTGGACAGGTCGCTGGCCAAAAACACCGCGGCATTGGCGATCTCGGTGGGATCGGCGAAGCGGCCCAGTGGGATCGTCGCGATGCGGCCGGCGCGGAACTCCTCGATCGAGGCTTCGGGATCGGTCTGCGCGGCCAGTGCGTTGCTTCCGGGGGTGGCCGTGGACCCGGCCACGATCACGTTGACCCGGATGCCGCGGTCGGCGAGTTCGTTGGCCCAGGCGCGGGCCAGTGACCGGACGGCCGCCTTCGTGGCGGCGTAGATGCTCAGCCCGGCACGGCCCCGGTCGGCGGTGGTGGAGCCGGTCAGGATGATGGAGGCGCCGTCGTTGAGCAACGGCAGCGACTTCTGCACGGTGTAGACGACTCCCTTGACATTAGTGGTCAGCAGCGTGTCGAGGTCGTCGTCGGTGATCTCCCCCAGCCGCGCCACCCTCGTCGACCCGGCGTTGGCCATCACGATGTCCAGGCCATTACCGGCGGCGGCGACCTCGGCGTACAGCCGATCGAGATCCCCCGGCGATCCGACATCGCCGGCTACCGCGGTAGCGCGCGGCCCCAATTGCTTTGCCGCATCGTCAAGTTCGGGCCGGCGTCGGCCGGTGATGAACACCCGGTCGGCCCCTTCGGCGAGAAACCGCCGCGCGGTCGCCAGCCCGATGCCTGAGTTGGCACCGGTGATGACCGCGGTCTTGTGGTCGAGCAATCCCATTCGGTTCTCCTGTGGCCGGCGCGACGCGCTGCGTTCGCTCCTCAGGTTCGTTTCAGTTGCACGACAGGCTATTTGGCTGGTTTCGCGCGCTGCCAGAGCAGGCGTCCGCTGCGCAGTTTACCTTTGATGAGCACGGGCTCGGCCGGGCCGAGTTGCAACCGGTCATCGCCGATTTGGGCTGCGCGGTACTGCGTTCCGCCGGTCCAGTTCGGCAGCAGGCTGACGTCGACGTGGTGGGCGATAATGCCGTTGTCGAGAACGCTGTACGGGCCCGCGTAGGCCAAATATCCCCTGGCCGCCGCGGCCAATTCGTCGTTGTCGGCGAGCTGGAGATCGCCGCGGGCAACCGGAGCGCGGTCCGCGCGCATGATCTGTGCGGACATGTAGCCGTCGGCGGTGTACATGATGATTCCGCGGGCGTCGGTTCCCAGCGGGTAACGCACGTTGGAGCCATCCACATCGGAGCTCTGGTAAGTCTCCAACGTCCAGGCCCCGACGAGGTATTCACGTAGACCCTGCGAGGTCGTTTGGTTCAATGTCGAACCCCTCCGTGATGTGGTGTCACCGCTTGACCGCGGCGGCATTGCAACCACCGCGCCGCGACGCCTCGATGATGCCGTCCATGACTTGCGCCGAAACCATCGCCCCCCGCGTCAGCAATCGTGAGGGCGCAATCGCCGGTTCAGCGGCGGCCTGCGCCGACAAGTTCTCCCTCGGACTCGTATTGTTTCCCAGCATGATCGCTGCTTTGATCCTGTCGCCGTGGTCAGTGCGCAGTCGGCTGCGGGCAGCAGGGAAATCCGCACACTAGGCCAGGTGCAGACGCGTGGCGGCTCTGGCACTGGCGCTTGCCGGACTGGCGTTTCTCGACTCGCTGAACGTGCTCAACCTGGGAGTGGTCTCGGCCGTCATCTTCGACAGCCGACTAGGACGTCGGTCACCGATTCCGGGTGCCCTGAGCTACATCGCGGGCGTGTTCGCGGTGACGACCGCCTTCGGCGTGTGCGCCGTCCTGGGCATCGGCTTCATCACCGAGGTGCTCGACTTTCACCTGACGCCGGCGATTCGCTTCCGGGGCGAACTGCTGCTGGGGATCGTATTGATCGGTGTGGCCTACTTCCCGCTGACCGCACAATCATCGGCACCCGGGTGGGCGCTCGCGGCGATGCGGCAACGGCCCTGGCTGCTGGGATTCCTGGGGTTGGCGGTGGGCAGTGGCCAAGCCCCGACCGCCGTGCCCTACCTCACCGGGTTGGCAATGATCGCCGCGCTGCACCCGAGACCGCCGCTCTGGCCGCTGGTCATCATCGCCTATTGGGCGATCGCTCTTTCGCCGCCGCTGCTGATCCTCGCCCTGTCGACGAGAAAAACCATGCAGGCCAAGCGGATTCAGCGTGCGATAGTGCGTGCCCTCACCCGCTACGGCCCGATGGCGGTGCGGCTGCTGTTCCTGGTTGTCGGGACCGGGCTCATCGCCGATGCGCTGGTCAACCACAGCGCGCTCTGGTGAGGCGCCACGACTTCTCACGTCTCGCACAGCGAGCTGGATTACCTTGTCGCGTGTGACTGATCGTCGAGAACGCGCGATGTCCTTCGGTTCGATCGCCGAAGACTACGACGGGCTGCGGCCGCACCCTCCGCACCAGGCGGTGGACTGGTTGTTGCCATCCGAATGTGAGGTGGCCGTCGACCTCGGCGCGGGCACCGGACTGTTCACCCGAACGCTCGTCGGCCGGGCCGCGCACGTCGTCGCTGTCGAGCCCGACGCGCGGATGCGTGCGGTGCTGGCGGAGCGGTCTCCGGGGGTCCGCGCCGTCGAAGGCACCGGTGAGGCGATCCCCATGCCCGACCATTCCGCCGATGCGGTGTTCGTGTCGTCGGCGTGGCACTGGATGGATCCCGAGCGGGCCGTTCCGGAGATCGGCCGCGTCCTGCGCGACGGCGGGCGTTTCGGGCTGATCTGGACTAGTCGTGATCGCGACGTGGACTGGGTTCGCGGCCTCGATCTGCTGCCCGGCGACGACCTGACCGAGGCGGATGCACCCGACCGCTTCCGCCGCCATCAGAACGTCGTGCTCCCCGATCCGCAGATCTTCCACAACGTCGCCCGCGAGACCTTCGCATTCGTGCGGACGATGACAATCGACGACGTCGTCGCGATGCTCGGCACGTACAGCCGGGTGATCATCGCGTCGCCGGATGACCGCGCGCAACGGCTCGACAACGCCCGAGCCCTCCTTGCCGAGCGTTTCCCGGGCGCCGACGCGATCGACGTCCCCATGCAGTCCCGGTGCTGGCGCGCCGACCGGATCACCCGCGGCCGGTAGCGCCGGCGCAGGGGCTACTTCGTGCACCCGACGGTCGTCACCGATGTCGATCCCGACACCAGCCGGCTGTTCCGGGAGGAGATCTTCGGGCCCGTCGTCACGATCCTGCCGTTCGGCGGCTACAAGCAGTCCGGCAAGGCCGGCATCGAGACGTACCTACAGACGAAGATCGTCTGGGCGCAGATGTAGCGGCCTCAGGCCTGGGGTCCGTCCGGCGGCCAGACCGTCCCGGGCGACGCCTCGCCGGGGCTCTCGAAATCGCCGCGAGACAGCGGCACCCACCGCTCGCTGGGCGCGGGCTGTTCTGACGACGGGAAGTCCTCGAGCTTGCCCGATGGCTTGGCATCCCACTGGGCGAATGTCAGCGGCGTCTGCAGCCAGGCGTGCAGGAGGTTGTAGGCCGCTTCCAGCGAATCGATGTGCGTGCGCTCCCAACCATGGCTGGCGTCGAGTCCGAAGCCGACCAGCGCTGCGCGGGTGTTGGCCCCGGCCTCGATCGCCGCGGCGGCATCGGATCGGTAAAAGCGAAAGATGTCGCGGGCGAACTTGATTCCCTGCTCGTGCGCGAGCCGGCAGAGTTTGCGGGTCAGGTGGTAGTCGAACGGGCCGTGCAGATCGGCCATCGGTATCGTGACGCCGTCCTCGATGGAGTGCTGGCCGGGTGCGCATACCGCGTTGTCCACCGAAACCAGTTCGGCGACGTCGGCGGGGAGCCCGTGGCTGGCACCGTGGCCGACCTCCTCGGTGATGGTGACCATGATCGTGGTGCGGTGCGGCAGCACCACTTTGTTCTCCGCGAAGTTCTTGGCCAGGGCGAGCGCGATCGCGACGCCCGCCTTCCCGTCCAGATGGCGGGAGACGATGAAGCCGTCGGCCGTGAGCTCGGGGCTGGTGATCAATGCGACGAAGTCACCGATCTGCAGGCCCAGACGAACCAAATCCTCGCGCGAAGACACCTTGCGGTCGATGCGAACCTCGACGTGCTCCCAGTCCGTGGGTTGGGTATCGATCGCGTCGCCGAACGCGTGCCCGCTGGCCTTGAGCGGCAAGACGGTGCCGGTGATGAACTCGTCGGGGTCGTCGATGAAGATGCGTACGCGAGCCCCCTCGGCGAACCGGGCCGAAAAGGTGCCGACGGGAACGATTTCGAGGCGGCCGTTGTCCTTGAGGTTGCGGATCATGCAGCCGATGGTGTCGGAGTGGACCACCAGCGCCCGGTCGGTGGTCGCGGACTCACCCGGGAGTTCGGCGGTGAGCGCGCCGCGCCGGGTCAGCGTGAACGGCACCCCGAAGTCGTCGAAGATGTCGCCGATCAGCTGCATCACCGCGTCCGTGCGTCCCGCCGGGCTCGGGGTCTGCAGCAGCGCGAGCAGCGTGTCGATCATCCACGCGCGGTCGGCCTCGGCCATGGTATGAGCCACGTCATCTCCTCTCGAGTCGTCGGGAACGCCGTTCAACCTACCGCGTGCCGGGCGCCAAACGCCCGTTGCGCGTTGCCGTGACCCACCCGCAGTGACGCACCCGACATGTGCACCGCCCCTAGGAGGCGGATCCCATCTCGGAGATCAGATCCGCCAGGGTGAGGATGCGCTGGGCGTCCCTGACGTGCAGGCTCTCGATCATGCGGCCGCCGACGGTGATTACGCTGCTCCCCGCGGCCTTGGCCTCCTCGTAAGCCGACACGATCGCGCGGGCGTCTTCGAGCTCCTGGCGTGACGGGCCGAACAGCTCGTTGGCGGGGGCGATTTGCGACGGGTGAATCAGGGTCTTGCCGTCGAACCCCATCTCCCGGCCCTGCTGGGCCTCGGCCCGGAATGCGGCCTCGTCGGTGATGTCGTTGAACACGCCGTCCAAGATGATCTTCCCGGCCGCCCGCGCTCCCAGCAAAGCCAGGCCTAGGGCGGGCGCGGCGGGTGCCCGGCCGGGGACGTGCAGGCCGTGCAGCTCGTTGACAAGATCGTTGGTGCCCACCACCAATCCGGCGAGGCGATCGCTGGCCGACGCAACATCCTCTGCCCGCAGGAAGGCCCTGGGCGTTTCGATCATCACCCACAGCTGCAATGACTTCCGCGCTCCCAACGCGTCGAGCGCGTCAGCCAGCGCTTGAACCTGTTGACCCGTTTCGACTTTCGGCACCAGCACGCCGTCAGCAGTCGATGCGGCCACGGCGGCGAGGTCGTCATCGTGCCAATCGGTATCCAGGCCGTTGATACGCACCACCACCTCGCGGGGCCGATAGCTCTCCGAAGAGATCGCGTCGCACACCGTCGTCCGTGAATCGGCCTTCGCGTCGGGTCCCACCGCATCCTCGAGGTCGAATATCAGCATGTCCGCCGGCAGGGTTTTGCCCTTCTCCAGCGCGCGGGGTTTGTTGCCGGGCAGGTACAGGGCGGATCGGCGCGGGCGCAGGGTCGGTGCCATCACGTGATTCACTTTCGGAGTCGTCGGGCAGGGGCCGGGAGTGAAACGCCTGCGCGACCGGTGTGTGGTGCGCGTGGCATAGCCAGAAAGTACCCTTCGGTACCGGTGGTGTAGCCACCAGCGGTAAGCGGGGCCGAGGGCGAATTGGCCGACGCGGCGGGTGGATTCCGGAAGGGGAAGCGAATGTCATCATTTGGCTCGGTGCGTAGCGAGGGCGACAGCTGGGACCTGGCCTCCAGTGTTGGGGCGACCGCGACGATGGTGGCGGCCTCGCGGGCGCTGGCGTCCCGCGAGCCGGACCCGCTGCTTGACGACCGGTTCGCGGAGCCGCTGGTGCGGGCGGTCGGGCATCCCTTTTTCACCCGCATGCTGGATGGTCAGATCCCGCTCGACACCGATGACATGCCGATGACGCTGCAGCAGCGACGCGAGCAGATGACAGTGCGGACCCGCTTTTTCGACGATTTCTTCGGCGCCGCTACCGCCGCTGGAATCCGGCAGGCCGTCATCTTGGCCGCCGGGCTGGACGCGCGGGCGTATCGGTTGCCCTGGCCTTCGGGGATGGTGGTTTTCGAGGTCGACCAGCCCGAGGTCATTGCCTTCAAGACCGACACACTTGCCCAGCTCGGTGCCGAACCGGCCGCCGAGCGCCGAACCGTCGCCATCGATCTTCGCGATGATTGGCCAACGGCGCTGCGCGACAGCGGCTTTGATGCGGACGCCCCCACCGCCTGGATCGCCGAGGGCTTGCTGCCCTATCTACCGCCCGAAGCCCAGGACCGGTTGTTGGACAACATCACCGCGCTCAGCGCTCCGGGCAGCCGGCTGGCCACTGAGAACATCACCGACATGAGCGTCTTCACCGACGAACGGGCCCGGGCGATGCGCAGCGCCTGGCGGCAGCACGGACTGGACATCGACGTCGCCGAGCTGGTGTGGCTCGGGGAGCGCCGCCCCGCCGCCGAGCACCTGGCCGCCACCGGCTGGAACGTCACGCGCCACCCCACCGAGCAGGTCTATGCCGATTACGGGTTCGTGCTGCCGGACAACGAGGTCCTCAAAGAATTCCGTCAGGCGATCAGTTACCTCAGAGCCGAATTGGGCTGACCGCTGATGGTTCGGCGCTTCCGCTAGGACCTGGCTTCGCGCCACTCGCGCTCGAAGGGCAGCCGCCACGCATTGGGTGCGATCAATTGGTGAATGGCATTCGGACCCCAGGTGCCCGGCTGATACAGCTTGGCCGGCGGCGGGTCGGTGAGCAGATCTTCCGAACGCTCCCACAAGGATTCGATGCCCTCCGCGGTGTTGAACAGCGTGTGGTCGCCGCGCATAGCGTCGAGGATCAGTCGTTCGTATGCCTCCAGTACGTCCACGACCGTCTCGATCTCCTGCGAGGAGAATTGCATGGACAGCTTGTCCAGCTTCATGCCCGGCCCGGGCCGCTTGCCATAGAAGGACAACGAAACCTTCGAGTTGTCGGCGAGGTCGAAGGTGAGGTGATCGGGCCCTTGGGTGCCCACGCCGGACCCGGGCGGGAACATGGTTCGCGGGGCCTCCTTGAACGCGATCGAGATTACGCGGATGCCCTCGGCCATCTTCTTGCCGGTGCGCAGATAGATGGGCACTCCGGCCCATCGCCAGTTGTCGATGCCGACCTTGAGGGCGATGAACGTCTCGGTGTCGGAATCCTTTGGCACCCCGTCCTCGTCGCGATAACCCTGATACTGACCGCGAACCACGTTCGACGGCTTGACCGGCAGCATCGACCGGAACACCTTGTTCTTTTCCTCGCTGATGGCGAACGGCTCGAGGGCCGTCGGCGGCTCCATCACCACGAACGCCATCACCTGGAACAGGTGGGTCACCACCATGTCCTTATACGCGCCCGTCTCCTCGTAAAAGTTCGCCCGCTGTTCCAGGCCCTTATCTTCGGGAATGTCGATCTGAATGTGGTCGATGAAGTTGCGGTTCCAGATCGGCTCGAACAGGCCGTTGGCGAAGCGGAACGCCAGGATGTTCTGCGCGGCTTCCTTGCCCAGGAAGTGATCGATGCGGAAGATCTGGGATTCCTCGAAGGTTTCGTGCACGAAGTCGTTCAGCGCCACCGCGCTGGCCAGATCGGTGCCGAACGGTTTCTCCATCACCACCCGCGAACGTTCCACCAGCTTGGCGTCGCTCAGCATGGTGATCACGTCGCGCGCCGCCTTGGGCGGCACCGACAGGTAATGCAGCCGCCGCACGTTGGAACCCAGGTTTTCCTCGGCCTGCGCCACCGCCTCGGCCAGCGCTTCGGGTCCGGCGCCCTGCGGGACGTAGTTGACGATGTTGGCGAAGTTCGACCACTGCTCGGGCGTGAGCTTGTGCGTGCCGAAGGAATCGATCGCTTCCTTCGCGAGGTCACGGAATTCGTCCTGACTCAGATCTTCCAACGATGTGGCGACGATCTGAATATTCGGCGCCAATTCGGACTGGTCGAGGTAGGCCAGGCCGGGCAGCAGTTTTCGCTTCGCCAGATCGCCGGTCGCACCGAAAAGAACGATGACGTGCGGATCGAGCGGGTCGGCATGGTGGCGACGCGGGCGGGCGTCGGCTGCGGGATAAGCGATGGTCTGAGGTTTCTCGGTAGCCACCCTTGCGATACTTCCACCGCCGCCGCGCTGTGTCTCGTGTCTCGTGGCGGCGCCTGGGTCTGGTTAGCGGACGCTCGATCGGGTATTGAATAGCGGCGGGTTCCCGGCGCCGGAGCCCGTCCCTCACCCAGGCCAATGGAAAGCGACATGACCAAACCCGACAAAGACCCGCTGAGCCGCGCTCAGGAGCTGGAAAACATCGTCGACGAGCTCGAGGAGAAGGTTACCGAGGAAAGCGAAGCCGAAGGCGTCCCCGGCAACCGCAGCGACCGGGAACAAGCGGCGGCGCGCGGCACGACCAGCGAGCCGCCGGACTAAGGGGTTGCCTGCGTGGCCCGAAAGAACGTCGTCAGCCGCTCGGTAGGTCGATGGCGTGGGCCTTCAGCGTTCTCAACATCTCGGCCGTCGGCCATTCGTTGGCCCGGTAGCGGACCGGGTTGATTCCCGCAACGGGAAGGATGCCCGCCACGTCGACCACCGTCGGAAAAGGCACGGTGAACGTGTCCGACACATTGGACGGGTCGCCGAGAAGAAAGGTCACGTAATCGGTTTGCGGTAGCTCCCATGGAATGCCCTGCCCCCACACCGCCGTGGTGCGCCGGCCCCACGCCGTCTCGATCATCTGCGCGTCGCCGACGTATTGCGGAAACAACTCGCGTTCATAGTGTTGCCGCAAAAACTCGGTCTGGTGGCTGTATTCCTTTGTGGCCAGCAGGGTTCGAGCCCGCAACGCCAAATCGCGCAGGGGGTGCGGACCGGCCTGATCGAACGGCGCGATGATGCTGCCCTCGATCGTGTACCCCTGCGGCGAGATGGGCTGATCGGCGTCGAGGTACATCTGCTCGGCGACTTCGAACAGGTCCGCGGCATTGTCGGGCGCGTCGGTGCCCAGCAGTAATACGCCATCGCCCGGGAAAAAGACCAGTGGCCGGTGGCCGTCCGTCACCGCGAGTGAACCCAGCCAACCGGGCGCCAGGATCATCGAGTCGACATAGCTGCCGCCGTCCGCGTCTTTCAACAGGTACTTCTCGCCCGGCTGGAAGGCCTGCTGATGGGCGGAAAGGTTCTCCCTGGCCGCCGCGAAGGCCTGATCGCCGCTGATGCCCCAGGCGTCCGTTTCGGCCGGGGTCACCATGGCCCGCACCGTCGGCAGGTCGACAACGACCATCTCGTTGATGAAGGGGAACACGGGACGGACCCACGGCAGAGCCCCGGAGTTGACCAAGTGGTTGACGTAGCTCTGCGGGCGCAGCACCGGCCTCAGCAGGGCTCCGGCCTCGGCCCAATCCATGGGCGGAGTCGGCGGTTGGTCGGTCGCCATGTTCAAATGCTTCCTGCTCTCGAACAGCGAACACGCACGTTACACCCTGCGTCGGCGGGGACAAGTCATCATTTGGCCGGCGTGGATTGTCCGGGCGCCGCGGCGGGTGGTCCGACCCAGGTGGCGAGGGCGTCACACAGCGCCGGGTCGGTATCGGCGCCGACCCAGGCGACGTGGCCGTCCGGCCTGATCAACACCGCGGGCGGGTCACTGACCGCGCCCAGCACCGGAAGTACGCATGCGGCAACATGTTTCGCGCCGACCAGCCGGACGCGGTCTTCCCAGGGCTCGATGTCTATGGCGTCGGAATTCCCGAAATTCAGCAGCAGCGGGCGGGCGTCTCGCAGCAGGTCGAACACGCGCCGCGGACCGTCTTGGGTGACCAGGTCCAGGTCGGGCATCCGGCGCCCCACCAACGGATGTCCTCCACCCAGGTCGTAACGGATGTCCAGGCCAGACATCATCGCGGCGAAGCGTGCGCGCGGTTCGTCCATGCCGAGGAGGTCGGACACGGTGTCGCGCAGTGCCTTGGTGCGTTCGTCGGGGCGAAGAAGCGCCATCTGCGCCATCGCGTTGCGCAGCACGCGCTGGGCAACCGGGTGCCGCTCGGCATGGTAGCTGTCCAAGAGGCGGTCGGGCGAAGTCCCGCTGACCACCTGGCCCAGCTTCCAGCCGAGATTCACCGCATCCTGCACTCCAGTGTTGAGGCCCTGACCGCCCACCGGGTGGTGGATGTGTGCGGCGTCGCCGGCGAGCAGGACCCGCCCGTGCCGATAGGCGGCGGCCTGCCGCGCCGCATCGGTGAACCGGGAAAGCCAAGTGGGACTGTGAATTCCATAGTCGGTGCCGTATGCGGCGACGAGTGCGTCACTCAAGTCACGCAGCGTGGGTTCGGTGGCCGGTCCGAGGTTGGCCTCGGTGACCATGACCCGGACCGGCCCGCCCTCCTCGGCGGTGGACAGGGCGTGAACGCCGATCGCGTCGTGGCGGATGCCCCACTGCGGGGAGTGCCCGGTCCCGAAGTTCATTTCGACCTCGGCGAGCAGATAGCTCGTGGTCGCGTCCCACCCCGGAAATTCGATGCCGGCCGCCTTGCGGGTGACGCTGCGTCCTCCGTCGCACCCGACGAGATACTGCCCGCGCATCGTCCGGCCATCGGACAGGCCGACGTCGACGCCGGTGTCGTCCTGGGCGCAGGTCGTCACCTCGTCGCCGCGGTAGATCTGCACGCCGAGTTCGCTTACCCAGTCCGACAGGATGCGTTCGATCTCGTTCTGCCACAGAGCGAGTCCGTACGGATGCCGGGTGGGAAAGTCACTGATGTCCAGCCGGATCTGGGCGAATCCGGCCACCTGCGCCACCTGGCCCCGGGATAGGAACCGATCGGCGATGCCGCGCTGGTCGAGAACTTCGATGGTGCGGGAATGCAGACCGCCGGCCCGTGCCCCGATCAGAGCCTGGCCGGCGCGCCGCTCGACAATCGCGGCGTCGACCCCCGCCAGCGCCAATTCTCCCGCCAGCATCAGCCCCGTCGGGCCGCCCCCGGCGATGAGCACGGCATGCCCGATGTCGCCGGGCGAGTTCGCCGATGACCGCGACACATCCACTTCGCTACCCCGATTCGCTTGAATTCTGCTCGAAGACAGCGAGTTTGCACCATCACCCGGGTCTTGCGGCAAGCCCCCATATGCGCTATACGTTGAAAGTGGCGGGGAGAACAATCACCAACGGTTGCGCACCGCGTCGATCGCGCGGTAGATCCGCCGCTCGCTGACCGGGCGCGGAGTGCCCAGTTGCTGGGCCCACAGGCTCACCCGGAGTTCCTCGATCTGCCGGGCGATGTCGCGAACGTCCGCGGCCGCCTTCGCCGGCCCGGGTAGCTCACGCATCAGTCCGGCGTAGGCGTCCTGCACGGCGTGCACCCGTTGCATGCGCTCCCGATCCGCGCCGACGGCGTGGGGCAGCCCGTCGAGGCGGCGACGGATCGCGAGTAGGTAGCGGGTGAGATCGGCGAGGTGCGCAGGCCCGGTGGCGGTGACGAAACCGGCCGGCAACAGCCGATTCAGCTGCGCGCGGATGTCGGCAATCGCGTCGGTTCGGGCGGGCGACGGATCTGCGGGTATCAGCAGTTGTACCTCCTGCGCGGCGGCCAGCACCCTCTCGACGCGATCCACAATGTCGACGGTGGTGGGCAGCAGGGACTTTCCCGCCCGCTGTTGCAGCGAGGCGAATTCCGCGCGAGTCCACACCGGCGCCGTCACGATCGCGTCGGTCGCGGCATCGGCGCAGTCATCCAGCAGCGCGGCCAGATCCCCGTCCGGGTTGGAACCGAGGGTCAGTCGGGTGCGTGGATCAAGTTGATGCGCAATGTTTTTGACCGGTGAAGCGACACTGAGCCGCACCAGGCGGCGGATGCCGGGGCTCATCGCTTGGTCCTGCTCGGCCGACGTGGCGAACACGCGAAGGTCGACGGTGCCGCCCGCGTCGACGAATGCGGGAAAGCCCCGCACGGTGCGTCCGTCCAGCGTGCGCTCGACGACGCGGGGCAGCTCGTCGAGGTCCTCGGGCCAATCGCGCAGCCCCGTCCGCTCCAGCTCGCCCGCGACCGCATGCGCGACGGCTTGGCGGGCCGGTGTGGTGAGGTGTTCCTGCAGGGCCCGCAGATCTTTGCCGCGGGCCACCTCGGTTCCGTCGCCGGCCTCGACCGCAAAGGTCACCCGCAGGTGCGGCGGCAGCTTGTCCAGGTCGAAGGCGTCAATCGGCACCAAAACTCCGCTGCGACGGCGTAACTCGCGTTGTAGTGCCGGCAGCACCGGCTCACCGGCCGGGTCGATTGCCGCCAGTACCGCGCGGGCAGTGTCGGGTGCGGGAACGAAGTTGCGGCGCAGGTCTTTCGGCAGTGACCGGATGAGCGCGGTCACCAGCTCCTCGCGCAGCGCCGGTACCTGCCAGGCGAACTCGTCGCCACCCAAGCGCGCCAGCACGTCGATCGGCACGTGCACGGTGACCCCGTCGTCGGCGGCGTTGGGCTCAAACCGGTAGGTCAGGGGCAGCGCGACATCTCCCGTGCGCCACGTGCTCGGTCGATCCCCGCCTGGGGTGTCGTCGGTACGCAGCAAGTCGGAGCGGGCGAAGGTCAGGAGGTCCGGTGTCTTGTGTCGCTGCCGTTTCCACCACGCGTCGAAGTGCCGGGCGGAAACGACCTTGGCGGGGATGCGGGCGTCGTAGAGCGTGTAGACCTCGTCGTCGCCGATCAGCAGGTCGCGACGGCGGGCGCGCTCCTCCAGCTCCTCGAGCTCGGCCCGCAGCGTTGCATTGTCGCGAAAGAAATGATGACGGGTCTGCCAATCGCCCTCGACGAGCGCGTGCCTGATGAACAGTTCGCGCGCCACCGCGGGCTCGACCCGGGCGTATCCCACCCGGCGGCGCGCAGCCAGCGGCAGCCCATACAGAGTCACCCGCTCGTAGGCCATCACCTCGCCGCGCCTGGCGTCCCAGTGCGGTTCGCTGTAGGTGCGTTGCACCAGGTCGCCGGCGACCCGCTCCACGACCTCGGGCTGGATACGCGCGGCGGTGCGCCCGTACAGCCGGCTGGTCTCGACCAGCTCCGCAACGACAACCCAGCGCGGCGGCCGTGTGGTGAGCACGGAGCCGGGCGCCAGCACGAAATGCGAGTTGCGCGCGCCCAGATACTCGCGGGTGTCTTCGCGGCGCAGGCCCACATGCGACAACAACCCGGCGAGTACCGCAGCGTGCACCCGCCCGGGATCCGCCGGCTCCTCGGACGCGGCGTCTTCGACGATGCCCAAGTCGCGCGCGACGCTGCGCAGTTGCCCAACCAGATCCTGCCATTCGCGAATCCGCAGATAGTGCAGGAACTCGGAACGGCACATCCTACGAAACGCGTTGCCGGACAGGGACTGCCGCTGCCCACGCACATAGCGCCAGAGGTTGAGGTAGGACATGAAGTCGGAGCACTCGTCGGCGAATCGGGCGTGCTTTGCGCGGGCCGCCTCCTCACTGTCACTCGGCCGTTCCCGCGGGTCCGGGATCGTCAGCGCCGCGGCCAACACCAGCACCTCGCGCACGCAGCCCTCGGCCTGGGCCTGCAGAATCATCCGTCCCAACCTCGGGTCGACGGGCAGCCGCGCGAGGCGACGACCCAGGTCGGTGATGCCGCCTTGCTGGTCGAACGCACCGAGTTCGACTAATAGCTGCACCCCGTCGCGAACGCTGCGGCGGTCCGGTGGGTCGAGGAAGGGGAACTCCTCGATGTCGCCGAGCTGCAGGGCCGCCATTTGCAACAGGACGGCGGCCAGGTTCGTCCGCAGGATCTCGGGTTCGGTGTAGCGCGGGCGCGCCTCGAAATCCTGCTCGGAGTAGAGCCGGATGCACACGCCGGGCGCGACTCGGCCGCACCGGCCGGCGCGCTGCGCGGCCGACGCCTGCGAGATGGGCTCGATCGGCAGCCGCTGCACCTTCAAGCGGCGGCTGTAGCGCGACATGCGGGCGTTGCCCGGGTCGATGACGTAGCGGATCCCCGGCACCGTCAGCGACGTCTCGGCGACGTTGGTCGCCAGCACGACGCGGCGCCCGCTGTGAGGCGCGAACACCTTCTCCTGCTCCGCGGTGGGCAACCGCGCGTACAGCGGAAGCACCTCGGTGTGCCTGAGTCCGGTCAAAGCCTCTGCGGTGTCACGGATTTCGCGCTCCCCAGACAAGAACACCAGGATGTCCCCTGGCGGTTCGGTCTCGAGTTCACCGATGGCGTCGACGATCGCCTCGACCTCGTCGCGGGTCTCGGTGCGCACGATCTCATGATCGGGGTCGTCCGGGTCGTCATCGGAATCGGAAGGCACGACGACCTCCAGCGGCCGGTAGCGCACCTCCACCGGATACGTCCGCCCGGACACCTCGATGATCGGCGCGTTGTCGAAGTGCGCCGCGAAGCGCTGCGGCTCGATCGTCGCCGAGGTGATGATCACCTTCAGATCGGGGCGTACGGGCAGCAACTCCCGCAGATAACCGAGCAGGAAGTCGACGTTGAGACTGCGCTCGTGGGCTTCGTCGAGGATCAGCGTGTCGTAGCGCAGCAGGCGGCGGTCGCGCTGAATCTCGGCGAGCAGGATGCCGTCGGTCATCAGCTTGATCAGCGTGCGGTCGCTGACCCGGTCGGTGAACCGCACGGTGTAGCCGACGGTGTCGCCGAGCGGGCCGCCCAGCTCGTCGGCGATGCGCTGGGCGACCGTGCGGGCGGCCAGCCGGCGGGGCTGGGTGTGGCCGATCGTTCCGCGGATGCCGCGGCCCGCCTCGAGACAGATCTTGGGCAGCTGGGTGGTCTTTCCCGATCCGGTTTCACCGGCGACCACCACCACCTGATGCGCTCGTATCGCCTCGGCGATTTCCTGCCGCCGTTCGCTGACCGGCAGGTCGGGATAGCCGATCGTCGGTACCGCGGTTCGACGGGCCGCCATCACCGCCTGCGCCGCCGCGACCTGGTCGGCCAGCTGCCGCAGCTTCTCGGGTGAGGCGCCGCGCAGGTTCTTCAGGCGCCGGCCGATCCGGGCGGCGTCGCGCAGCGTCAGCCCGTCGAGTTGTTTGCGCAACTGCGCCGCAGACGGTTCGGCCACTGTGCACACAATAGGCACCCGCGCGGGCGCGAGCCGGACGCGCGGGGTTGATGGCAGCCGAATCCGGGTATCAGGTGGCGAGTGCATCGAATTGGATGCCGGCTTGCGGGGGAAGTGATCGGCGGTGGTCGGTTGGCTGGACAGGCTTCAGCGACGGAATCGGGCCGTCGGCGTGATTGTCGGTGTCATCTACAAATACAACGACGATCAGGGTGGCTATCTCGCCGCGCTGATCACCTACTACGGGCTGGTGTCGTTGTTTCCGCTGCTGCTGCTGTTGACCACCGGTTTGGGGGTGGTGCTGGCCGGCCGGCCCGATCTGCAGGCACAGGTGCTGCACAGCACCCTGAGCCAGTTCCCGGTGCTCGGCGACCAGTTGCACCACCCGCAGGGGCTCAGTGGCGGAGCGGTCGGCGTGGTGGTGGGCCTGCTCGGCGCGCTCTACGGCGGCCTGGGCGTGGGACAGGCGCTGCAGAACGCGATGGACACGGTGTGGGCGGTGCCGAAGCACAAGCGCCCCAACCCGATCCGATCCCGGCTGCGCAGCCTGCTCTTGCTGTTGGTGCTCGGCTCGGCCGCGATCGCAGCCACGGTATTGGCCGCGGCGGGCCACGCCACCGGAGCGCTCGGCATCTTCAGCAAGATCGGCCTTGCACTGGCCGCGGTAGCGATCAACGCGATGATCTGTCTGGTGGCCTTTCGTGTGACGACCGCGCGCGGACTGACATATCGGCAGGTACTGCCGGGAGCTGTTGCCGCGGCGTTTATTTGGCAGATGCTGCAGTGGTTCGGGGCCGGCTACGTCGCGCACACCGTGAAAAGGGCCAGCGCCACCAACAGTGTGTTCGCACTGGTGTTGGGCGCGTTGGCGTTTCTGTTCCTCGCGTCGGTGGCGCTGGTCATGTGCGCCGAGGTCAATGTCGTCTTGGTGGAGAAGCTCTACCCGCGCGCCCTGCTGGGTGCGTTCAGCGACGACGCGGATCTGACGATGGCGGATCGGCGGACCTACACCAAAAAGGTCAAAGCCGAACGGGTCAAAGCATTCGAGCGGGTACATGTGCACTTCGACGACGTGAAACGCCTGCCGACGAAAACCGCTGGGCGATTTGGGATTCCCCATGGTCTCCGCCGCCCGCGCACACCATGAGAATGGGTTTGGCACCGGTTCACGGCAAGGTGTGGCCGCGGCGCAATAGTCTGCAGTCATGAGTCTGGTCACCTATGAGTTGCAAGACCACGTTGCCACCATCACCCTGAACCGCCCCGAGGCGCGCAACGCCATCAACGGTGCACTCCGCCGAGACCTCAACGCCGCCTGGGATCGCTTCCGCGACGACCTGGACGCGTGGGTCGGGATCCTGACGGCCAACGGCGGCGTCTTCTGTGCCGGCGGCGACCTCAAGGACGGCGAAGGTTCGGTAGGCACCTTCGGTGGCACCTTCTGGGAGAAGCCGACGATCAACTCGTTCGAATCCGGCATGGAATTGTTCAAACCCACCATTGCCGCGGTGCACGGTCCGTGCATCGGCTACGGCGTGACCGGCGTGCTGTTCTGCGACTTCGTCATCGCCAGCACCGAGGCCACGTTCTGCTTCCCGGAGGTATCGATCGGGGTGCCTACCATTGTCGGAGCCATCCGGTTACCGCACCGGGTGGGCTGGGCCAACGCCATGGAGTTGCTGCTGACCGGAAAACCCATGAGCGCCGAACGGGCCAAGGAAATCGGTCTCGTCTGGAAGCTGGTCGAGCCCGACCAACTCCAAGCCGAGGCCCGAGCGTGGGCGCGCACACTCACCGAGGCCGCACCGCTGGCCCAGCGGGCGACCAAGGAAGTGGCGTGGCGAACCGCCGACATGGGCTGGATCGAATCGGTGCGCTTCGGCGAGACCATGCGGAAGGTGGCCGGCGCGACCGAAGACGTCGCCGAGGGGCTGCGGGCCTGGGCCGAGAAGCGCAAACCCCAGTGGCGCGGGCGGTGACGGTCGTGTGTCAGAACGCGTAGCGGACCCGTTACGCGTCAGGAATACGACCTCGGCCGCGAGTTGCTGCCTGGTGCGCCCGTTGGTGTTGTCGGCCACCTGCTGCAAACGCCCGCACGCCGGGTGCGGTTCCGGGTGGCGAACGGGCGGCGGCGTGGCTTGACTGGTGGGATGGGCGAGCGATTGCGTGCCGAACTAGGGCGTGTGTCAAGCGGCGGTGGGACAGGCGCCGACAATGCCGAGATCGCCCTCGGCGATGGCCCCATGAGGCGCCGGCTCGAGTCGTCGATTCTCGCGTTGGCCGAGCATCGTGGTCCGGGGAGCAGCATCTGCCCGTCGGACGCCGCCCGTGCGGTGGGCGGCGACGATTGGCGCGCTCTGATGGACGACGCCCGGGAGGCCGCCCGGCGGCTCGCGAGATCCGGTGACGTGGAGATCACCCAACGCGGCAACGTCGTCGATCCCGACGGCGAATGGTCCGGACCCATTCGCATCCGCCGCACCCGACCTTAGGGGCTCTGTGCTGCAACGTCGTTCGTCTGATCGAACGTTTCTCGCTGTCCTTGCGCCAACCGCCGGGACCGCCCTTGCCGGCGATATGACAGGATCTCGGCATGAGTGCACGCAGATCTGCTCGCTGGGTTGGTATGTCGGTCGTGACGGCGTGGGCGCTGCTGAGTGCACCCTTCGCGGCCCCCACCGCCGTCGCCGATGGGTGTTCGGACGTCTCGGTAGTGTTCGCTCGGGGCACCCATCAGGAGCCCGGTCTCGGCAACATCGGACAGGCGTTCGTCGACTCGTTGACGTCGCAGCTCGGCGGTAAGTCCGTCGATGTCTACGCGGTCAACTACCCCGCCAACGACGATTACCACAACAGCGCCAACGCCGGGTCCGCCGACGCGAGCGCGCACATCCAAGACGTGGTGGGCAGCTGCCCGAACTCGCGGATCGTGCTCGGCGGCTACTCCCAGGGCTCGACGGTCATCGACCTGGCCACCAACGCGATGCCGGCCTCGGTGGCCGATCACGTCGCCGCAGTCGCCCTCTTCGGCGAGCCGACCAGCCAGTTCTCCAGCATGCTGTGGGGCGGCCAACCGCTGCCGACGATCAACCCGGCTTATGGCTCCAAGGTCACCAGCCTGTGCGCCCCCGACGATCCGATCTGCTCAGGCGGCGGCAACATCATTGCGCACGTTTCCTACATCGAGGACGGGATGACGGCCCAGGCCGCGACGTTCGCGGCCGACAAGATCAACCAGGGCGCGCCGCGCGTCTGACCCCGTCAGTCGTTCGTCCGCTCGGCCGTGCAAGCCAACTGGACGCGTAGGCCGCGGCCAGGTGGGCACAGGCCGACGCCAAGTTGCGGAACACCCGCGACGACGGCGATCAATTTCCATACAGCTCAAGGTGTTTCGTACTAGCCCTGCAGTATGGTGCGCGAACTTGCCTTATGCCGATACTCTGGCCCGCATGGCCATCGAGTCCAGCATGCTCGCACTCGGCACCGTTGCACCGGCGTTCGCCCTGCCCGAGCCGGCCACCGGCCGCACACTCAGCAGCGACGACCTGACCGGGCCGGCCCTGGTTGTCGCCTTCATCTGCAATCACTGCCCGTATGTGAAACACGTCGCCGACGGGCTCGCCGCCCTCGGCCGTGACCTCGCCGGGCAAGGCGTTGCGATGGTCGGCATTTCGAGCAATGACGTGACGACCTACCCGCAGGACGGGCCCGATCAGATGGTCGCGGAGGCCCGCGGCCACGGCTGGACCTTCCCGTACCTCTACGACGAAACGCAAGATGTCGCCCGCGCGTATTCGGCGGCCTGCACGCCGGACACATTCGTTTTCGACGGTGAACGTCGACTGGTCTACCGGGGCCAGCTTGACGATTCGCGGCCCAAAAACGGCCGCCCGGTCACGGCCGCGGACGTCCGCGCCGCCGTGGACGCGGTACTGGCCGGGCGTCCGGTCGATCCCGACCAGCGCCCGTCCATCGGGTGCGGCATCAAATGGCGTTGAGGTGGGGTTGAACGCAGCGATTCCCGGGTAGCTGGGCGTGCACAACCCTCAGAGGGAGGCGTTATGCGCGGAGCCGTCATCTACGGCGCAGGTGATGTCCGATTCGAAGAACTGCCGGAACCCGAGATCGTCGCACCCACCGACGCCATCATCCGCACCACCGCGACCTGCGTGTGCGGTTCGGATCTCTGGGACTACCGCGGCATCAATCCGGTCCCCGAGCCGAAGCCGTTCGGTCACGAGTACTGCGGCGTCGTCGAAGAGGTCGGCAGCGACGTCACCTCGGTCAAGCCCGGCCAGTTCGTCATCGGGTCCTTCTACGCCTCCGACGGCACTTGTCCGAACTGCCGCAACGGCGTTCAGAGTTCGTGTGTGCACCGCGTGCTGATGGGTGGTTGCCAAGCGGAGTCGGTGCGAACAACTTTTCAGCACCCAGGTCGGGCTGCGCGGCGGGCCCGCCCCGGTCCGGCACTTCCTGCCTGCCCTCATCGAGTTGGTGCTCGACGGAAGAATCAACCCGGGCAAGGTATTCGACCTGCGCCTGCCCCTCGAGCAGGTCGCCGAGGCCTACCGGCCATGGATGAGCGGCGCGCCATCAAGGCGTTTCTGCAGCCCTAGGTGAGGTCGGTCAGTGCGCCGGCCGAATGGTCGCCGCGTTTCTTCGGCTAACGTCGACCGTATGTCCAAAGTCTCCGGCGACGACCTGATCGACGACGTCACTCCAGGCGACATCATCGCCGTGGACCGCGGCTCCGGTGAACAGCCCTACAAAGTCGTCTTCAAGGATCCCAGCGACGCGGGGTATCTCATCACGTTCGAGGCCGACGGCGGTGAAACCTTTCAACTCGAGCTGTCGGCCGGCACGCGGGTCACACGGTCGCTCGGGGCGAAATGGGAGTCTGCGCAGAGTCCCACGCCAAACTCGGAGAACTAGCGGCGCTGCCCTACCCGGCAAACCGGAAGGTGTTGGCAGGCAACCCTTTCGATGACCGCCGCCTCGCTCCATCAGGAAACACGGGCGCCGACCCCGCTGATACCGCTCGACCTCGTTCCGCACCGGCCGTTTGGGCGGCAGGTGGGCGGGTACCGCCATGCTCCAGAGGAGGGAGCCCGCGGTGAGACTCATAGAAACAACAAGGTCGACTGCCGCCGCGTGGCGATGCGACCGAATGCTTCCACCGTCGTCCGCGACGACAAGGCCGGTGTAAATCATGACCGCACAACCTCCCGATCCTGATCCGACGCACACCCGGGCTGGAGCCGGGGGGAGGTGCCGCACCGGGCACCACTCCCCCGGCCGCGCCCCAAACCTCCGGTGTGTCTGAGCCACAACCGCCGAACACCCGGCGATTCACTCCCAGTTCCGCCCTCACCGTCCTCGCGGTGTGCGTTTTTGCCGTGGCGTTCATCGCGGTGGCGGTGCTACTGGCGATGAAGATTGTCGGGGTAGGCGGCTGACATGCCGAAACCGTCACTTCCTGATTATGTCGGCTCGCTAGTGGGCATAGCCACAGGCATGGCCGACGATGCCGCGCAGGCGCCACAGGAGAATCCGGAAAAGGACCAGTCGCAGTGGGTGACGGGCGATGAACCCATGACCGGCCCGCAGCGCAGCTACTTGAACACGCTCGCGCAAGAAGCGGTCCAAGAGATCCCGGAAAACCTCACCAAGGCCCAGGCCTCCCGCCTGATCGACGAACTGCAACAACGTACCGGACGGGGCGGGTCGTGACCATCGGTGCTGAGGACGTGCGACAGTTGCTCGCCAGCCCGGAGGCGAGCGCGGCGCTGGTGGTGATCGAAGGCCGCGCCGCGGTCGTCGCGCCGGCGGATCTGGACTCGAATGACTATCGGGGGGCCCTGCAGGTTGCGACGCGCCAGGAGTTGGTGCAACGAGTCGGCCACGCGGACTTATCAGAGCGCGAGTTGGCGGAGCAAGCCGAAGAACTCGACACAGCGGTGCGCAACCTGGGCGGGTGAAACCACTGAGATGCTTTGCTGCCGAAACAATTACGGCCCGACGGCGACCGGGTCACCGACACGGATGACGCCCTTGGTCACCACCGCCAGATAGGCGCCGGCGCACGGCTGGGCGCCGTGACCGCCTGTGTTCAGCCGATTTTCGGCCGCCGGTATGCGGAGAGCCTGCGGCGCCCGCGGCAGCGGCCCGTGTTCGAGGGTGGGAACCACGCAGCGCGACGTCGCCGTCAGGACGCGCAGCCGCGTCTCCCCGATGACGAGTTGGCCTCCCACCCAGTCGTTTTCGGCATACGGAGGGTAGTCCTGCGGCGTTCCGATCACCAGATTCGGCCGGTACCGCAGCGCCTCCACCCCGATGTGCTCCAGGGTGGCCGTCGTGATGGCATGCAATGGAGCTTCGTCGGTGAACGACTCGCCCGGGGTGGCCGCAGCGATCCGCAGGATGCGACCGTCCACCTCGGCGTCGAGGCCGAGTTCCAGGAGTTTCTCCGGATCGGGCCGCACCAGTGTCGCGCCCTCGGGGCGTTGAGTGACCAAACTGACCTGCCGACCGGTCAGGCGCGAGATCAGCTCGTCGACGCCGGGATCATCGGCGGCCACATCGGTTCCATCAGGCATGCTGATGTGCACGCCCTGGGCATCACCATGCGCGGTGCACGTCAAGAGATCGCGCCACAGCCGGGGATTCTTGGCGCTGGCCACGTGCCCGGTTTGGCCGTCGACAAGCGCCATTCGCCGGTCGCCCTCGGCGCCACGCTCGTCGATCAGCAGGCGATCGAGGGATTCGCCGAGCATTGACTTCACCGGATAGCGGAGCAACGCCTGCACCCGCATCTGCACTGCGTCAGAAGTATGGGCGATCGAGTTGTCCATGAAGAGCCTTCACTGAAGTGTTCCCACCTAGTGTGCCCTGGCCAAGCGCACGGCGCATGGCGCCGCAATCAGCTTGGCAGCAGGCGCTTTTTCTGCTCTTCGAATTCCTGCTGCGTCAAAATCCCCGCGTCGCGCAGCGACGCCAGCTCACGCAGCTCGGCGGCGATGCTCGTGATCGGCCCACCCGCGACAACCTGCGGCGGGGTCGCCGGCTCTTTCGTCGGCTCCTTCGGTGCCTCGCGCGTCGCCTTTTCGATCTCGCCGGCTCGGGCCCGCTCGCGTCCCAGGGCGCCACCCGTACCCGCCATCGCGCGCCCGGCCATGCTGGCCACCGCCATCTCGCCGAACAAACCGCCGGAGCCACTGGGAGCGGCCGCGGCCGCGGCCGCGGCGGCTTCTGCGCCCGCGCCGGCGCTGGTGGCCGGCAGCACCAGGGCGGCCGGGCGGATCGCCGGGGCGGCGGCTGTCCACCCTGGCGGCACCGACAGGCCACCGACGGTGTTCGCCTGGCCCAGACCGGCCGACGCCAAGGATCCGAATCCGCCCGCCGGGTTCGTGATGACCGGGAATGGTGAGGGCGGCACCGCGCCCACCCCCGGCCAGGACTGCACTCCGGCCCAACCGCTGACGATGTCATCGGTGTGGAAACCGGTCATTGTGCCGGCCACGTCGAAGGGCAGCGCGATCAACGTACCCGGGGTGTCGATGCTGAGCCCGGCGACGCTGGCCGGCGCGTCGAGAAAGAATGTGACGAGATCGCTCCCCAGCCCCAGCACGTCCGTCGCCGACGCCGGAGCGGCGGCGGCCGGGCTTATCGCGGCGTTGTTCAGCAGGTTGGGTACCGCGGAGAACGATTGCTGCACGGCGTTACGGGTGTTCCCGGCGGCGGTCCCGGTGGCCTGGAGCACCGATTCGGATTGACCGGCGTCGGAGCTGGTGGTCTCGTCGGGCTGGGCGAACGGCGTCAACCGCGTCGCCGCGGCCGTCGAACCGGCGTAGCCAAACATGGCCGCGGTGTCTCGGGCCCACATCTCGGCATACTCGGCCTCGGTGGTGGCGATCGCCGGCGTGTTCTGTCCGAGGACGTTCGTCGCGACGAGCGTCGCCAGCAGGGTGCGGTTGGCCGTGACCACCGGGGGCGGCACGGTCTCGGCGAACGCCGTCTCGTAGGCGAAGGCCGCGGCTCTGGCCTTGTTGGCGGTTTCCTCGGCCTGGGCGCCGGTGGTCCTCATCCACGCCAGGTAAGGGGTGATCGCTGCGACCATGGACGCAGACGACGGGCCGACCCACGGACCGGAAGTCAAGGCCGTGATCTCGGCCTGATAGGAGTTCGCCGTCGATTGCAGGGCGGCGGCCAATTCGTCCCAGGCCATCGCGGCGGCCAGCATCGGTCCCGACCCTGGACCGGCGTATATCCGCGCGGAGTTAACCTCCGGCGGTAGACACGCGAAGTCCATGTCGTTCTCCTCCGATAGCTTTCAGGGCCGCGAGAGCATCGACGGCCCCGATGCGCGTCGTGTGGGGATAGCCAACTGAGCAGCAAACAAATCGCATTCCCTCCGGTGCTGCCATTGCCGCGAACGGAAACGGCCGAATCAGGCCGTCCCCAGTGCTAGCGAACGGTCTCACACGTTTGCATGTGCTCCCACGTCAACCAATACAGCGAAATTGTTGTCGAGGATTAACGATAGGTTACCTGCACATGACGGCGGAAACTCGCAAGGGTTAGGCGCGTATTGCGCAAATCACTCTCAGCCCGCTCACAACGGGATGCACGACGCGTTGCTCACCTCCCCGGTCCGATTTCACTCGCCCGGCGACGGCAAAGCCCGAGGTCAACGCGATGGGCCGGCGTCCAACGAGTCTTGCGGCGCCGGTTCTGCTTGGATTTGTGGGATCCCGCAAGTGAGGTCTGTCGAATGAAAATCGTGTTGGTCACCTACGGCGGCCGCGGCGACGTCGAACCCTGCGCCGCCGTCGGTCGCGCGCTGATGAACCGAGGCCACGAGGTGCTCCTCGCGGCCCCGCCCAACATGACCGCCTTCGTCGAGTCGACGGGCCTTGCGGCCGTCGGGTACGGGCCGGATACGGAACGCGGGATGAGCGCGGCTCAGGAATTGCTCGGCTCGCTCCATTGGGGCGTCAGCGGGCTGTCGCACGTTGTCGAGCGCGTGACCCGGATCTGGATGGACAAGACCGCGACGCTGACGTCGGTGGCAACGGGTGCCGATCTGCTGGTGGCGCACATGAACGATCAGGCACTGGCCACCAATGTCGCCGAACATCACCGCATCCCGCTCGCGGCGCTGCACGTCTTCCCGGCGCGAATCATGCCGTCGAGCGACCTGTATTCCGGCATAACGAAGGATGCCGAAGCGGCCCAACGTCGTGCGCTTGGCTTGCCCGAGGCAACCGAATCGGCCGCGGGCCCAGCGAGTGAGGTATTGGAAATCCAGACTTACGACGAGCTCTGCCTGCCCGGGCCCGCCGCCGAATGGCTGGAACCGGGCGGCCGGCGTCCTTTTGTCGGTTCGTTGACGCTGGAGTTGCCGACGGACAACGACGACGAGGTGTTGTCCTGGATAGCGGACGGGACGCCGCCCATCTACTTCGGATTCGGCAGCACGCCCGTCAGCTCTCCCGCCGAGACCGTCGCAGTGATCAGCGCGGCCTGCTCGCAGTTGGGCGAGCGGGCATTGATCTGCAGCGGCGCGAATGACTTCGCTGAGGTCGCGCTGTTCGACCACGTCAAGGTGGTAAGAGCGATGAACTATGCGGCCATCTTCCCGGAATGCCGGGCGGTGGTCCATCACGGTGGCTCGGGCACCACGGCCGCGGGCCTGCGCGCCGGAGTCCCCACGCTCATCCTGTGGACCGTATGGGACCAGCCGATGTGGGCGAGGGCCGTCGAACAAATGAAAGCCGGTTCCGGACGGGCCTTTTCCGAGAGCACCTTGGACTCGCTGGTCGCCGACCTACGCACGGTCCTCACGCCGGGATGCGCCGCCCGCGCCCGCGAGGTCGCCGCCCAGATGAGCAAACCCGCGGAAAGCGTTGGCCGCGCCGCCGATCTCCTCGAAGAGGCGGCCCGCCCGGCACCCGCGGTTTGATCGGGCGAGGCAAACCGTCCGTTCGTTGCAGCGGTGGTGGAAAGGCCGCCCGTCGTGTAGAAGGTTCTGGTGCAGGATCAGCCGAATAGGCCGTTCGATCCTTCGATGCTGCGCGAAGCGATGATCAGGCGGCTGTATCGCCGATTGTCGGCCGAGGGCCAGATCAGGGTGCCGGCGGTGCCGGGCCTGATCGACGAGTACGTCCTGTTGTGCGGCAACGTGTGCGCCACGCTGGGTGTCTGGTATACCCCCGAACAATCGGCGCACCTGCGGGCAGCGCTGGAAGTCGAGTTGGCGAAGGCCTTCAAGGCCTCCCATCGTTCGGATGTCCTGATCTCGTATCAGGCTCCCTTCGGCGAGGGGGTGAATTTCCGCGTCCAGGCCGACTGGCGCACTGTCGAGGCCGACTACCAACAGTGGATGGAAATCCGCCCACCGCCGCTGTTCGGCACCGAGCCGGACGCACGCGTGTTGGCGCTGGCCGCCGAGGCGGACGATCCCTCGACCTATCGGGTGCTGGACGTCGGCGCGGGAACCGGGCGGAACGCCCTTGCCCTCGGCCGGCGCGGACATCCCGTCGATGCGGTCGAACTGACCGCGAAGTTCGCCGAAGTGATTGTTTCCGAAGCCGCCGCAGAATCGTTGCGCGTGAACGTCATTCAAAGCGACGTGTTCACCGCTATGGAGAGCGTGCGCGAGGAGTACCAGCTGATGGTGCTCTCGGAGGTGGTGTCCGACTTCCGGACGACACACGAGTTGCGCGGCGTATTCGAACTCGCCACCGAATGCCTGGCGCCCGGCGGGCGTTTGGTGTTCAACACCTTCCTGGCCCGCGACGGCTACGTTCCCGACGAGGTCGCGGT
This sequence comes from Mycobacterium sp. NGS58, assembly GCF_059812385.1. Classification (NCBI taxonomy): domain Bacteria; kingdom Bacillati; phylum Actinomycetota; class Actinomycetes; order Mycobacteriales; family Mycobacteriaceae; genus Mycobacterium; species Mycobacterium sp. NGS58. The sequence continues at coordinate 6,910 of NZ_JCALCO010000005.1, read as the reverse complement.
GCAACTGAGTCAGCAGTGCAACAGCATGATCTTCACCCGCGACGAGGTAAGCGCCGCGGCGGCCGGCCTGCCTCTGGAGCCGATCGCCGACGACGCTGCCTACGAGTACGAGAAGGCGCGGCTGCCGTCGGACGCCTGGCCGCCCACGGGCTGGTTCGAAGGTTGGGCCGGGGGCCTCGACGTATTCGACGTCGAGCGCGACGATTCCCCAATAGAGTTGCGCTGGCTCGTGTTTCAAAAGGCGGGCTGACCCGCAGGTCTAGGCGGTCAGATCGCGAGTGGCCGGCCCCTCCAGCAGGGTTCCGTCGGGCGCGAACCGTGACCCGTGCAGCGGACACTCCCAAGCGTTGTCGGCGTCGTTCCAGTTCACAATCCCGCCCAGGTGCGGGCATACCGGTGAGATGCGGTGCTCGGTCCCGTTGACGCGGCACCGGGCTTCCAGATGCCACGGCGGGCCGCTCACCACCCCGCCTTCGCCGTCGACGGGGCTGCGGCGGTGAGTGCGTATCGCCGGCGTGATCCAGCCCTTCGTCAGGTTGAAGCCGACCTCGAGGTTGGCCTGCAGGGCCGTCGTCAGGCCCGTCAGCTCGTGCGGACTCCAGCTGGCGAACGCGCGGGCCCAATCCATCCGCCCGCCCAGGATGCGACTCGACAGCGCCAACGCGGCGGCGGGGCCGTTGGTCATGCCCCACTTGTTGAAACCCGTTGCGATGAAGATGCTCTCGGTGTTCGGCAGGATGGGACCCACATACGGTAGGTGGTCGATGGGCGTGTAGTCCTGCGCCGACCAGAAATGGGTCTGCACGGCACCCGGATAGTGCTTGCGGGTCCACGTCGACAGCTCATTCAGCGCCTCGGACGGACTCTTCTCCCGGCCCACGGTGTGGCCGGCCCCGCCCACGATCAGCCGCTCCCCGTCCGTGACCGGTGCGTAGCGCACCGAACGCGTCGGCGAGTCGGTGGAGATCATCATCGGCCGCGTGATGTTGCCCGGAACCTTGAAAGCCAAGCAGTAGGACCGGCTCGGCTTCACCCGCGCGAAATAGCCGCCGCGATCCAGGATCGGGATGCCCGTCGCGAGCACCAGCTGGGTGGCCTGAAGTTGGGCGTCCTGCTGGGCGGCGTCGTTGACATGCACGCGTACCTTCTTGCCGCGCCAGGAGACGCGCCGCACCCGCGTGTGCTCGACCAGCCGCCCACCGCGACCGAGCAACTCCACCACCAACGAGTCGAGGAACGACATCGGGTCGAACTGCGCCTGGTCGGCCAGGCGCACTCCGCCGTGATACGAGAACGGTACGTCGGCATCGTCGTCCCACACTGCCGGCAGGCCGACCGCCTGACACGCGGCAAGTTCGGCCCGCGCCGAGGGGACGCCCCGCACAGACTGGGCGTAGGTGTATGCATCCTCGCGCTGCACCGCCACTCCGTGCGCCTCGCAGTGGCTCAGCACCCACTCCTGGCCTTCACGATTGCCGTCGACGTACGCGCGGGCCACCTCCCTGCCGTGCCTTGGCAGCACCTTGGAAAGCTGGCTGCCCTGCAGCAGGCTGATTTTGGCGGTGGTGTTGCCCGTCGCGCACGCCCCCACCGTGCGTGCCTCCAGGACCAGCACATCCTTGCCCGCGCGGGCCAGTAAGACCGCTGTCACCAGCCCGGTAATGCCGGCACCCACGACGATGACATCGGCGGACCCGGACTCTTGGTCAAGCTTGCTTGCAGCCCAAGGCTGTTCGGTTCGTTCGGTCATCCATAAAGAAGTCACGGCTGAGCTGATACCCCGGTCGGGCGCGCGGAAACGCGCCGCCGAACTATGCCCGCTTCAACCGGCTCTTTGCCTCCGTCACGGCTTTCGCGGCAGCACGGCCGGCTTGCTGTGCCGCGTCATACTCCTTTTGGGCGCCCTTGAGCTCCCGTTCGGCCGCCCGCAGCGCGCTCGCCGCGGCGTCGCGGCGCTGTTGAGCGGCGACCCGTTGTGCTTGTCGCTCGGCCACCAGGTCGTCGGCCTCGGCCTTGGCGCGCTCCGCGGCGGCAAGGGCCGTGCTCAGCTTTTCGTGCCGTCGCTGCTGTGCGTGGTCGGCCGCGTGCTGCTTCGCGGGCCGCTTCCGCTCCGGGGTGCTGCGCCGCCTCGCCGGTTCGTCGGCAGCGTCCACCGATTCCGGCGAGGCGTCGCCGAAGGCACCGAAACCCGACCACTGCTCGGGCCGGGTCAGCCTGCCGAGTCGCTCGCTGATCCCCGGGTCGGCGATGGCGGCCTGCAGGGTGCTGGTCAGGTCTTCCCGCACGGTCGCCGACGGTTGCGTCACGTCGGCGGCCTGCAGCGCCTCGCGGGCGAGTGCGTCGATGAGTTTGTGTTGCTCGGCCGACAGGTCCCGGATGCGGCCGCCGTCCATCGCCTCGTGCGCGGCGCGCAATCGCTTACCGAGGTCGGTCAACCGCTGCCGGGTGTCGGTGTGCCGAAGCGCCAGCCGGTTGATGATCCACGCCGCCGTTGTCGGCTTGTTGGCAGCGGAAATTCGTTTGGCGGCCGCGTCATCGCCGCGTTTCTTGGCCGCGGCGGCCAGTCTCGCGCGTTCCGCGGTGAACTCCTGCGGCGGCACCTCATAGAGGCGGTCGAGGTCCTCATCGGCCATGTAGCCATGATCCCTCGCGGCCGGCCGGCGGCGGTTTTCGGTGGCCAAGCCGAACCACCCGACGGTTTAGAAACCGCACGTCCCGGGATACCTCATCTACAACATTCGACTTCGCCGGGCGGAACTTTGCAGCCTGCGAGCAACGGAGAGCAGGGATTCGGCAACTCCATGACGTCCAAGTTCAGCGATCAGTTCATCGGCCGGATCCTCCGCATGAGCCGCCCCCGCCAAGTCCTGCTCGCGGTGTGCGTGGTCGTCGCCGTGGTGGCTGCGATTTTCGTCGCCTCGACGTCGCACTGCTCGGGCAGTGCCTGTGGTCAACCCGGCGCCCCCGCGAAAACCGCTGAGCCGGCCCGAATAACGATCTCCCCGGGTCCGAACGCCCGTGACGTCGACCCCGTCGCCCCGGTCATGGTCAAAGCCGACAACGGGACGCTGACGGCCGTCGACATGGTCAACGAGAGTGGCAAACCGGTCGAGGGTGTCATGACCCCGGACAACACCGTGTGGAAGCCGACGGTCCCACTGGGCTACGGGCGCACCTACACGCTGACGGTCAGCAGCAGCGGCATCAGTGGCGTTGCGGCCAAGCAGGTTTCGTCGTTCTCCACGCTGAAGCCGTCCAACCAGACCAAGGTGTCCTTCACCACCACGTCGGAGGCCACGTTGCGTGACGGCGGCACCTATGGCGTGGGAACGGTGATCGTCGCGCACTTCGACGAGAAGATCGCCGACCGTGCCACCGCCGAGCGGCAGCTGTCGGTGACCACCGACCCGAAAGTCGAGGGTTCCTGGTATTGGGTCGATGATCAGAACGCGCATTGGCGGCCCGAGCGCTACTACGCGCCCGGCACGAACGTCACCGCCGAGGCGAAGATCTATGGGATAGCCCTGGGCGACGGACTATTCGGGCAAGACGACACCAAGGTGTCCTTCCGTGTCGGCGATGCCCACGTATCGATCGCCGATGACGCCACCCATCAGGTCAGCGTCTTCAGCAACGGGACCCTGCAGCGCACGATGCCCACGTCCATGGGAATGGGCGGCACCGAAGACGTCGGCGGGAGAACCATCTCGCTATGGACGCCCTCCGGGATCTACACCGTCTTGGACAAGGGCAATCCCGTCATCATGGACTCCTCGACCTTTGGCCTGCCCAAGAATTCCCGGCTCGGATACCGCGAGACCATCAACTGGGCCACCAAGATCAGCACGGACGGCATATACCTGCACGAGCTCGACGCGACGGTATGGGCCCAGGGGCACCGCGATACCTCGCACGGCTGCCTGAACCTGAACGCCGACAACGCGAAATGGTTCTTCAACTTTTCGGTACCCGGCGACGTGGTCGAGGTCCGAAACAGCGGCGGGCCGCCGCTGACGCTGGCTCAGAACGGCGACTGGACGATCAGCTGGGACGATTGGCGCAAAGGCAGCGCGCTGAAGCCCACCTGAGAACCGGGTGATGCAGCTCAGTCGTCACGCAGAGTTGTGCCCCACTTCACAATAAAGTCTTGACTCGTTCCAGATAAGTGCGTCATATTGGTGGCGTGTCATCGACGGCCGATTACGCGGACAGGTTGCGGATGGCCGATCTGCGGGTGACCCGGCCCCGGGTCGCCGTGCTGGAAGTCGTCGACGCCAATCCGCACGCCGACACCGAGACGATCTTTTCGGCCGTCCGAGTGGGCCTTCCCGATGTCTCGCGCCAAGCCGTCTATGACGTGCTCAACGCGCTGACCACCGTGGGCCTGGTACGGCGCATCCAGCCCCTGGGCATGGTGGCGCGCTATGAATCGCGCGTCGGCGACAACCATCACCACGTCGTGTGCCGGTCCTGCGGGATCATCGCCGACATCGACTGTGCCGTCGGTGACGCGCCGTGCCTCATCCCCTCGGACGACGACAACATTCTTGATGGCTTCGTGCTCGACGAGGCCGAAGTCATCTACTGGGGCCTGTGCGCCGATTGCTCGACGACAGGTTCTTAGATCGCAGCCCGATTCACCCACCCTCGAAAGGAATGCTGTGTCATCTGATACATCCGCTAGCCGTCCACCCCAACCCGGAGCCGGGACGGCCAGCACAAGCGAAAGCGAAAACCCAGCAATCCCTTCACCGCAGCCGAAGTCGAATGCTCCACTGACCAACCAGGACTGGTGGCCCAACCAGGTCGACGTGTCGAGGCTGCATCCGCACTCGCCGCAATCCAATCCGCTCGGCGAGGACTTCGACTACGCTACGGAGTTCGCCAAGCTCGACGTCGACGCGCTCAAGGCCGACATGATCTCGCTGATGACCACCTCGCAGGACTGGTGGCCCGCCGACTACGGCCACTACGGCGGCCTGTTCATCCGGATGAGCTGGCACGCCGCGGGCACCTACCGGATCCAGGACGGCCGCGGCGGCGCCGGCCAGGGCATGCAGCGCTTTGCCCCGCTCAACAGCTGGCCGGACAACGCGAGCCTCGACAAGGCCCGCCGGCTGCTGTGGCCGATCAAGAAGAAGTACGGGAACAAGCTCTCCTGGGCGGACCTGATCACCTACGCGGGCAACGTGGCCCTGGAGTCGATGGGATTCAAGACCTTCGGCTTCGCCTTCGGCCGCGAGGACGTCTGGGAGCCCGAAGAGATCCTCTGGGGTGAAGAAGAGGAATGGCTGGGTACCGACAAGCGCTACTCGGGCGAACGCAATCTCGCACAGCCCTACGGCGCCACCACCATGGGCCTGATCTATGTGAATCCCGAAGGCCCCGAAGGCAAGCCCGACCCGATTGCCGCAGCGATCGACATCCGCGAGACGTTCGGCCGGATGGCGATGAACGACGAGGAGACGGCCGCACTGATCGTCGGTGGCCACAGCTTCGGCAAGACCCACGGTGCCGGTGACGCCGACCTGGTTGGTCCCGAGCCCGAGGCCGCCCCGATCGAACAGCAAGGGCTCGGCTGGAAGAGCTCCTACGGGAGCGGCGTGGGCAAGGACGCCATCACCAGCGGCCTGGAGGTCGTCTGGACGCCGACGCCGACCAAGTGGGACAACTCCTTCCTGGAGACGCTGTACGGCCACGAGTGGGAGCTGACCAAGAGCCCCGCCGGGGCGTGGCAGTTCACCGCCAAGGATGGCGCCGGCGCGGGAACCATCCCCGACCCGTTCGGTGGGCCGGGGCGCGCCCCGACGATGCTGGTCACCGACATCTCGTTGCGGGAGAGCCCGATCTACCGCGACATCACCCGGCGCTGGCTTGACCACCCCGAGGAGCTGGCCGACGCCTTCGCCAAGGCGTGGTACAAGCTGCTGCACCGCGATATGGGACCTGTCACCCGCTTCCTGGGACCCTGGATCCCCGAACCGCAGCTGTGGCAGGACCCCGTGCCGGCCGTCGACCACGAACTGGTCGACGATAAGGACGTCGCGGCCCTGAAGGGCAAGGTGCTCGCATCCGGTCTCTCCGTCCCCCAGCTGGTCAAGACCGCCTGGTCGGCCGCGATCAGCTACCGCAACACCGACAAGCGCGGTGGCCCCAACGGCGGGCGGCTTCGCCTCGAGCCGCAGCGGAGCTGGGAGGTCAACGAGCCCTCCGAACTCGACAAGGTGCTGCCCGTCCTGGAGCAGATCCAGCAGGACTTCAACGCCTCGGCCTCCGACGGCAAGAAGATCTCGATTGCGGACCTGATCGTGCTGGCGGGTTCCGCGGCGGTCGAGAAGGCGGCCAAGGACGCCGGTTACGAGATCTCGGTGCACTTCGCTCCCGGGCGTACCGACGCGTCTCAGGAGACCACCGATGTGGAGTCCGCCGCGGTGCTCGAACCGCGGGCCGACGGGTTCCGCAACTACGCGCGGCCAGGCGAAAAGGCCCCGCTCGAGCAGCTCCTGATGGACCGGGCATACCTATTGGGCGTGACGGGTCCGGAGCTCACGGTGCTCGTCGGCGGACTGCGTGCCCTGGGCGCCAACCACGGCGGCAGCAAGCACGGCGTGTTCACCGACCGGCCGGGTGCGCTGACGAACGACTTCTTCGTCAACCTGCTCGACATGAACACCGAGTGGAAGGCGTCGGAGACCGCGGAGAACGTCTACGAAGGGCACGACCGGGCCTCCGGGGCGCTCAAGTGGACGGCGACCCCGAATGACCTTGTCTTCGGTTCGAACTCGGTGCTGCGCGCATTGGCCGAGGTCTACGCCCAGGACGACGCGCACGGCAAGTTCGTCGAGGACTTCGTCGCGGCGTGGGTGAAGGTCATGAACAACGACCGGTTCGACCTCAAGTAGGAACGGGT
>NZ_JCALCO010000044.1:0-7858 GCF_059812385.1 Mycobacterium sp. NGS58 | reverse complement strand
CGGCTCGGCATGTGTGGCATGGAGTACTTCGGGCACCCATGGGAGTTCGGCCCCCGTCGCACCAAGGAACTGATGCTGACCGGCGATGCGATCGACATCGAGGAGGCTTACCGACTCGGCATGGTCAGCAAGATCTTCAAGAGAGAGGAGTTATCAGACCGCACACTCGAAATGGCGCGGCGCATCGCCACGGTGCCGACGATGGCCGCTCTGCTCATCAAGGAGTCGGTCAACCAGTCCGTGGACAACATGGGTTTCTACAACGCCCTGCAGTCCTGCTTCACCCTGCACCAGCTGAACCACTCGCACTGGGTCGGCGTACGGGATGACAAGCGTGCCACCGCCGGCGAGGAGCAGGGAGTGCCGAATTGGCGAGCCGCTCCCCCGATAGTCCTTTCGGTCAAAGACCGAGTGCGCGCCGAGGCGTAATAGCCGTTCAGTTCGCCACGGCCCCGTAGCGGGCGTCCGCGACGCGGTCGAGGGCGACGGCCGATTCGCCATACACCATCGCCCACCCCCGGACCCGGCGGTAGTACAGCTGGATGTCACCTTCCATGGAGAATCCGTAACCCCCATGGATATGCAGGCTGCGCTGTGTCGCGTCGCGCGCCGTCTCGTATGCGAATGCGAAGGCCATGGCTGCCAGCTCAGTGACGCGCTGGGGCTCGTCGGCGAATGCGCACGCCGCCTCGAACGCCAGCAACAGCGCGCCGTCGGCCGCAGTGGCGCTGTCCGCCAACGGATGAGACACCGCCTGAAAAGATCCGATCGGGCTCCCGAACGCATGTCGTTGCTTGGCGTAGTCCACACCCAGTTCGACGGCCTTCTTCGCCGCGCCCGCGAGAGCCGAAGCGGTCAGCGCGAGCCACAGATCCAGTGCATCGGAGAACATCCGCCTCGCATCGTCTCCTTCGGCAAGAACCACCACGACGTCGTCGTCGACCGTGATGTCGGCCAGCGGAAGCGACCCGAGATTCTGCACCAGGCGACGGTTCTCGCCGAGCGGCACCGCGATCAGGCGCTCGCCCACTAGCGCCACCACCGTATCCGCCACGGCCCCGGCGGGTACGAGCCCGAGTACGCGGTCACGCGCGACGCGCGGCGCAAAGCTGACGAGCTTGTCGCCCGCCATCGCATCGGCCAGCAGACCCGCGCCGGTGTTACCGGACCCGGCGAGCAGCCTGGCTGCGACCTGGGCCTCGATGACGGGCGCGGAGGCGACCGCCCGACCGTACTGCTCGGCGATCAAGGCCAATTCGAGCTCGGTTGCACCCCAGCCATCCGCGGCTTCGCCGACGGCCATCTGCACCGCACCGGTCTCCAGCAGTGCCTTCCACAACCGGGAATCGAAACCCGAAGGCTCCGCAGCCCGCACCCGAGCAGACGTCGACTCGCGCGCATACATCGCGGCAAAGGAGTCGACGAGCTGACGCTGTTCGCCTGACAGGCTCAAGTCCACACTCAGGTCCCATCACACGCGGATATGGTTACTCTCACAAATGAGAGTAACATTATCGCGCATCCCGCCCCCGGCCCTGCTGTGAGACAGATTGGTTCTGATCCATGCACTTTCAGCTCGACGCCAACACCGCGGCATACCGCGACGGAGTACGCGGCTACCTTGCGAAAGCGATGACGTCCGAGTCCGAGGAGCGGATCTACCGGAGCGGCGTTTCCCACGACGACGATTTCGCCAAGGGGCTGGTGGACGAAGGTTATTTCGCCCCGCGCTGGCCTACCGAATTCGGCGGCCAGAACCGCGATGCATGGGACGAGCAGGTCCTGCGAGAGGAACTCATGCGAGCGGAAGCGCCCATGTACCTGTCGGAGACCACTCGAATGGTGGCGTCGATCATCCGAGCCGTCGGCACACCGGAGATGAAGGACCGCATTCTCGGTGGTGCGATGAAAGGCGATATCACCATCGCGCTGGGGTTCACCGAACCCGAATGCGGCTCGGATGTCGCGGCGGCGACCACAAGGGCCGTGCGCGAGGGCGACGAATGGGTCATCAACGGCTCCAAGATGTTTACCACAAACGGTCACATCGCCGATTACGTGTTCCTGCTGGCACGCACGAGTCCCGACAAGCCCAAGCACAAGGGACTCACCATGTTCCTCGTCCCGCTCGATTCCGAGGGATTCGAAGCCCAAGCCGTATGGACGCTTTCGGGCGAACGCACCAACATCACGTTCTACAGCGACGTCCGCGTTCCAGACGAGTGGCGCGTCGGCGATGTCGACGCCGGCTGGCAGGTGATGGGGCTGTCGCTGCAGGACGAACACGCATCCGGATGGGGGCCGCATATTTCCCGGCTGCTGCAGCACGTCGAGCAGTGGGCCGCGACCACTGAAGCCGACGACGGTTCGCTTCAGCTCGCCAAGACAGATGTTCGGCGGCGAATCGCCAGGGTGGCAATGGAAGACGAGGTTTCGAGGCTGCTCCTGCGCCGCTGCGTCTGGATGACCGAGACCGGCCAGACCCCGGTAGTCCAGGGACCGATGTCCAAGGTTTTCAGCACCGAAGCGCTCGTGCGGGCCAGTCAGGACGTCATGGAACTGGTCGGACCGGACGCGGCGCGAAGCTACTTCGAGCCGACGGCCCCAGAGCAAGGCCGCTTCGAATACCTCATGCGGTTCGCGTTGGGCACCACGATCTATGCGGGCACAAGCGAAGTTCAGCGCTCCATCATCGCCCAGCGCGGGCTGGGGCTACCCCGTTAGCTTGCGCGGCCTGCGGGCCGTGCTTCGCTTCGCCGGAGTCTTGGCGGCCACGGCCTTGGGCTTGGGCTTGGCCGAATCCGCCGGCGGTGTGAGGGCTTGCTTGCACCAGGCCCATAACTGGTCCTCGGAAAGCTCTGCGCCCTTGACCCCCAGGTGGAACACCCCGATTTGGGCGAGGGCAATGAGCGTTGAGTTCAGCAGCGTCGTCAACTGGGCTGGTGTCAAGTCTTTTCGGATCAACCCGGCACGCGAGCACGCGGTGAGGATCTTCGTGAGCAGCTTCTGGTGCGGCTCCCAGATCTTCGCGAAGTCGGCGGGCCGCTCAATTTCCAAGCTCAGGTTGTAGATCGTCATCACCCGTCCGCCGATCGCCTCGGATGACTCCGCCCGCGAGAGAAATCCGCGACAGAACGCCTCGAGTTGTTCCATCGGGCCATCTGCCAGTGCGACCTCGTGGCGGATCGCTTCGATGAACTGACTCGTGGCGTTCTCGTAAAGCGCGAGCAGGAGCTCTTCCTTGCCCGCGAAGTGTTGATAGAACGCGCGCAGGCTCAGGTTCGACCGGTCGATGAGAGTCTGGATGGTGAAATCGGCGCGTCCAGACTCCTCGACCAACTCCAGCGCAGTGGCAAGGAATCTCGAGCTGCGTGCCAGCGCGCGGGCCCGCGCGGCGGAGAGACGCCGCTCTATCGTTCGTTCCTGCCAGCTCGTCGGCATCTCGTCGAGGTCGGCGTCAACGATCTCGAGGCTGGCTTCGCTGTCCTGTCCGGGGCGCTTCTTCGCAGTCATGATTGCTTGAGAATACGCGTTACCAGGCCGATTCGCCCAATCAACCTACGCCGGTATGTTGGCGGGCCTCCCGAAGCGCGCCGGTGCGGGGCTGGCGGACGTACCGCCATGCGATAGTGTGGAAACGGTTATTCTCGTCTACGGGAATCACGGTTTCGCAGCTGAAGCCCATGCCCCCGAAGGAGTCAGCGTTGAGCACAGACATCCGAATTGTCTCGCCGGACGACCATTTGGTGGAGCCTGCCGATCTGTGGACCAGCCGGCTGCCCGAGCGCTATCGCGACATCGGACCCCGGATCGTTCGCACCCGTGGGCGGATGGATCCGTCCGTCACTTCCGATGTCGCTTTCGTCGAGGACGACGAGGGCCGCGACGCGGACATCTGGCATTACGAGGATGCGGTCATCCCGATCCCGCTCATCAGCGCGGCGGCCGGCTACGAGTTGGACGAGCTCACTACCGACCCGATCACCTACGACGAGATGCGCCCGGGTTGCTTTCGCCCGGCAGACCGGCTCGCCGACATGGACGTCGCGGGCATCGAGGCTTCGGCATGCTTCCCCAACACGCTCGTCCGCTTCTGCGGCCAACGCTTCCTGTACGGCAAGGACAAGGAGCTCGCCAGGCTGTGTGTGGAGGCCTACAACGACTTCCAGATCGATGAGTGGGGCGGAAGCTCGAACGGTCGGCTGATCCCGCTTGGCATCATCCCGCTGTGGGATGTCGAGCTCGCGGCGAAGGAGGTCGACAGGGTGGCCGCCCGTGGCATGCACGCGCTCTGCTTCTCCGAGCTGCCTTCACGCCTGGATCTGCCGTCCATCCACAGCGGCTATTGGGACCCGTTTTTCGCCGCGTGCGAGCGAAACCAGGTGGGCATCATGCTGCACATCGGGTCGAGTTCGTCGCTCACGAAGTCCTCGCCCGACTCTCCGCATGTCGTCACCAGCGCGCTGATGGCGGTCAACTGCACCATCGCCATGGTGGACTGGCTTTTCTCGGGCAAGCTAAGGCAATTCCCGAATCTCAAGCTGGCGTTCGCCGAGGCACAGGCGGGCTGGATCCCCTACTACCTGCAGCGCGTCGACGAGGTCTGGGAGGACCGTCGGGCGTGGGGTGGGATCCATCCCCTGCTGACCGAACCACCGAGTACCCAGGTGCCGGGCCGCGTGTGGTTCTCCACGTTCGGCGATCCGGTCGCCTTCCGCATCCTCGACCTCGTCGGCGAGGACCAGCTCATGTTCGAGACCGACTACCCGCACAATGACACCAACTGGCCGCACAGCATGGAGGTCGCCAACAAGGCGACGGAGGGCCTGGACGAGGAGACCAAGCGCAAGGTGCTGTCGACCAACGCCAAGACATTCTTCGGCATGGCATAGCGCCTTAACAGCGTCGCGCTACAGCGCCTTCCACTCCGGCTTACGCTTCTCGAGAAAGGCGCGCGGGCCCTCGATGGCGTCCTTGGTCAACGCCACCTTCATCCGGTAGTTCTCGGCGAGCAGTTCGGCTTCGTAGATGGGCAGTGTCAGCCCCTTGCGGACGGCCATGCGCGAACCGCGCACCGCCAGTGGCGCATTCGAATTCACGATCTCGGCGATCTCCCACGCCCGATCCATGAGCGTGTCGTGGGCCACCACTTCGGTGAAGACTCCCAAGTCGTATGCCCGCTGGGCGTCGAGTTGCTCGTGCTTGCCCATCAAGATCAGTCGCATCGCAACCGGCAGCGGCAGGATCCGGGCGAGCCTGACCCCTTCGCGACCGGAGCTCACGCCGATGCTGACATGGGGATCCATCAACGTCGCGCGCTCGGACGCGATGGTGATGTCGGCGGTGGTAACCAAGTCCATCCCGGCGCCACAGGCGATCCCGTTCACCGCACAGATGATCGGCTTGGTCATCTGAAGCCAGGGCGGCGTCGCCTCTTGCGGCGCGTCCCACTGCCGCATCGAGCTGAGGATGGGCTCGCCCTGGTTGTCGATCCCCGCCGCGTTCTCCATGTCGTGGTCGGCAGCCTTGTTGACGTCGGCCCCGACGCACAGCGCGCGGCCGGCGCCGGTGATGATGACCGTCCAGATCCCCTGGGAACGCTCGATTTCGGCGTACACCTCGGCGAGCTCCGCGATCATCTCGTCGTTGATCGCGTTGAGTACCTCGGGTCGGTTCAGCGTCACGCACGCCGTGTGACCCCGCACCTCGAATTCGAGGGTGTCGTAATCCGTCACGTGCTGTGGCTCTCTTTCTCCAAAGCCGTTGCGGCGCTGGGACGAAATCCGAAGATCTCGTTGAATCTCTCACAGTAGCTCGGCCAGACATCAGGATTCAGCAAACGGGGCGGCATGCGTCCCTCGAAGATCACCTGCCATTGGGTCGCGGTGGCGACGGCGAGGTCGCGGGCGGCTTCCACGGTGATGCCCGCGACGTGGGGCGTTGCGACCACGTTGTCGAGTGCAAGCAACGGATTGTCGGGCCTCGGCGGCTCTTCGTGGAACACATCAAGGCCCGCTCCGGCGATGTCGCCGGCGATCAGGGCGTCATAGAGCGCGGCTTCGTCGTGGACGGGACCGCGCGCGGTGGTGATGAAGAACGCCGACGGCTTCATCGCGGCGAACTGTGCGGAACCGAATAAGCCGCGTGTTTCAGCGGTAAGTGGGCAGGTGACCTGAATGAAATCGGAGCGCTCGACCAGCTCGCCGAGCTCGACCAAGCTCACCCCGCGCTGGGCAGCGCTTGCTTCGTCAATATATGGATCGTGGGCCAAAATCTCCATCCCGAACGGCGCGCACAACTGCACCAGGCGCCTGCCGATGGCGCCGAGACCGACCACCCCCAGCGTCTTTCCGAGCAACTGACTCCCCCGCAAGGCCAGGCGGTCGCCGAGCGGCCCGCTGCGCAGCGCACGGTCGGCAGCGGTGATCTTCTTGGCAAGATCGAGCATGAAGCCCAGCGCGTGCTCGGCGACGGCCTCCGCCCCGGGCCCGGAGTTGTTGCACACCGCGATTCCGGCCCGTGTGCACGCCTCGACGTCGATGACGTCATAGCCGGCGCCCGCCGAACAGACGGCCAGCAGCTGATCGCAGCGTTGGATCAGGGCAGGCCCCACCAACCACTGTTCGCCGCCGGGGAACGACGCCACATCGGTGCGCGTGGCGACCTGGTATCCATGGGCGGATTCCATTACCGCCCAACCATCTTCAACCGGAGCCGAAAGGTCGAGTTTGACGACGTCGATGTCGGCCGCCTCGAGAATGTCCCCCGCGACAGGGTCGGTCCATCGTTCGTAGACGAGCCTCGGACTCGGGCTTTGGCTCATTGCTTGAGTTTGGGCTTCGCCTGCGCCGCCTTGAACATGTCGGCGAGTTCGGCGTTGACGTTCTTGTAGTCGTTGCACGCGATCGAGCCGTCGCGGCCTGGGACTATGTCATACCCGAGGCGCAGGTCCTTGTTCTCCATGTGGAAGTACTCACGGCCGATCGGCAGTCGCCGATCTTCGCGCGGCACCTCCATCCACGCGCGCAGGAAGCAACGAGCCTTCTTCGGATCGTTGCTGCTGACGAAGTCGGAACGCGAGTGGCACATGGCGAAGTTGTTGGCGACGGCCGCCTCGCCGGACTCGAGCCGGAACTCGACCTGTTGCTCGACAAGGATGGTACGCAGCAATTCGATCGCCTCGGTCTGTTCGGGTGTGAACTCCCGGCCGAGGGTGCGCATCGCCGGCAGGATGCTGCTGTAGGTGAAGTTGATGCAGATCCTGCCGTCGATCTGCGAGAACACCGGGACGTCGTACGGCGTCACGTCCGGCTGGTCATCGGGTTGCTCGCTGCGCCGGTGGTGCGGAAACCCCTGATACAGCACGGGAAGCAGGTCGGGCCGCTCGTTGAGAATCCGATTGTGCGCCGCCGGCCCGCTCGCGAATTGACTTTCGCCGCCGGTGGCCGCCGGGTAGACGCACAGCAGCGACAGGATGTCGGCGGCGTCGTTGTGCATGGCCAGCTCGGCGCGCGACTTGGTGCCACGCGCGGGCTGGACGCCGTTCGGCAGTATCTCCTCCTGGACCCGAACCATTCGGTGCCCGAACGAGTTGTTGGATACCAGGTAGCCGAGATGGGTGCAGAACGCCCAGTAGATGCGCTCGAGGTCATCGATCGAGTGTTGTTCGACCGGAAATCCGCGCACGCACGCCAGGCCTTTGCCGAACATCAGGTCCCGGTACAGCCTCGCCAGATCGTCGTCAAGATCGGGGTGGCGGGCATCCTCGGGGGAAATGTCGTCGCGGTCCTTGTTCGACGTCTTGGCCAGGATCGACTCCAGGGCAGCCACATTGCGGGCTGAAAGGTCGAAAGCGAAA
>NZ_JCALCO010000043.1:0-8502 GCF_059812385.1 Mycobacterium sp. NGS58 | reverse complement strand
CGGCGTCCACCCCGGGGCCTGGCCCCGCTGCCGCGCTCGGTACGCCTCCCCCAGATCGGCCACCAGCGGGGCGATCGACCAACCGTCGGCGGCGATGTGGTGCACCACCGCCACCAGCACGTGCTCGTCCTCAGAGACGCGGAAAAGCGTTGCCCGCAAAGGAATCTCGGTGGCGAGGTCGAAACTGTGGCCCGCCGTTTCCCTGGCAGCCTGTGCCAACTGGTCCTCTGACCAGCCAGCCGCGTCGACGGTCTGCCAACCAACATCGGCCCGATCGGCGGGCATCACCACTTGATGGGGAATGCCATCGACCGCGCCAAACACCGTGCGCAGGCTCTCATGGCGGCCGACCACATCGCCCAGCGCCGCCGCCAACGCCAAAGCGTCCAGGCGCCCACTCAATCGCAACGCCACCACCATGTTGTAAACCGCCGACGGTCCCTGCAACTGATCGATGAACCACAACCGGTTCTGGGCAAACGACAACGGAACCACCGCCGGGCGCTCACCGGCCACCAACGGCTCAACCCCAGCCCCACCCGGACCGACACGGGGTGCCAACCGGGCAACGGTAGGGGTGTCGAAGATTTCGCGCACCGCGAGACCGGCACCCAAGGAGGTATTGACCGCCGCGACCAAACGCATCGCCGACAACGAATCCCCGCCCAAATCGAAGAACGAGTCGTCGACCCCGACCCGATCCACGCCGAGAACCCGCGCGTAGATACCGGCCAGGACGTCCTCCATGGGCGTGGCCGGGGCCCGGTACCGATCGACATCGCCGTAGTCCGGTGCCGGCAGGGCCCGTTTGTCGAGCTTGCCATTGACCGTCAACGGGAGCTCATCGATCACTACCACCGCCGCCGGCACCATCCAGGCCGGCAACCGGTCGCTCAGCGCGTCGCGCAGCCCGGCCGGATCCGCCCTCCCGGCGACGTAACCGACCAGGCGTTTGTCACCGGGCCGATCCTCCCGGGCGATCACCGCCGCCTGGTCGACCCCATCCAGGGCGCTAAGGGCCGCACGGACCTCGCCGAGTTCGATGCGGTACCCGCGGATCTTGACCTGCTCGTCGGAACGCCCGAAATACCGCAGCTGCCCATCGGCACCCCAACACACCAAATCCCCGGTGCGATACATCCGCGCCCCCGCGCCTCCGAAGGGGCACGCTACAAAGCGCGATGCCGTCAACCCGGCACGGCGCACATAGCCGACGCCCACCGCACGGCCGGCCACATACAACTCGCCGACCACACCCGCCGGCACCGGACGCATCCAGCCATCCAGCACCAAGAAGGCCAGATGGCCCAACGGCACCCCAATCGGGCTCGCAGTGATATCGACATCGCTGCTGACGATCTCGCGGAACGACGCATGCACCGTCGTCTCGGTGGTGCCATACATGTTGACCAGCCGAGGCAGCTGCGGGTGATCGTCCATCCAGGCACCCAGACGCTGCGGCTCCAACGCCTCGCCGGCGAATATCACCGTCTGCAACTCCAGCTGGCCTTCCTGTTCGGAGGCCAGAACGTCGGCGGCTTGCAACGCATAAAAGGCCGACGGAGTCTGGCTCAACACACCGACCCGCTCCGCAACGAGCAAGCCGCGGAAAGCCTCCGGCGAGCGAGCCACCGACTCCGCCACCACCACCAACCGGCCACCATGCAACAGCGCGCCGAAGATCTCACACACCGACACGTCGAACGCCAGCGAATGCCACTGCGACCACACCTGGCCCGCCAGCTCCAGGCCATCGTCCAAAGACATCAGCAGCTCGATCACGTCGTGGTGAGTGATCGCCACTCCCTTAGGCACGCCGGTGGTGCCCGAGGTGTAAATCAGATACGCGACGTCGTCCCCCGCCGGTGCCGGCAGCGCGGTGCACGGATAGGCCTGGATGCCGGGATCGGCACCATCGATGACCGCCAGGTCGCACCCGTCGAATTGCTCGACCAACTCCGTGGTCGTGATCGCCGCGATCGGCGCGGCGTCGTCAACCATGAAGGCGATCCGCGTCGCCGGCACCGCCGGGTCGATCGGCACATACGCCGCCCCGGTTTTCAGCACCGCCACAATCGCCACGATTGCCTCCGCCGACCGCGAAAACAGCAGCGCCACAACCTGTCCCGGACCCGCTCCCCGCCCGGCCAACACATGCGCAAGCCGGTTAGACGCCTCATCAAGCTCGCGATAGCTCATAGAGCGGCCGTCGAAACTGACCGCCACCGCCTCCGGCACACGGGCCACCTGCGCGGCAAACACCGCCGGAATAGACACCCGCGACGTCACGGGCAGGCGTAACACCGCCCGGTTGCCCCACCCGTCCAGGCGCGCGTGCTCAGCCGCATCGAGCACTTCCACCGATGACAACGGCCGCGCCGGATCGGCCGTCATCGCCACCAGCACCCGCTGCAGCCGACCGACCAGCGTTTCGATACCTTCCGCGTCGAACACGTCGGTGTCGAATTCGATACGCAGGCCGAGTCGGGCGCCGGGAGTGGCTTGGACCGTCAGCGGGTAGTGGTTGTATTCGCGACTGGAGAACGCGGTGATGTTCAACCCGTCGCCGCCCAACGGGGCGCCGGTGTCGATCGGATAGTTCTGGAACACGAACAGCGTGTCGAACAATTGGTCGTGGCCGGTGATGCGGTGGATCTCGGTAAGCGCCAGGTGTTGGTGCTCAAGGGTTTTGGTGTGTGCGCGTTGCAGTTGGTCGAGCAGGTCGGCGGTGCTGGTCGCGCGCGTCATGTTCGCTCGCACCGGCACCGTGTTGATCAAGAGGCCCACCATCGCGTCCGCACCGACGATCTCGGCCGGCCTGCCCGAGACGGCGACGCCGAAGGCGACGTCAGGACGGCCGGTCAGCGAGGTCAGCAGCAAAGCCCACGCGGCCTGCAGCACGGTGTTGACGGTGGTGTGCTGCGAGCGGGCTAGGTGACCGAGGGCGCGCGTGACCTCGTCCGGCAAGGGATATGAGGTAACGCCTCGCGGGCCGAGCCGCGCCCGCCCTGGCGGACCCACCAACGTGGGCGTGTCAAAGCCGGCCAACACCTGACGCCAGGCCGCGTGGGCGGCGTCGACGTCTCGATCGGCCAGCCAGGTGACGAACCTGCGATACGGCACCGGCGCCGGGAGCCGTTGACCGTAGTAACCGGCGAAGATTTCTTGCAGCAGGATCGGCAGGGACCACCCATCCAGCACGATGTGGTGCGAGGTCACCACGATCCGGTGCCGGTCTTGCGCAGTGCGGATCAACGTGACCCGGAACGCCGGCGGCTCGCTGAGGTCGCAGACCGCCGCGCGTTCGGCCGCGCACAGCCGCGGCATCTGCTGCGCGGCATCAACCCCGTCCAAATCCACATACCGCCAGGGTGTCTCGGGATTGGCGGGAATGATCTGCACCGGCTCGTCAAACGGTTGGCAGAACTGAGCCGCGAGGTTCGGATGACGGCTGACCACGGTGTGCACAGCGTCGCGCAGCTTGCGCTGGTCGAGGGGCCCGCTCAGTACGATATCCAGCTGCATCGCATAGACAGCGTCATCGTTGCGGTGCGCGGTGCTGGCGTGAAAGAGGAGCCCCTGCTGCATCGGGGTCAACGGCAACACGTCAGCAATCGCGTGTTGCCGCTGCAGCTCGTCGATCTGTAGCTGGCTGAGCCTGGCGGGCGCGATATCCGACGGCGTCAGCCCGCCCCCACCGTGTTGGACATGCGCACAGATGCCGACGAGGGCGTCGAACCACAACTGGCTAAGCCGGCCGACCTGCGTTTGATCCAGTGCCGATTGCGCCCACGTCCAGGTGGCGTGCAGGTACGGGCCGGTCTCGGTGTCGACGATGCCGATGTTGAGGTCGATGGTGTGCGCCAGGGGCATCGGTACCGCTGAGGCCGCGCCGGCGGCCGATAAGCCGTCCTGACTGATCCGCCACAAGTCGGCGAACACCTCGGACGCCCCGCCTAAACGACCGAGGTAGTTGAACCCGATCGCCGGGTCGGGCCCGGCCAGCTCAATGCCGGCATTCAGATAGCGCAACAGACCATAGGTCAGTGGCTCGGGCACTGCGCGGAGCTGCTCTTTGGCGTCTTTTATCGCCCCGCCCAGCGCGGGGTCACCGGCTATCACCTGCGCCCAGGAAACGCTGCCTATCGTCAACGCCACCGGGTATTTGGTGGTAAACCATCCCACCGTGCGCGACAGGTCGACATCCGCGGCCAGTTCCTCGTGACGCCCGTGCCCTTCGACATCGATGCCGATCGGGGCGCTACCGGTGGCACGGAACTGTGTCCACGCCAATCCGAATGCGATCAACAAGATGTCCTGGACGCCGGCGTGGAACGCTGCCGGCACCTCACCGAGCAGTAGCCGGGTGCTTTCGGTGTCCAGTTCCACCGACAAATGCCCCGCCGTGGCGAACGTATCCACATCCGGCTGTATTGCGGGCAACGCGGCCGGGGTTGCCGCCAGCCGTCGCCATGCGTCGGCGTGCCCGACCACCGTCGGGTCGTATGCATGTCTGGTCAGCAACGAGGCCCACCGAGCAAATGATGTTCCGCCCGGCGGTAGTGTCACCGGTTGGCGGGCGTGATACTGGGCCCAGGCAATGTTGAGGTCTTCCAACAGGATTCGCCACGACACCCCGTCAACGGCGAGATGGTGGATGATCAGTGCCAGCTGGTTCGTCCCGGTGCTCCACAGTGCGCTGAGCATCACACCGGCGGCCGGGTTCAACCTCGAGCGGGCCGCGACCAGCGCCGCGTCGGATACCGCGTCCACCGATTGCAGGCAGCCGCCCGCATCCACCGCGGTCGCCTCCGGCACGGTCAGCGACCACTCCCCGTCGCCGTCCTCGTCGACGCGCAACCGCAACATGGCATGCCGGTCCAGCAACGCCTGCAACACCACGACCACGTCCGCCTCGGTCACCCCCGCGGGCGCCTGCACCACCATGGTCTGGTTGAACTGGTCGACGGAACCGCCGACGTCCTGCAGCCAGCGGATGATCGGGGTGGACACCACCGACCCGACACCGGTATCGACCACGTCACCGACGCCGGTCGCGGCCGTCGCCACCCGGGCCAGCCGGGCCACGGTCTGCTCGACGAAGATGTCCCGCGGCCTGAATATCAGGCCGGCGGCCCTGGCACGGGCCACCACCTGCATCGACAAAATGGAGTCCCCGCCCAACTCGAAGAAGGAGTCATCGACGCCGACCCGCTCCACGCCGAGGGCTTGAGCGTAGATGTCGGCCAGGACCTCTTCGGTGGGCGTGGCTGGGGCGCGGTATTCACTGGTGTTGTAGTCCGGTGCGGGTAGGGCGCGGGTGTCGAGTTTGCCGTTGACGGTCAACGGCATCGCCTCCAGGACCACGACCGCGGCGGGCACCATATAGGCCGGGAGCCGTTCGGCCAGTTGACTTTTCATCTCGGCCGCGTCCGCTGCCCCGGTGATGTAGGCCACCAAGCGCGTGTCGCCGGGGCGGTCCTCACGGGCGATCACCACCGCCTGCTGCACCCCGTGTAGGACGCTCAGCGCTGCCTGGACCTCACCGAGCTCGATGCGATACCCGCGGATCTTGACCTGCTCATCGGCCCGACCCACGTACTCCAGCTGCCCATCGGAGCGCCACCGCACCAGATCCCCGGTGCGATACATCCGCGCCCCGGGCGCCCCGAATGGGCACGCCACAAACCGCGACCCGGTCAACTCGGCCCGACCCAGATATCCCACGCCCACACCGCGACCGGCCACATACAACTCACCGACCACCCCAGCCGGCACCGGGTGCAACCACTCATCGAGAACAAACAGCGCCGCCGTGGAAACCGGCGCACCGATCGGCACCACCGCATCCCCGACCGACAACGGCGCGCTCATCGACGCATACACCGTGGCCTCGGTGGGACCATAAGCATTGATCACCACCCGCCCAGACGCCCACCGATCCACCACCTCGACCGGGCAGGCCTCACCACCTAGCAGCAGCGCCACCGACTCCAAACCCTCACACGGCAACACCGCAGCCGCAGAAGGGGTTTGGGTCAACACATTGACCCGTTCACTGATCAGCAGGTCACGGAAGTCCTGCGGTGAGCCGACCACCTCCTCGGGCACCACCACCAACCGCCCCCCACCAAGCAGCGCGGCCCAGATCTCCCACACCGAGAAATCGAACGCATACGAATGACACTGCGTCCACACCTGCCCCGCCGGCAGACCGGGCGGCACCGACTCCGCCAAATGCGCCAAGTTGCCGTGGCTAACGGCCACCCCCTTGGGCACCCCGGTAGTGCCCGAGGTGTAAATCAGATACGCGAGGTCATCGGCCGCCGGCACCGCCACCGCGGTGCTGGGCTGATCGTCCACCGCGGCATCATCGACCTCGATGACCCCAACCCCGCAGCCAGCGAGCCGATCAGCCAACCCGGCGGTGGTGAGCACCGCGACCGGGCCGGCATCGGCAAGCATGAACTCGATCCGCGCGCCGGGCTGCGCGGGGTCGATCGGCAGATACGCCGCACCCGCCTTAAGCACCGCCAGCATCGCCACGACCGCCCCAGCCGAGCGCTCCAACAACAACGCCACGCACTGCCCCGGCCCCACCCCCCGACCAATCAGCACATGCGCCAACCGATTCGACGCCTCATCAAGTTCGCGATAGCTCATCGCGCGGCCCTCGAAGCTGATCGCCACCGCCTCCGGGGCGCGCGCCACATGCTCGGCGAACAACACCGGAACCGACACCGACGCGCGCACCGGCCGGGTCAGCACCGCACGGTTACCGACCTCATCCAGACGCGCACGCTCACCGGCGCCCAGCACATCGATCGACGACAACCGCCGCGCCGGATCAACGACCATCGTCTCTAACACCCGCTGCAAACGCCCGATCAACGTTTCGATGCTGCCGGCGTCGAACACATCCGTGCGGAACTCCACCGACCCACCAATCCCGGCAGGCTCACCGGCCGCGGTCCACCGCTCGGCCAACGACAACGACAGATCCACCCGCGCGGTGTGCGTGTTCATCGGCAGCTGGGAGACCCTCAAATCACCCAACCTCAACCCACTGACATCGCCAACCCCGAGCCCGGGCAAGTTCTGCCACGCCAACATCACCTGCACCAGCGGGTGATGCGCCAAGCTCCGAGACGGATTGAGCCGCTCGACAAGCACCTCGAAGGGCACATCCTGATGGTCATAAGCCGCCAGGCTGCGCGCGCGCACCCGCCCCAACAACTCAGCCACGGTCGGATCCCCACCCAGATCCACCCGCAACACCAACGTATTGACGAAAAAACCCACCAACTCATCCAAAGCCGGATCACGACGTCCCGCGATCGGAAACCCCACCGCCACATCGGTACTCGCGCTGAGCTTGGACAACAGCACCACGAGCGCGGCCTGCACCACCATGAAACTCGTCGCATCATGCTCACCGGCGACCGCGCGCACCCGCCCCTGCAACTCCACCGGCCACTCCACCGCCACCGTGGCACCCCGCTGATCAGCAACCAACGGATAAGGCCGATCACTGGGCAACACCAACCGCTCCGGCATATCGGCCAAAACATCCTGCCAATACCCCAACTGACCCGCGATCAGGCTCTCGCCATCATCGAGATCACCCAACTGCGCGCGCTGCCACAACGTGTAATCCACATACTGCACCGCCAACGGCACCCACTCCGGACCCCCACCACGCACCCGCGCGCCATACGCCACACCCAAATCAGCCACCAACGGACCGACCGACCACCCATCAGCAGCAATATGATGCACCACCACCACCAGCACATGCTCATCCGCGCCAGTACGGAAAAGCCGCGCCCGCAACGGAATCTCACCAGCCAGATCAAAGCTTTGGCTCGCTGCTTCCTCGACGGCCTTTGTCAAGCGGTCTTCCGAAAAATCACTGGCATCGACGATGTTCCAACCGAAGTCGGCTCGCTCGGCGGGCAACACCACCTGATGCGGTAGGCCATCGCTGGCGACAAACAGCGTCCGCAGCGATTCGTGACGGCCCACCACATCGCCCAACGCGGCCGACAGCGCGTCCGCATCGAGTCCGCCGCGCAGGCGCAATGCGACCGCCATGTTGTAGACCGCCGACGGCCCCTGCAACTGGTCGATAAACCACAACCGGCTCTGCGCGAACGACAACGGCACCACCGCCGGCCGCTCCACCGCCACCAACGGCTCCAACCCACCCGCACTCGAACCGACACGAGAAGCCAACCGCGCAACCGAAGGCGCCTCAAACAAATCACGCACCGAAAGACCAGCACCTAAACCGGAATTGACCGCCGCGACCAGACGCATCGCCGACAACGAGTCCCCGCCCAGATCGAAGAAGGAGTCATCGACGCCGACCCGCTCCACACCGAGCACCCGCGCATACACACCCGCCAGGATCTCCTCGGCGGGAGCGGTCGGGCCTCGGTATTCACTGGTGTTGTAGTCCGGTGCGGGTAGGGCGCGGGTGTCGAGTTTGCCGTTGCCGGT
>NZ_JCALCO010000042.1:0-11671 GCF_059812385.1 Mycobacterium sp. NGS58 | reverse complement strand
CTGCTGCCAAAACGCCAACTGGCCCGCGATCAGGCTGTCGGCGTCGTCGAGATCACCCAACTGCGCGCGCTGCCACAACGTGTAATCGACATACTGCACCGCCAACGGCGTCCACCCCGGGGCCTGGCCCCGCTGCCGCGCCCGATAGGCCGCCCCCAGATCGGCCACCAGCGGGGCGATCGACCAACCGTCGGCGGCGATGTGGTGCACCACCGCCACCAGCAAGTGCTCGTCCTCAGAGACGCGGAAAAGCGTTGCCCGCAACGGAATCTCGGCGGCCAGGTCGAAACTGTGACCCGCCGTTTCCTCGATGGCTCGATCAAGGCGATCCTGCGGCCAGCCGCTGGCATCAACGATCCGCCAACCAAAGTCGGCGCCCTCGGCGGGCATCACCACCTGGTGCGGAATGCCGTCGACCGCGCCGAACTGAGTGCGCAGGCTCTCATGGCGGCTCACCACGTCGGCCAGCGCCACCCCCAAGGCCCCAGCGTCCAGGGGCCCGCACAGCCGCAACCCCGTCGCCATGTTGTAGACCGCAGACGGCCCCTGCAACTGGTCGATGAACCACAACCGCGTCTGCGCGAACGACAAGGGCACCACCGCCGGGCGCTCGCCGGCCACCAACGGCTCAAGCCCACCGCCGCCCGAACCGATCTGGGGGGCCAACCGGGCAACGGTTGGCGCGTCGAATACCGCGCGAACCGAAAGACCGGCACCCAAAACGGAATTGACCGCCGCGACCAAACGCATCGCCGACAACGAATCCCCGCCCAAATCGAAGAACGAGTCATCGACCCCGACCCGATCCACGCCGAGGACCTGGGCGTAGATGCCGGCCAGAATCTCCTCGGTGGGAGTGACCGGCGCCCGGTACGCGCCCACGTTGTAGTCCGGTGCCGGCAGGGCCCGCTTGTCGAGCTTGCCGTTGACCGTCAACGGCAACGCGTCGAGCACCACCACCGCCGCCGGCACCATCCAGGCCGGCAACCGCTCCGCCAGCGCGGCACGGATCGCGGCCGGGTCGGCGGCTCCCGTCGCATAACCCACCAACCGCTTGTCGCCGGGGCGGTCTTCGCGGGCGATCACGACGGCCTGCTCCACCCCGTGCAGCGCGGTCAGCGCTGCCTGGACTTCACCAAGCTCGATGCGATACCCGCGGATCTTGACCTGTTCATCGGCACGCCCCAGATACTCCAGCTGCCCATCGAAGCGCCACCGCACCACATCCCCGGTGCGATACATCCGCGTCCCGTCGGCGCCAGACGGACACGCCACAAACCGTGACGCGGTCAGCCCCGCCCGGCCGACGTAGCCGCAACCCACGCCGCCGCCGGCCACATACAACTCACCGACCACACCCACCGGCACCGGACGCAACCAGTCGTCCAGCACGAAGAAAGCCAGGTGGCTTAACGGCACCCCGATCGGGCTGGCGTTGCTGAAAACATCGCGGTCGACGATCTCCCGAAACGACGCATGCACCGTCGTCTCGGTGGTGCCGTACATGTTGATCAGCCGTGGCAACCGCGGGTGATTATCCATCCAGACACCCAGGCGCTGCGGCTCCAGCGCCTCACCGGCGAATATCACCGCCTGCAAGTTCAGCCGCTGCCCATGCTCGGGCGCTAGCGCATCCACTGCTTGCAACGCGTAAAACGCCGACGGGGTCTGGCTCAACACACTGACCTGCTCACGGATCAGCAAGGCGTGCAAGTCTTCTGGCGAGCGGGTCGCCGACTCCGGCACGACCACCAGCCGCCCACCGCGCAGCAGCGCCCCGAAAATCTCACACACCGACACGTCGAAGGCCAGCGAGTGCCACTGCGACCACACCCGACCCGCCAGCTCCAAGCGTTCGTCCAGCGACACGAACAGCTCGATCACATTGCGGTGGGTGATCGCCACACCCTTGGGCACGCCGGTCGTGCCCGAGGTGTAAATCAGGTAGGCAGTGTCATCGGCCGCCGTCGCCGGCAGCACGGTGGATGCATGAGTCGGGATCCGAGGATCGTCGGTAAGGATGACTGTCACGTCGTGGCCGCTGATTCGCTGCGCGAGTTCGACCGTGGTGACCGCCGCGATCGGTGCGGCATCGCCGACCATGAAGGCGATGCGCGCCTCCGGCGCCGTCGGATCGATCGGCAGATACGCCGCCCCGGTTTTCAGCACCGCCAAAATCGCCACGACCGCCTCGGCTGACCGCGAAAACAGCAGCGCCACACACTGTCCGGGGCCCGCGCCCTGGGCGGCGAGCAGATGCGACAACCGGTTCGCGGCCTCATCCAGCTCCCGATAGCTCATGGAGCGGCCGTCGAAGCTGATCGCCACCGCGTCCGGGGCACGGGCCACCCGAGCCGCGAAGGCCTCCGGAATCGACCCCGCCGGCAAAGGCGGCGCGGTCAACACCCGCCGATTGCCCCACCCATCCGACAGGGCCTGCTCAGCGGTGTCGAGCACATCCACCGACGACAGCCGTCGCGCCGGATCGGAGGTCATCGCCACCAACACCCGCCGCAACCGCTCGACCAACACCACCATGCTGGCGGTGTCGAAAACATCGGTGCGAAACTCCAGCGTCCCGCCGATGCCGTCGGCCTCGTCGGCCTCGGTCCATCGTTCGGACAGGGTGAAGGTGAGGTCCATGCGGGCGGTGTGGGTCTCCACCGGCAGCGGCGTGACCTGCAGATCACCCAGGACCAGCCCGGGCGAGGCGTTATTTTCCTGCCCGGCAAAGTTCTGCCAGGCCAGCAACACCTGCACAAGTGGGTGATGGGTCAGGCTTCGGCCGGGGTTGAGCCGATCCACCAACGCCTCGAATGGGACATCTTGGTGCTCGTACGCGGCCAGGCTGCGCTCCTGCACCTGGGCCAGGATGTCCGCGACGGTGGGATCGCCGGTCAGATCCATCCGCAGCACCAACGTGTTGACAAAGAATCCGACCAGCCCGTCGAGCGCGGGATCGCGGCGCCCTGCAACCGGGAACCCGATGGCCACATCCCTGCTGGCGCTGAGCTTGGACAGCAGCACCGCCAGGGCGGCCTGCACCACCATGAAACTGCTGGCCTTGTGCTCGTGGGCCAGCCGAGCTATCTGCTGCTGCAGTTGCGCCGGCCAGTCCACCTCCACGCTGGCGCCGCGGTAGTCAGCGGCCTGCGGGTAGGGCCGATCGGTGGGCAGCTGCAGGCGCTCGGGCATCCCGGTCAGGTGACGCTCCCAGTAAGCCAACTCGGCGGCGATCCGGCTGTCGCTGTCATCGAGGTCGCCCAGTTGCTCGCGCTGCCACAACGTGTAATCGACGTACTGCACCGGCAAATCGGTCCAGCCCGGCGCCTGCCCGGCGGATCGGGCTCCGTACGCCACACCTATGTCTGCGGCCAATACGCTGAGCGACCACCCGTCGGCGGCCGAATGGTGCACCACGGCCACCAGCACGTATTCGTCGGGAGCGACACAGAAAAGCATTGTGCGCAAGGGGATTTCGTTCGCCAGGTCGAATTTGTGAGCCGCCGCCGCCGCGATGGCCTCCTCCAGGTCCTCCTCCGACCAATCCGCGGCATCGGTGATCTGCCATCCGAAGTCCGCCCGCTCGGCGGGCACCACCACCTGCTGGGGTATGCCGTCAGCGGCTACCAAGAGAGTGCGCAAACTCTCATGGCGACCCACCACATCGGCCATCGCGGCACCCAACGCCTCGATATCGAGGCGCCCCTGCAGCCGCAACGCCACGGCCATGTTGTAGACGGGCGAAGGACCCTCGAGCTGATCGATGAACCACAACCGGCGCTGAGCAAACGACAACGGCACCGCCGCAGGTCGCTGCCGCGCGGTCAACGCCGCGCCGGCGTGTTCTCCCGCATGCGCGCTGATCCATTCGGCCAGCCCGGCCACGGTGGGTGCGTCGAACACCGCCCGGATCGGGACGTCGACACCCCGTTCGGCGCGCACGCGTGCCACCAGCCGTGCCGCCGACAGCGAATGCCCACCCAGATCGAAAAACGACTCGTCGATGCCGACCCGCGTCACGCCGAGTACCTCACCGAACAGTCGGGCCAGCACCAGCTCCCGTCCATCGCGCGGCGCCCGATAGGCCGCCGCACTGACGAACTCCGGGGCAGGCAGCGCCCGCTTGTCGAGCTTCCCGTTGGCCGTCAACGGCAGCGACTCCACCACCACGATCGCCGCCGGCACCATGAACTCCGGCAACCGCCCGGCCACGTAGTCACGCAGCTCGGCGGCCCGTTCGATAACTGCCGGATCGTTGACATACCCCGCTAACGAGCCCACCGGGGTGGCCGGCAGGTACACATCGGATAAGACTGCGCCGGTGGCGCGGGTGAAGATCACATCCACCAGCCCCGCGGTCGACGACCAAGTCACCGCCGTCGCGTATCCCACTTGCCGGCCCAGCAGATGACATTGGTGCGGCGACAACGCATCCGGTGGGGTCAGCCCGGCGCGCACCGCGCTGACTGCCACCCGCTCGTCGACGCCGGCCAACGCCGCGGTCAGCGCCACATCGGACCAGATCCCCGCGTGCGGCACCCCGCTCACCCGCAATCCCGGCAGCTGCTGGGAACGCAGATACTCCCCCAGCGCGGCCAGGCTGCCGAACCGCTCCCACGGCTGCGCCACCAGACCCGCCGCCGAGTGGACGGCCACCGGCGCCTTACGCAGCACCACCTCGTAGCGATAACCGGTCAGCTCGTTGACCGCCTGAGTCCGCTTGAGCTGCACATCCACCGCGCCGATGTCGGGCAGATACTGCGGCAACCCGGCGAAGAACTCCGGCGCCAACAACAGTTCCTGCTCCGCCAGCATTTCGCGGCGCACCCGTTCACTTACCACCGCGGCGGTGTCCTCACCGGAGGTCGTGTCGGCGCACACCACCCCGGTGGTAAACGCCCGCAACAACGACAGGTTGCGCACGTCGCCGATGAACAGCGCGCCGCCCGGCGCCAGCAGCCGCATCGCCAGCGCCAGCACATCCAGGAGATAGCCCGCGCTCGGGAAGTACTGCACCACCGAATTGAGCACGACCACATCGAAGTGCCCCTGCGGCAACCCGTCGGCCGCATCGGCGGGCTGCACCCGAAGCCGCACCCGATCAGCCCACGACTGCGTAGCCACCGCCGCCTGCAGACTCCGGATGCTCGGCGCGGAGAAGTCCGTACCCCAGTACTCGTCACATTCCGGGGCCAGCGGGGCCAGCAACAGCCCAGAACCAACCCCGATCTCGAGGACCCGCTTGGGAGCCAACCCGCGGATCCGGTCCACCGCGGCCGCCCGCCAGTCGCGCATCTGCTCCAGCGGGATCGGGGCGCCGGTATAGCTGCTGTTCCAGCCCCCGAAATCCTCGCCCAACTCGGCCGGCGGGCCCGACGAATACAGACCCTCATACACCCCGGACCACTGTTCGACGAGCTGCGTTTCTCGGTCGGGCTCGCGGATCAGCATCATTTGCTGATCCGGCACCACGTAGCCCACCAGTTGCTCGCCACCCGCGCCGTCCGCACGTGCGATGACCGCCGCCTGCGCCACCCGCGGATGGGCGGCCAACGCCGCCTGGACTTCACCGAGTTCGATGCGGTACCCGCGGATCTTGACCTGCTCGTCGGCCCGTCCCAGATACTGCAGTTGTCCGTCAGCGCCCCAACACACCAGGTCTCCGGTGCGGTACATCCGCGTCCCCGCCGGACCGAACGGGCAGGCCACGAACCGCGCCGCGGTCAACTCCGCCCGGCGCAAGTATCCGCAACCGACGCCCTCGCCCGCCACGTACAGCTCGCCGACCACGCCCGCCGGCACCGGCCGCAGCCACCCGTCCAGCACCACCAGGGCCGCCCCGGGCACCGGCGAACCGATCGGCGCACCCAGTCCCGCCCGCAATGGCGCACTCATCGCCGCGTAGACCGTGGTCTCGGTCGGGCCGTAGGCATTGATCATCACCCTGCCGGGCGCCCAGCGATCCACGACGTCGGCCGGGCAAGCCTCACCGGCCACGATCAACGCCGTCGCCTCCAACCCCTCGGGCGATAAGGAAGCGACCGCTGAGGGGGTCTGGCACAGGACGCTGACGTGTTCGGCGGCCAGCAACGCACGCAGGTCATCCGGTGCGGCGACCACCTCTTCGGGCACCACCACCAACCGCCCGCCGCGCAACAACGCGCCCCAGATCTCCCACACCGAGACGTCGAAGGCCAACGAATGCCACTGCGACCACACCCCGGCGCGAGGCAGGCCGGCGTCCAGCGTCGCGACCAGTTGGGTCACGCTGCGGTGGGTGACCGCTACCCCCTTGGGAACGCCGGTCGTGCCCGAGGTGTAGATGAGGTACGCGAGGTCATCGGGGGCCGGTGCGGGTAACGCGTCGCAGGGTTGGCTCTCGACCGCGGGATCGTCGATATCGATGACCGGCAGCTCGCACTCGCCTAGCCGGGCGCGTACCCCGGCCGCGGCAATCGCGGCGATCGGAGCGGCGTCGGCGAGAATGAACTCGATTCGGCCGGCCGGAAGCGTGGGGTCGATCGGCAGATACGCCGCTCCGGTCTTGAGCACCGCCGCAAGACAGATGATCGCCTCGGCCGACCGCGAAAACAGCAGCGCGACATACTCACCCGGGCGCGCGCCCTGACCGCGCAACAGGTGGGCCACCCGGTTCGCGGCCTCGTCGAGTTCGCGATACGTCCACGAACGCTCCCCGCATGTCAGCGCCACCGCGTCGGGGGTACGCGCCACCCGCGCGGCGAACAACGCCGGAATGGAGACCGGTGCGCTCGTCGGCTCGGCCAGCACCGCTCGGTTGCCCCAGCCAGCCAACTGGGCGTGCTCACCGCCGTTCAGGACGTCCAGCGACGACAACGGCCGCTCCGCGTCTGCAATCATCGCCGCCAGCACGCGTTCCAGCCGCCGCACCAATTCATCGACGTCATGATCCGTAAACAATTGCCCAGCGCCCGCGGTGCTCAGGAAAAGCTGATCGCCGTCCCTGGTGAACAGCAGCCCGAACTGGTCCACGAGGCCAGAATTCGTCAGCGTCGCCGATGCCGGGGAACCGGCGAGGTCGGACATATACGTGGGCGGGATGAAATTGACGATTACCCGGTTCGGCGCCCGCCCGGAGTCGCGGGACCGGGCGGCGTGCTCCATCGCATGCACCGGGAACCGCTGATGCCGCAATGCCTCTTTTATGCGGGTGGCGACCTGTTCGCAAAAGCCGGCGACCGTCGAGTCCGGCGAAACCCTGAACACCAACGGGACCACCCCGGAAACCATCCCGGGCACCAGTCTTGCTTCGGGACCCACCCGCCTGCTCACCGGAAAGTCAAGCACGACGTCCGAGCCATCCGGGTCGTACCCGCGCACCAGCAACGCGCACGCCGCGGTGATCACCGCCGAGCGGCCCACCCCCAACCTCTGTGACAATTCACGGATCCCGGATACGACGACGGGATCAACTTGAACGGGTGCGGAACACTCATCCGAGTCACTGCCGCCCTCGTCACGCGTTGCCCGGTAGCGCACTTCCCTTGCCGGCGGCAGGTTTTCAGTCCAGTAGGCCTGATCATCGAGATAATCAGCGGACGCCTCGTAGTCAAGTTCGCCATTGATCAGATCTCGCAGCGAGCCGAAGAAGGCGGGAGGGGGCTGCCGCCCCGAAGCAATTGCGTTGTAGACGGCCGCAATACGGTGGCAGAAAAGGCCCAGGCCCAGTCCATCGGCCACGATGTGATGGCAGCACGCAAAGAAATAAAATTCATCTGTCCGCGTCTGCATCAACGCGAACTTGAACAACGGGCCGCTGAACGGCATCAACGTGGCTTGGATTGACGACGCCAACCGATAGGCGTCCTGTGCGGGATCCGGCGATCCCAGGAGGTCGTAGCGAGCTAGCTCGACGTCCGCATAATCGACAACCCTCTGGAAAAGCTGGCCGTCCACCTGGAAAATGGCGACCCTGAATGATTCGGCCTCGCGCACCGCTTGCCGAACCGCCGACTCGAACAGACGGGCGTCGACCGGGCCGGCGATATGCACCAACACGCCCAGTTGCCACTTGGCACCGAACCGACCCGTCTCCTCGGCCAGCCAGATGTCGCGTTGTCCGCGCGTTAGCGGAAATACCCGACTGTTTAGTTCCCCCGAAGTCCCCGACTCCGGCCGGGTCACCTGTTAGTAGACCAACCGTCTAACAGCCGCTCGCGCAGATTCGGCCGCCGTATGTCAGTCCAGTTGAGTTCGATGTGGTCGACACGGGCGGGCCGGTCTGCTTCGCCGAACGCTGTCCCCCAGCCTGTCGGCGCATCGGCAACGGCCGGCCACAGGCTGTAGTGCTCCTCGCCATTGACCGAGACCCGCAATCTGCCATCGTCATCGTCGAACGGATTGATACTCACCACTTCTCCCAGATCTCCCGAAACATCTAGTCGACATGAGTGGAACAAGATCACTACCATACTTGAGTCGAATAGTGGCCCTACAAGGGGGGTGACCGGGGGTCATTATGTGATGTCGATCACATAATCCGTGCCGGCCGGCGCGATCAGACATCCATGCCGAATCAGCAATCGGCGACCCGGCGGGCGTACTTTTCCACCAGATCAGCTGCCGCCGCAGCGCTTTCGGTGGAAGTGGTCATCCGGGCGGCGAGCTCGCGGGCCCGGGCGGCAACATCCGGCGCGAGGATCTGGCGCAGGTCCTCAACGAGCGATCTCTCGGTGGTGCTCGAAAAGCGCCGGGCCGTACCCACTTTCAGGCGTTTGACCCGCGCTCCCCAAATAGTCTGATCGATGTCCGTCGAGAGGATCAGCGTGGGGACGCCGGCACGCAGGCCCGAGGCCGTGGTGCCCGTGCCACCATGGTGCACAACCGCGCGACAGGCCGGAAAGATCGTCGCGTAATTCATTTCGCTGACGACCTTGACGTGCTCCAAACGGCCGGCGTCGCCGAAGTCGGTCCCGGCGGCGCACACCAAAGCCCGCTCGCCCAACTGCGCGCAGGCCGCGCCGATCATGGCGATCGTTTCGGCCGGAGACTTCACCGGCGTGCTGCCGAAGCTGAAGAAAATGGGTGGTGTTCCCGCCGCGATCCACGACGCCACGTCCTCGTCGGCCGGCGTCGGCAAGTCCAGCGTCAGTGCGCCGGCAAAACTCCGTTGACCGTCCCATTGCGCCCATTCGGCTGCCAGCCCGGGAAAGCAGACCTCGTCGTAAGCCTGGATGTCCACCCAACCGCGTTCGGCGATCCGCCGCGAAATCGGGCCGGTCGCTTGTGGAAGGCCCAGCTCAGAGCGCTGCGCGTCCTCGAGCTTGCTGGCCGCGCGCCAGGCCACCGACTCATAAACCGTCATCGCCTTACGCCCCACCGGTGCCGGCACGACGGACAGGAACTGCCCGCTGGAGCGCACGGGGAAGATGTGCACCGTGGCCAGTGGAATGTTGTGATACTCGGCGACGTTTGCGGCCGCCTGCTCGAAATTCAGCCCGCTGACCAGGAGATCGGCACCGTCGGCCAGCGACACGAGCGAGGCGCAGATCTGATCCCAGCGGTGAATGACGGGATCCGCTATCTCGTGCCGCAGCCTGATCAGGTGCCGGACTTTCCAGAAGTTGCGGAAAAAGTCCGTCCAGAATGTGCGGTGCGCGTCCAGAATGGGCTGCACCTCCGGCCCGAAGGCGACCGCCGCAAGCCCAACCGACTCGGCGAAGCCGACCAGGTCGGGTGGGACGGCGATGTGCACGTCGTGCCCGCGGCGCAACAGCTCACGGCCGATTGCGAGGCATGGCTCGACATCGCCGCGACTCCCGAAGGTTGCGAGCGCGAATTTCATTGCTGATACTGGCCTTTCACTTCCCGGACATGTCGTCGAAAGCGGCGGGCTTTCAGGCCCAGGTGCCTTTGCGCCGGTGGGCCATGGCGGCAATCTCGAAGATGAGCTTGCGGGGAACGAAGCGCTGCGCCTTGACCACGCGCTGGTAGTTGTCGAACGCGGTGCGCAGGCGTTGTTCGCCGGCCCGATACTCGCTGAAGACCTGGTCCAGCTCGTGTTGGCTCCAGGTGTCGCCGGCCGCGGCCCGGCGCAGGTTGCGATAGGTCGTGGTCAGCCACTCCGTGCCGAATGGTTCCGGGCATGCCGATCCGTCGGCCCGCTGATGGCGATCATCGACGGCCAGGAATTCGTTGATCGCGGGCTCGTCGGGGCGGAGATCGACGTCCAGGGCCGTGGAGATGCGTTTGACCTCCCGGCGCCAATCCTCGAGCAGGTAGGAGTACTCCACGAACACTCGCGGCCGCCCGCGCGTGTAACGCTCGGCGAGCAAGCTGTTCTTCACCCAAAGCGCTGCAGCGAGTTCGGGTTTGACGATGGGCATCATCGCGGTGACGGACTTGATCACTTCGTGGGGGTGACGTAGCGCGATCACGGTGCCGACGTCGTAACCGGCGGTGCGAGCGGCCTCGAACCACAGCCGGGCTATCGGCGCCATCTGCAAATCCTTGATGACGTAAAGGTCCGACGGCGGCAGCGTGGTGAGGTAGGCGTTGATCTCGGCGATGTCGCGACTGTCGGCCGATTCTTCGTGGAGGCGCAGGGTGGGGTCGGAGGCGGCGCTGTCGTGGCGGCGCAGGATCTTCTCGTTGAGGTAGCTGGCCTGTCGGGGTTCCCAGAAGCCACGCGGATTGGCTTTCGCGGCGCCGATCATGCCGGGCGGAAGTGCGGCGCCGGACAGGGACAGGACGCGTGTCATCGCGGAGGTGCCGGATCGGGCCATTCCGAGCACGAATAAGACGGTTGTCATTAGTCCCTCTCATCGAATCGCCCAGCTAACGACCCTGGCGCCGCACTGAGCCCGGTCAAACGGGGTTAATAGTACGTGTGTGTAAAAGCGCCGACAGCGCGGGCGGCCCGCCGACGTTGCCGGTCGTCGTCAGTGGTCCGTGACCGATGGCGCCCCGATATACCTCCCGGCGAGCGAGAAGTCATTCAAGGCAGCCGAAAGGTCTTGTCGCAATGCCTCATTCGAGTTCGCGTAGCCCGGTTGATGAACCGTGACCGAGACGAACACCTGGCCTCGCGCGGCCCCCGTCAGCACGTACAGGGCGCCGCCCAGACGGTGCATCAACTCCTTGGTCACGCCCTGGTAAGACAGCCTCGCGGCGAAAAGGTCGGCGTCCGTGCCGTCCGGCCGGATGACGGCCGGGTCGATCACACCGATGTTGGATGAGACGACGGCGTTGTCGACGAGGCGGACAAGGCGCTTGGGCAACAGGCCCAACAGCGGAACAAACGCCATCACCGCCCGCTCGTCGTCGCGCAGCTCCCGGTGGCTGGTCAGCGCTTTCTTGACCGCGGTCCGAATCTCACGCAGGTCCGTGGCCGCGGGCGCGGCATCGACCGCGACGGTGAGATGGCTTACCGCGTTGGCGCGCGAGTCCCCGGTGGCGCGCTCATTGACCGGCATCTTTATCAGGACCGATCCGTCCGCGGTGACCCGTCCCATTCGCTGGGCCAGATGAGCCGCGAGTCCCAGCAGCAGCACGTTGCTGGTCCCGCCCAGCGCGCGGGCGCGGGTCTCCCACTCATCGGCATCGACGAAGACGGTTGCCGTTGGCGGAGTGAGGGGTTCATTGGAGACGACGGGCAACCGAAGTGGTGTCGTGGACGGCGCGGCCCCGG
>NZ_JCALCO010000041.1:0-16202 GCF_059812385.1 Mycobacterium sp. NGS58 | reverse complement strand
CTCGGGGCATCGGGCATCGCGCTGGGACCCATCTTCGCCTCGCGCACACACGGTTACGACACCACCGACCACTACCGCATCGATCCCCGGCTGGGTGATGACGCCGACTTCGACCACCTGATCGCCGAGGCGCACGGCCGCGGACTGCGGGTCCTCCTCGACGGGGTGTTCAACCACGTCGGGCAGGACTTCGCACGCTACCGGGAGGCGGCCCACGACGACGGGGCCGCGCGCTGGTTTCGCGGACGTGCGGGTCGCTTCCACACCTTCGAAGGCCACTCCGGGCTGATCACCCTCAACCACGACAACCCGGAAGTCGCCGACTACACCGTCGACGTGATGGCGCACTGGTTGGGCCGCGGCGCCGACGGTTGGCGGCTGGATGCCGCATACGCCGTGCCGCACCACTTCTGGGCCTCGACCCTACCGAGGGTGCGCCAACGCTACCCGGACGCCTGGTTCGTGGGCGAACTCATCCACGGCGACTACGCCGCGGACGTCCGGGCCGCCACCTTCGACTCCGCCACGCAATACGAGCTGTGGAAGGCGATCTGGAGCAGCCTCAACGACGGCAACTTCTTCGAACTCGATTGGGCGCTGCAGCGTCACAACGACTTTTTGACCGCTTTCTCGCCGCTGACGTTCATCGGTAACCACGACGTCACGCGCATCGCCAGCCGGCTGGACGCGCCCGAACACGTGGCCCACGCGCTGGTGCTGCTGCTGACCATCGGAGGGGTGCCCAGCGTATACGCCGGCGACGAACTCGGGTTTGCGGGAGTGAAGGAAGAACGATACGGCGGCGACGACGCGGTAAGGCCCGAATTCGCCTCTCCTCCACTGCAACTGGATGATCTCGGCGTCGAGACCTGGCGGTTGCACCAGTATCTGGTCGGGCTGCGGCGCCGCTACCCCTGGCTGCACGCGGCTTCCACCACCGCGCGGCTGCTCAACAACCGGCAGTACGTGTACGAGACGCGCAACGGCGACGATGCGCTGCTGGTGGTGCTCAACATCGACGACGAACCGCTGCGCGTCTCGCTACCGGAGTTGGGCACGCGCCGCGCTCAGGTGATCGGCGGATCGGCCGCCCCGCCACAGGAGGTCGTCGACACCGTCGTCGTCGAGGCCCGGGGCTGGCGAATCCTAAGCCCGGCCTAGACGCTCCAGCGTCAGCCGGTCGTGGTGGCCGTCGTAGTACTTGTCGAGCACCGCGATGAAGTCCTCGTTGTCCTCGGTGGCGTGGGCGAACAGCGTCATCGACGAGCGCAGCTTAAGATCATCCGGCGAGCCGAAGATCTGACCGATCGTTCGCCCCTGCACCGCCGCGACCAGCCGGGAGCACTCGTGCAACCGCGGCCCCAGCAGCTCATGACGCAGGTAGGCGCCGGCTTCGTCCAGCGAGGCGATGCCGAACCGGGCCGCCATGGCGCTGCCGCCCAGCCCGCGCAGCTGCGGAAAGACGAACCACATCCAGTGACTGCGTTTTCGCCCGGCGCGCAGCTCGTCCACGACGTCGCCGTACACCGGCTCCTGTGCGTCCACAAAACGTTTGAGATCGAAGGGGTGGCCGGCCGATTCCATATGACTACGGTTGCACATATGGCAGTGCGGCGACGAGTGCCCAAAGCGCGCGACCTGGCACCGCTGATGCAATTCAAGCGGCCCCGGTTCAACCCGACCAGGCGCCGGCTCGAGGCCGCCCACACCATCGAGGATCTGCGAGCCATCGCCAGGCGCCGCACCCCCAAGGCGGCGTTCGACTACACCGACGGCGCCGCGGAAGACGAACTGTCCATCCAACGTGCGCGACAGGCGTTCCGCGACATCGAATTTCATCCGACCATCCTGCGCGATGTCTCCCAAGTCACCGCCGGATGGGAGGTGCTGGGCCAGCCGGTGGTGTTGCCGTTCGCGATCGCGCCCACCGGTTTCACCCGCTTGATGCACACCGAGGGCGAGATCGCCGGCGCGCAAGCGGCGGCCCGCGCCGGGATTCCGTTCTCGCTGTCCACCCTGGGCACGTGTGCGATCGAAGATCTGGTCACCGCCGTCCCTGGGGGCCGAAAGTGGTTCCAGCTCTACATGTGGCGCGATCGCGAGCGCTCGATGGCGCTGGTGCAGCGCGCCGCCGCCGCGGGATTCGACACCCTGCTGGCCACCGTCGACGTTCCCGTCTCCGGTGCGCGGCTGCGGGATAACCGCAACGGCATGACGATCCCGCCCACGCTGACGCTGCGCACCGTGCTCGACGCGGTGCCGCACCCGAAATGGTGGTTCGATCTGCTGACCACCGAGCCGCTGGCCTTCGCCTCGCTGGATCGCTGGCCGGGCACCGTCTCGGAATACCTGAGCACCATGTTCGACCCGAGCCTCACCTTCGACGACCTGGAATGGATCAAGGCCCAGTGGCCCGGCAAGCTCGTCGTGAAGGGGATTCAGACGCTCGAGGATGCGCGCGCCGTCGTCGACCGCGGCGTCGACGGCCTCGTGCTGTCCAATCATGGTGGGCGCCAACTGGACCGGGCCCCGGTCCCCTTTCACCTGCTGCCCACGGTTGCGCGGGAGCTCGGGCGACACACCGAGATCCTGGTGGACACCGGCATCATGTCGGGCGCCGACATCGTCGCCGCAATCGCCCTGGGAGCCCGCTGCACACTGGTCGGGCGGGCCTACCTGTACGGCCTGATGGCCGGCGGCGAGGCGGGCGTGAGCCGTGCGATCGACATCCTGGCGAGCGGAATTCTGCGGACCATGGCGCTGCTCGGCGTCACATGCCTGGAAGAGCTGTCACCCGAGCACGTCACGCAGCTCAAGCGCTTTGGTCCGATCTCGCCGGTGTGAGACCGGCCTCACGCTCGCGGCGAAACCTGATTTGGGAACAAACCGGCGCCGAGCTGGGTTAAGCGCATCAGACTCAACTTTTGGAGGATTTGATGGCTGAAGCCAAGTCGGTGCCGGTGCTGTTTGTCACTGACACCATCGTGTTGCCCGGAATGGTGGTGCCGATCGCGCTGGACGAGGCTGCCCGCGCGGCGATCGACGCCGCGCAGGCGAGCGACTCCGGGCAGCTGCTCATCGCCCCCCGGCTCGAGGACCGGTATCCGTCACACGGCGTGATAGCCAAGATCTTGCAAGTCGGCCGCATAGCCGGCGGCGGCACCGCCGCGGTGGTGCGCGGTGAGCGCAGGGCCCAGATAGGCGCGGGAGCGTCCGGGCCGGGTGCCGCGCTGTGGGTCGAGGTGACCGAGGTCCCCGAGAGCGAGACCACGGACGAAGTCAAGGCATTGACGGCGGAGTACAAGAAGCTGCTGCTGGCCATGCTGCAACGGCGCGAGGCCTGGGAGATCATCGACTACGTCAACCGGCTGACCGATCCGTCGGCACTGGCGGACACCTCCGGCTACGCGTCCTACCTGACCAGCGCGCAGAAGCGCCAGCTCCTGGAGACCGTCGAGGTCGCCGAGCGGCTGCGGGTGCTGATCGATTGGACCAGCGAACACCTCGCCGAAGTCGAGGTGAGCGACAAGATCGCCGAGGACGTGCGCGAGGGCATGGAAAAGACGCAGAAGGAGTTCCTGCTGCGCCAACAGCTGGCCGCCATCCGCAAGGAACTGGGCGAGGGCGAGCCCGACGGGTCTGATGACTACCGGGCCCGCGTCGAGGCCGCCGAGCTGCCCGAGAAGGTGCGCGAAGCCGCCCTGCGCGAGGTCGGCAAGCTGGAGCGCTCCAGCGACCAAAGCCCGGAGAGCGGCTGGATCCGCACCTGGCTCGACACCGTGCTCGACCTGCCCTGGAATGTCCGCACCGAGGACTCGACCGACCTGAAGGCCGCGCGCGAGGTCCTAGACGCCGACCACCACGGGCTGGACGACGTCAAAGACCGCATCGTCGAGTACCTGGCCGTGCGGGCACGCCGCGCCCAGCGCGGCCTCCAAGTCGTCGGTGGCCGCGGTTCGGGCGCGGTAATGGTGCTGGCCGGGCCCCCCGGCGTCGGCAAGACGTCCCTGGGCGAAAGCGTCGCCCGGGCGTTGGGCCGCAAGTTCGTCCGCGTCGCACTCGGCGGCGTGCGCGACGAGGCCGAGATCCGTGGGCACCGCCGCACGTATGTGGGCGCGCTGCCGGGCCGGATCGTGCGCGCGATCGGTGAGGCGGGATCGATGAATCCCGTTGTGCTGCTGGACGAAATCGACAAGGTCGGTTCCGACTATCGCGGCGACCCGAGTGCCGCGTTGCTCGAGGTGCTCGACCCCGCACAGAACCACACCTTCCGCGACCACTACCTGGATCTGGACCTGGACCTGTCCGACGTGGTGTTCCTGGCCACCGCCAACGTCATCGAGAACATCCCGTCGGCGCTGCTGGACCGCATGGAGCTGGTGCAGATCGATGGTTACACGGAGGACGACAAGGTCGCCATCGCGCGTGACTACCTGCTGCCACGGCAGCGGGAGCGGGCGGCGCTGACCGAGGACGAGGTCGCGGTGACCGACGATGCGCTGCACAAGATCGCCGCCGACTACACCCGCGAGCCGGGGGTGCGGCAGTTCGAACGGTTGCTGGCCAAGGCGTTGCGCAAGGCGACCACCAAGCTGGCCGAGGATCCGGCGGCGCTGACCATCGACGAGCCGGATCTGGTCGACTACCTGGGCCGCCCGCGGTTCATGCCGGAGTCGGCCGAGCGCACGGCGGTGCCCGGTGTGGCCACCGGCCTGGCCGTGACGGGCCTGGGCGGCGACGTGCTCTACATCGAGGCCGGTGCCACCGACGGCGAGCCGGGTCTGCAGCTGACCGGTCAGCTGGGTGACGTGATGAAGGAATCGGCGCAGATCGCGCTGTCCTACGTGCGTTCCCACGCCGCCGAGCTGGGTGTCGACCCCGAAGCGCTGGACCGGCGCATCCACGTGCACGTGCCCGCGGGTGCGGTGCCCAAAGACGGCCCGTCGGCGGGCGTCACCATGGTGACCGCGCTGGTGTCGATGGCCACCGGCCGGCAGGTCCGCTCCGACGTCGGCATGACCGGTGAGGTCACGCTGAACGGCCGCGTGCTGCCTATCGGGGGCGTCAAGCAGAAGCTGCTGGCGGCCCAACGTGCCGGACTGTCAACGGTTTTCATCCCGGCGCGCAACGAGCCGGATTTGGACGACGTGCCCGGTGAGGTGCTCGAGGCGCTGGACGTGCGACCCATGACCGACGTCGCCGAGATCGTGGCCCGGGCGCTGGAACCTGCGGCCGACGCCGCGACGGCGGCGGCCTGACCTCAACGCCGGGGGTGGCCCAGGGGTTTTCCTGGCGCCACGCCCGGCGTTGAATGGACCCGTGACTCTCAAACGGCGAGTGGTCCATCGCGTTCAGCGGCTGTTGGTCAATCCGGTGGGCCGGCAACTGCCGATGACCATGCTCGAAACCACCGGACGCAAGAGCGGGCAACCGCGGCGTACCGCGGTCGGCGGGCGCGTCGTGGACAACCAGTTCTGGATGGTCTCCGAACACGGCGAGCACTCGGACTACGTCCGCAACATCAAGGCCGATCCCGCTGTCCGGGTGCGGGTGGGCGGGCGGTGGCGCAACGGCACCGCGCACCTGCTGCCCGACGACGACGCCGTGCAGCGGCTGGGCAACCTGCCGCGACTGAACAGCGCGATGGTGCGGCTGATGGGCAGCGACCTGTTGACCATCCGCGTCGACCTGGACTGACGCCGCCGCATGGCCTACGACGAGGATCTGGCCAACCGGATCCGCGAACTTCTCGGCTCCGAGGCCGGCGTCGAGGAGAAGCGCATGTTCGGCGGTCTGGCGTTCTTGATCAACGGCAATATGTCGGTGGCCGTCAGCGGCCAGGGCGGGCTGTTGGTGCGGGTGCCGCCGGCGGACACCGACAAGCTCACCGAGCGTGCCCACGCGAGCCCGATGGTGATG
This sequence comes from Mycobacterium sp. NGS58, assembly GCF_059812385.1. Classification (NCBI taxonomy): domain Bacteria; kingdom Bacillati; phylum Actinomycetota; class Actinomycetes; order Mycobacteriales; family Mycobacteriaceae; genus Mycobacterium; species Mycobacterium sp. NGS58. Next base: position 10,283 of record NZ_JCALCO010000041.1, on the reverse strand, counting down.
GCCGGCCGGGAAGCCCGGGGCTGGGTGCGTGTTGACGCCACCGGTGTGCGAGCCAAACGCCAACTGCACAGCTGGGTGGACCGCGGAGTCGGCTACGCGCGCGGCCTGCCGCCCAAGTAGCGGCCGGTTTGTTCGCCCGGAGCGCGGGTACGCGGATGGCCATGGACAAGCGGGTGCGGCGACTGCTCGACGTCGCGGGCACGACCTACGCGGCGCAGGCGCGTATCACCATGAGCGACAAGCCGATGCCGTTGTTTCAGCTCTTGGTCCTGTGCATGCTGGCCAGCAAGCCGATCGATGCGAACATCGCCATGGCCGCGGCGAGCGAACTATTCAAAACCGGTCTGCGGACACCCAAAGCCGTGCAGGCCGCTGACCGGCAAACCATGATCGAAGCGTTCGGGCGCGCGCACTACGTTCGCTACGACGAGAGCTCTGCGACCCGGCTCGCCGAAATGGCCGGGCGTGTTCGTGACGACTACTCCGGCGATCTGCGACGGCTGGCCGATCGCAGCCGGCGCGACCCGGCGGCGGCCAAACGAATGCTCAAAGGATTCAAGGGCATCGGCGACACCGGCGCGGACATCTACCTGCGCGAAGTTCAGGACGTGTGGACCTGGGTACGTCCCTACTTCGACGACCGTGCCACCGGCGCCGCCAAGCAACTGGGTTTGCCCAGCACGCAAACAGCTCGGATCGCTTGCGCCGCAAGCCAATGCCCGGCTCGCTGCCGCGCTGGTCAGGGTGTCGCTCGACGACGACGTGCGTCGGCGGGTGACCGGCTGAGCGGATCGTGACCGTACGCATCGGTACCTCGGGGTGGTCGTACAACCACTGGGTGAATGTGTTGTATCCGCCCGGAACGCCTTCGGGGCGCCGGCTCGCCCGTTACGTCGAAGTGTTCGACACCGTCGAGCTGAACGCGAGTTTCTACCGGTGGCCCCAGGACTCGACCTTCACGGGCTGGCGCCGGCAACTGCCGGAGGGCTTCACCATGTCGGTCAAGGCCCACCGCGGATTGACGCATTACCGCCGGCTCGCCTCGCCCGAGCCGTGGATCGAGCGGTTCGAACGTTGTTGGCGTCTGCTGGGTGATCGGCACGGGGTGCTGCTGGTGCAACTGCACCCGGAGCAGCAGCGCGACGATGTGCGCCTGGATTCGTTCTTGGCCCTCGTACCCGAATCGATCCGCGTCGCCGTCGAATTGCGTCACCCATCGTGGAACGATCCCGCGGTGTTCGAGTTGCTCGAACGCCGCCGCGCCGCGTACGTGGTGATGAGCGGTCTCGGGCTCGAGTGCATCCCCCGGGCGACCACCGACCTGGTGTACATCCGGATGCACGGCCCCGATCCGGAAGCCAACTACGCCGGCTCGTATTCCGACCGCGACTTGCGGCACTGGGCCGATCGAATCGCCGAGTGGGACGGCGACGGCACGGACGTGTGGATGTATTTCAACAACGACCTGGGTGGCCACGCGGTCCGCAACGCGCTGGCCTTGCGGGAGCTTTTGAGCTGATTGCGCACGAGTAGGCTGGAAGCCCTGGAAGATCGGAGCACCCATCATGGCCAGCTCGACCAGCTTCGTGATCGTCGGTGGCGGACTCGCGGCGGCTAAAGCCGTAGAAGCGTTGCGTGACAACGACTTCGATGGGCACGTCGTAGTATCCGCCGACGAGGAACATCTGCCTTACGAGCGACCCCCACTGTCGAAGGAGTACTTGGCCGGCAAGAAGTCGCTGACCGATTTCACCGTGCACAATTCCGACTGGTACCGGGACAACGACGTCGACCTACGGCTCAGCTCGCGGGTGACCGCACTGGACGCCGCCGACCACACTGTGGGTCTTGCCGACGGCACCACCGTTCAATACGACAAGCTGCTGCTGGCAACCGGCTCGGCCTCGCGACGTCCGCCGATACCCGGCTCGGACGCCGCCGGCGTTCACTATCTGCGCAGCTACGAGGATGCGGTGGCACTGAATTCCGTTCTGACCGAAGGGGCCACGCTCGCCGTCGTGGGAGCCGGGTGGATTGGGCTGGAAGTGGCCGCCGGGGCCCGTCAGCGCGGCGTCGACGTCACCGTGGTCGAGGCGGCCAAGCAGCCGCTGCTGGCCGCACTGGGAGAAACCGTCGGTGAAGTGTTCGCCACCTTGCATCGCGAGCACGGGGTCGATCTGCGGCTCGAGACCCAGGTCGAGGAGATCATCCGGGCCCAGGGAACGGCTTCCGGTTTGCGCACTCGCGACGGGGCGACCATCGCGGCCGACGCCGTGCTGGTGGCCGTCGGCGCCAAGCCGAACACCGAACTCGCCGAACAGGCCGGGCTGTCCATGGGTGACGGCGGAGTACTGGTCGATGCCTCGTTGCGCACCAGCGACCCAGACATCTATGCCGTCGGTGACATCGCCGCGGCCGAACACCCGCTTTTCGGCACCCGGATCCGCACCGAGCACTGGGCCAACGCCCTCAAGCAGCCCGCGGTCGCGGTGGCCGGGATGCTTGGCACAACAGGCGAATACGCGGAGCTGCCGTACTTCTTCACCGACCAATACGACCTCGGCATGGAATACGTCGGACACGCGCCGAGCTTCGATCGGGTGGTGTTTCGCGGCGATGTCGCCGCACGTGAATTCGTCGCGTTCTGGCTCGACGGCGACGACCGGGTGCTGGCCGGGATGAACGTCAATGTCTGGGATGTGCTCGACGACGTCAAAGCCCTGGTCCGGTCCCGGGCCCCGGTCGACGTCGACAAGTTGCGCGATCCGCGGTCGTCGCTGGCCGACCTGCCGAGCGTCAGCTGACAGTTTGTTCGGCGTCGGAGTGGTCAACGCCGCGCCGCACCGGAACCCACGTCCCGTCGATGACGTCGGGTGGGCATTGCACCTGCAGCCGTTCCCGTTCGGTGCGGCGGCGTTTGATCCGCAGCCGCGCATCGCCGGGCATGGTGACCAGTTCGTTGCAGGTCAAGTAGTACATGTCGTCGACGTCGTCGATCAGATCCGTCTCGACACGCAGGAAACCCAAGGCGCGCAACGTCATCCGGAGCTCATGCGTGAAGCGCATGGTGGCGTCGTGGGCGAGCTCCCGCGAAGCGCGGACGTTGTTGGCGAACCGGCCGTCCTGCCTCAGCACCGGTGCGGGGTTCGTGGCTACGGCAGCCGCGGCGACCAGCAACAGCGTCGGGTCGTCGGCAAACGTTGTGCTGGCCAGTTCTGCCTCCCCCGGGCCGCGGTGCCCGATCCGCGCGACGGCGGTATCCACGGCGGCCGCGGTCGTAGGCGACAACGCGCGAATGCTCGCGAGGTTGCCCTCCTCCGCCAGCGCACACAACGGCGGGTCGGCCCGCAGCGCGGCCGCCAACTCGGCGATCTCCGTCGCGACGAGATCGCTGTCGGTGATCATGCCCACCCCGGGCACACCGCGACGCGCCTGGCTACGCACCGGCGCCGCGGCGGTGATGCCGGCATCGATCAACCACAGCGCGTTGAGGATCCAGCCCTGGTGGATGCGGTCGCGCAGCAGCCGCAACCGAACTTCCAGCGCCGCCTCCGGCAGCAAGACCAGCTGGCCGGCATCGAGGTGCTCCGCGGTCGCGGCGGCGCCGTAGGCCCGGGTGTCGGCGCGCAGATGGCGCAGCGCAGCCACCGAGCGTCCAGCGGCGACAGCCTTGGCGACCGAGCCGAGCGCTCCACCCGCGAGGGCCGGCTCACCGAACGGCAGCGGATCCCCGACCTGGGGCTGGCCGACCAGTGCATCGCGGACGACGGCCTCCTGGTCCCAACCGGGCAGCTGAGAGGCGGCGACCAGGTTGACCGAGACGCCGACGTAGGGGCGATGGCCGAACACCGCGATGGCCCTGCTGGCCCACTCCTCGTCGAACGCGCCGCCGAGTGCGAGCACCTGACCCACGACCCGGCTCGCGGCGCGCAGCCCACTCAGCTGCACGTCGAGCGTTATCGGCGTGAGCGGTCCGGGCAGCGCCTCGCCGAGTGCGGAGGCGCTGAAGACCGGAAACCGCGGGTCGATCTGGTCGTCGAACTCGCCCTCGATGCCGTCGGGTGCCGCGCGGTGCGCGTCGTCGGCCGGCCGGCGCGGGTGTGTCAGCACCTCGACCGGCAGCGCGAGCCGTCCGCCGTGGTTGATCGCGCCCGCGGCGTCGAGTCGGCGGCCGACGAGTCCGCGCGCGGTGTCGGCGACCGCGTCCAGTGCGTGCCAACCGAACTCGAATGACCAATCTTCTTGTGCCGCCGAAACATTCATTTCCGGGATCAGTCGCGACCAGCTGCGCACCTGGTGCAGCCGGGACCGCGGGTCGGTCGCCCGCAACATCCGCCACGCGGTGATCAGATTGACGGTGTCCGGGCTGGCGAGGTCCACGACACCGGTGCGGTCGGTGTTCAGCGCCAGAACCAAAAAGCGCATCAGGTCGTCGAGATGCAGCACATGCATGGGTTGAGCCGAGACCTTGGCGCGCACCAGCGTCGCCACGGTACGGCACACCATCCAGTCGAGCTGACGACCGACCGGTGGTGCGATCCGGACGACAACGCTTGGGCCCCAACTCGAGGCCACCAGATCTTCGGCCGGCCGATAGAGCTCGGGCCGGCCGGCGGCCTGCGACACGAAAAGTAGCCGGGAGCCGGCGCGGGCGGCCGCGTCGGTCACCCGCGCAAGGCCATCCATGTTCGCGCTGCCGGGTACGGCGGGGTCGATGGGTGCCAGGTGGACCACCGCATCGGCTTCGTCGGTCAACTCCCGCAGGACCCGGTCGCGCAGCGACGCGCAAACAAATTCGACGTTGCCGTCCAGGCATGGATGGGGAAGCTCAGCAATGCCGGTGACCGAGTGCCCGGCAGCGACCAATTGCCCAGCGACCAGCCGCCCGAGTGCGCCGGTGGCGTCGGTAACCAGGATGTGCACCTGGGCTCACCTCCCCCAACCCTCAGCATTCAACAATAGGCAAATACGTACGGGCTACGCGACCGTTAGTCCGGTAACGGTTCGGCCACCTCGTCTGACGACGTCCGCCGGGGTTATTGCAGCGTCGCGCTGCCGTCCGCGGCGACGGCAACCTTGGCGCCACCGATATCTTCACGCACCGAGGCCTTCGCCACGTCCCGATCGGTGACCACCGCCAGCGCGCGCGACCCATCGGGGATGCGTACGGCCAGAAATGCCTTCTCGGGCCGGCCGTCACGGTCGAACGGCGTCGTCCAGGCCTCGACGGTGCCAACGCCTTCCCACTCGACCACCGCGTTCGTCGTCGGCTCTCGATCGACGACCGGTTGTGTGTCTTCCCAACGGAATTCGGCAGGCGGCTCGGTGCTGTAGACGCCGAAGCTGTGTTTGGTCAGGTAGCCGCCGTTGGCGGTGATCAAGCCACGCCGGCCCGGGTTGGCCACCAGCAACTCGGCCAGAGTGGCAATCGAGTGCATAACGTAGTTGCTCCACGGGCCGCCCGCGAAGGTCAGCCCGCCCGTGACCGTCAGCGGACGGGCGGGATCGTCGAGGCTCAGCCCGAGCTCGGACGCCGCCACCTGAACCGCGGAGGGAAAGCAGGAATACAGGTCGACATAGTCGATGTCGTCGATCCCCAAGCCGGCCAGTTCCAGCGCCCGCGCCCCGGCGATCCGGATGGCCGTCGAGCGATGCAATTCGTGGCGCTCGGCGATGGACGGGGTGTCGTGGGCGTCGGCGCCCGCCTGCGGGAACACCCACCGCTCGGCGGGGATCTTCAGCCGCGTCGCCTCCCCGACCGAGGTCAGCACCAGCGCCGCCCCCTGGTCGACCATGTTGTTGGAGTTCATCAGCTTGGTGTAGGGCCAACTGATCATCCGGTTCTGCGGGGACGCTGCAGTGATGTCGTCCGGGCTGGACGGCTTGCGGATCCAGGCGTTCGGGTTGTCGACCGCCACGGCGTTGAACCGTGCCCACAGCGCGCCGATGCGCTTGCGGTGATCGTCGATCGACTCGCCGTTCGCGATCCTGAGCGCCTCCTCGAACATCGGGTAGACGTAGGCGGGCCGATCGAGGGAGATCCTGATCTCGGCGTCACCGGCCATGGGGACGTCGTCACCGCTGATCTGGGCCGTCGGGACCGACTGGTCCTGTTCGGTCCACACCAGCTTGCCGCCCTTGGCCCGCAGCCCGCGCCTGGTGCGCCAGGTTTCCGCGCCGGCGAGCAGGACCACTTTGGCGTGGCCTCGCTGGATGTCCAGGCAGGCCTGGTTGACCAGGGACTGGGGCACGTTGCCGCCGACGGGGCTGTACAGCGTGCTGAAGTCGGAAGCACCGAGCCGCTGGCCGAGCGACAGGCCCGGGTCGCGGTACTGGGCCGACAGGATGTTCACGATGCGGATGGAATCCACAGCCTCGACCACCGCGGCATCGGCCGCTTGCCGGGCCGCGGCCACCATCAGGTCCATCGGTTCGACCGAGCGGGTTTCGGGGTCGATCTCGTCGCGATGGTTGACCTGGCCATAGCCGATCAACACCGGGGTACTGGGGTCGACGCTCATGGGAACGAATTTAGCGTGGCTATGGATCTGGCGGTCCTGGTGGGCCTCGCGGGTCAAGTGACGTCGGCCGGGATGGACAGCACGCCGTCGTCGATCAGGCGCTGGATGTCCGCGACGTTCATGCCCAGCAGGCTTTGGCAGATCTGCACGGTGTCCTGCCCGGGTAGCGGCGCCGGGGCCTGCCGGGCCGCCGGGATGTGGCGAAACGGCGCCGGGCCCGTCTCGGCCGGCAACGGACTTTCGATCAGCGGATGGACCATCGGGCTGTAGACGTTTCGCGCGATCAGCTGCGGGTCCTCGAGCACGTCCGGCGGGCGGTTCATCGGGCCGGCCGGGACGCCCGCCGACTGCAGCAGTTCGGCCGCCCGCAGCGGCGTGCGCGTGCGGGTCCAGCCGGAGACCAGCTCCACCAGCTCGCCACAATGGGCCAGCCGCGCCTCGCCGGTGGCGAAGCGCGGATCTTCGGCCCATCCGGCGTGGTCGAAAACCGAAGCGGCGCGGCGCCATTCATCGTCGGACCGGATCGAGATGACGCACCATTCGTCGTCGCCGGCGCAAGGGTAGACCGCATGCAGGCTGGTGTCCTCGTGGATCTGAGCGACGCCCGCGGCCAGGGCGGCCTCCGTGACATAGAGCGTGTCGAGCTGGTTGACCACGACTTCGGCCTGTGAGACGTGCACGTGGGCTCCCCGGCCGGACCGGTCGCGGTGGATTAGCGCGGCCAGCGCCCCGATCGCCGTGACCCGCCCCACCACGTGATCGGGAAAGACGGTCGTCGCGTCGTAGAAGCCGTGCCTGCCCGTGCCTCCTTCGCCCTTCGTACCGTCGGACGTCCAGAGTCGGGTGACCCCGGTGGTGGCCCGGACCAGCGGGCCGTAGCCCAACCGCGCGCTCCAGGGCCCTGAATCGCCGAACGCGCTGCTTTCAGCCAGCACAATCCGCGGGTTGATGGCGCGCAGCTCATCGTAGGGAAAGCCGAGTGCCGTAAGGGTTCCCGGCTTGAAGTTGGCGAACACCGCGTCGGCCTCGGCCACCAGGGCGCCAAAGATCTTCTTGCCCTCGGCGCTGCGCAGATCCAGTCCCAGTCCGCGGTTATTGCGGTGCGTCCAGGCGAACGACTCGCTCATGGCGTCGCCGATCCGGGCCTGCCGCAATCCGTCCGGATAATCGACGCTTTCGACTTTGATGACATCGGCGCCCAGGTCGCCGAACAGGCGGCTCAACTCGCCGCCGGCGACGATGATGCCCAGATCGAGAATCCGCAGCCCGGCGAAGGGATAGTCGCCCAGCCGGCCCGATGCCGACGGCACCACCGACGGGGTGCCACACCAATACGGTTCGTCGGATCCCGCGGCGGGCACCGGCGTCCGAAAACCCGCGCGCCGGCCGTCGACGACGAAATACCCGGTCGGCACGCTGGTGCGCACCCCGGGGACGAGTTCGGCGGCGGTGATGGCGCCCACCGCCTGAAAGTGCTCGGACCCCAGGATCCGCGCGGGCGTCAGCACAGCTGCGATCGGCACGCCGTTCGCCTGGCCGGCGGCCACCAGGTCCTTCATGGTCTGTCCGGTGAACGACTCCTCGATCAGCCGGCTGATCTGTGGCCAGGCCGCGAACCGCGCGCCGATCGCATCGTATTTCGGGTCCTGAAACTCCGCCGGCTCCCCCAGCCAGCGCCGCAGGCCATGCCACTGCCGCGGCGCCATCACACAGAGCCGGACGTAACCGTCCTGGCACGGATAGATCGGGTACGCGTCCTGGTTCTTCGGCCGGCCCCGCCACCGCCCGCTGCGTCGGACGCCCGCGGCCGCCTGCCCGTGCGCCCCGAACGCGGGGTCGAGGGCCATGACGACGGCGTCGAACCAAGAGAAGTCGATGTAATCGCCTGTGCCGCAGCGTAATCGGTTGTAGTACGCCGCGAGGGCCGCCCATGCCGCCTGGACGGCGGCGGTCGCCGACGCAATACCGTTCGGCGGCAGCACCGGGGTGCCGGTGGTGGGGCCGGACCGCGACAGCGCGCCGCACATCGCGTACAACACGGGATCGGTGGCGCGCCATGACGATCGCGAACCGGTCGCCCCGAAGTCGGTGATCGACAGCACCACCAGGTGCGGATAGCGGGCCGCCAGCTCCTCGCCCGAGGTCCCGAACATGGCGCCGCGCTCGTCGGCACCGGTGTCCACGACGATGTCGGCATCGGCGGCCAGGTCCAGGAACCGGGCGCAGTCCTCGTCATCGAACGGATCGAGCACCGCACTGCGCTTGTTGGCGTTGTGCACGGCGAACTGAATGCTGGCACCGCGCAGCGTGGGCAACGCATCCCGGCCCAGGCAACCGCCCGGCGGCTCCACCTTGAGGACGTCGGCGCCCAGGTCGGCGAACAGCCGGGTGACCGCGTCCGCGACGCCGCTCGACAAGTCGAGGACGCGCACGGCAGCAAGCAACCCGTCGGTCATTTGCACACCGTACCTGCCTGGTCAGGCCACTGCGCGTCGGCCTTTCCCTTGGTCGAGCGGTCGCGGCGACGGCCAAAGTGCCGGGTGGGCAAGGTGATTCGGCGCATGTGCCGCCGGCTGTGAAGCAGTGCTCAGTCGAGGGTCCGCGTCGGCGCGGCGTCGGCTATCGTCACAGGCCGATCCGCCAGGCCATACCAGTCGTCTCATGGAGGCAATCCCTATGACCGCGCACCTGAGCTACGTCGAGGCCGTCGTGGTCGGCGCGTTCCAAGGCGTCACCGAGCTGTTCCCGGTGTCCAGCCTGGGCCACGCGGTGCTGGTGCCGGCGCTGGTCGGCGGGCGTTGGGCCCAGGACCTCAGCGTGTCCGCCCCCGAGTCGCCCTACCTCGCGTTCATCGTGGGCCTGCATGTGGCTACCGCCGCGGCGCTGCTGGTGTTCTTCTGGCGGGACTGGGTGCGCATCCTGGCGGGCTTCGTCACGTCGCTGCGTCATCGGCGGATCCAGACGCCCGACGAACGCCTGGCGTGGCTGATCGTGGCGGGCACCATCCCGGTGGGCCTGGCCGGGCTGGCGCTCGAACAGCTGTTCCGCACCACGCTGGGCAAGCCCGTCCCCGCGGCGACCTTCCTGTTACTCAACGGCATCGCGCTCTACGTCGGCGAGGTGCTTCGCAGGCGCATCGCGCCCGCCCCCGACGAGGCCGCGCTGCCAGACGCGGAACTCGAACACGGCGACGAGGCCTCCGACCATCGGCTCGCGCAACTCCCCCTGCCCCGGGGCGTGGTGATCGGTGCGGCGCAAATTCTGGCGCTGCTGCCCGGCATCAGCCGCTCGGGGATCACCATCGTGGCCGGCCTGTGGCGGGGCTTGTCACACGAGGACGCCGCCCGGTTCTCCTTCTTGCTCGCGACGCCGATCATTCTGGCCGCGGGCGTGTACAAGATCCCGGAACTCTTCGGGCCGCTGGGCGCCGGAATCGGTGGCCAGGTGCTGGCCGGCAGTGTCGCCTCGTTCGTCTGCGCCTACCTCGCCGTGCGGTTCCTGACGCGGTATTTCGAGACCCGCACATTGACGCCGTTCGCGATCTACTGCGCGCTGGCCGGCGGAGCCAGCCTGGTCTGGTTTGCCCTGAGCTGAGTCGGGCGCGCGCCATTGCGCAGCTGCGGGGCTTGTTGCGCGGGGCGACTTCGTGCTGTGCTTAGCCGGTCGGCTAAGTTGACACCCGTCAAGAATCTGGAGGGGACCGGCATGGCAGACACGGCTTCGATCGGCCTGAAGGTCCGCGGCAAGGTGGTCGTCATCACC
>NZ_JCALCO010000040.1:0-17273 GCF_059812385.1 Mycobacterium sp. NGS58 | reverse complement strand
ACCGATTCGACGCCTCATCAAGCTCCCGATACGTCATCGACGAGCCCTCACACGTCAGCGCCACCGCCCCCGGCGTGCGCGCCACCTGCGCAGCGAACACCCCCGGAATCGACACCCCCGCAGCCCGATCCGGCAGGGTCAACACCGCCCGATTACCCCATGCCTCGATCCGGACATGCTCGGCCTCGTCGACCACATCGATCGACGACAACCGAAGCGCCGGGTCGGCGGTCATGGCGGCCAACACCCGCCGCAACCGCTCGATCAGCGCGTCGATGGTTTCGGCGTCGAACACGTCGGTGCGGAACTCGACCGCCCCGCCGATCCCCGCGGGCGCGCCGGCGTCGGTCCAGCGTTCGGCCAGCGAGACCGACAAGTCCATGCGGGCAGTACGGGTGTCCGTCGGTACCGGGCTGACCTGCAGATCGCCCAACGCCAAGCCGGCGGCCGGGTCCCCCGCGAAGTTCTGCCAGGCCAGCATCACCTGGATCAGCGGATGGTGGGATCGGCTTCTCGCCGGGTTGAGCCGCTCCACCAGCACCTCAAACGGCACGTCTTGGTGCTCGTAGGCGGCCAGGCTGCGCTGGCGCACCTGAGCCAACACCTCGGCAACCGTGGGGTCACCGGACACATCCACGCGCAGCACCAGCGTGTTGACGAATGATCCCACCAGCTCGTCCAGTGCCGGGTCGCGCCGCCCGGCGATCGGGAACCCCACGGCCACATCGGAACTGGCGCTGACCTTGGACAGCAGCACCGCCAGGGCGGCCTGCACCACCATGAAACTGGTCGACTTGTACTCACCCGCCAGCCCAGCAATCCGCTCCTGCAACTCGGCCGGCCAATCCACCACCGCCCGGGCGCCGCGATAATCGGCCACCGGCGGATAAGGCCGATCGGTGGGCAACTCAATCCGCTCGGGCATCCCCGCCAACAGCTCTTCCCAGTAGGTCAGCTGCGCGGCAATCCGGCTGTGCGGATCCTGCAACTCACCAAACTGTTGGCGCTGCCACAGCGTGTAATCGACGTACTGCACCGGCAGCGGCGCCCAACCCGGGGCTTGTCCGGCACACCGACTGGCATACGCCACCCCCAGATCACCCACCATCGGGGAGATCGACAAGCCGTCCGCGGCGATATGGTGCACCACGGCCACCAGCACGTGCTCCTCATCGGCGACACGCAAAAGCCTTGCCCGCAAAGGGATCTCAGACGTCAGGTCGAACGGGTCGCGCACGACACCGGCGACGGCATCCTCGACGCGGCCGGCCGACCAGCCCGTCGCATCCACGACCTGCCAACCAAAGTCGGCGTCCGGCAACGGGATCACCACCTGCCGCGGGACGCCATCCGCCGACGGGAACAACGTCCGCAGGCTCTCGTGCCGACCCACCACATCGGCCAGCGCGGCCCGCAGGGCCTCGGCATTCAGGCGCCCACTGAGTCGCAACGCCACCGCCATGTTGTACACCGCAGACGGGCCCTGCAACTGGTCGATGAACCACAACCGATTCTGCGCAAACGACAACGGCACCAGCTCGGGCCGCTGCATGGGGATGAGCGGGGCAAGCCGACTCGTGACCTCACCGATGTGGGGCGCCAACTGGGCCACCGTGGGCGCCTCGAACAGCGTGGGCACGGCAAGGCCAGCGTCTAGGGCGGTGTTGATCGCGGCGATGGCCCGCATCGCCGAGAGCGAATCGCCACCCACATCGAAGAACGACTCATCGACCCCGACCCGGTCCAACCCCAAGACCTGGGCGAAGATACCGGCCAAGATCTCCTCGACCGCGGTGGCCGGAGCTCGGTAATGATCGACATCGCCATACTCCGGAGCCGGCAACGCCCGCCGGTCCAGCTTGCCGTTAACGGTCAACGGCAACGCATCGAGCACCACCACCGCCGCCGGCACCATGTATGCCGGCAACCGCTCCGCCAACCCGGCACGAAGATCCGCCGCATCCGCAGTACCGGTGATATAGCCGACCAACCGCTTGTCGCCGGGACGGTCCTCACGCGCGATCACCGCCGCCTGCGATACCCCGTCCAGCCGGGCCAGCACGGCCTGCACCTCACCCAGCTCGATGCGATACCCCCGGATCTTCACCTGGTCATCGGCGCGGCCCAAATACTGCAACTGGCCATCGGCGCCCCACCGCACCAAATCCCCGGTGCGATACATTCGCGCCCCCGCGGCCCCCTCATCGGCGAAAGGGCACGCGACAAATCGTGATGACGTCAGCCCCGCCCGGCCGACGTACCCATAGGCCACGCCGGCTCCGGCCACATACAGCTCACCCACCACCCCGGCCGACACCCGGCGCAGCCCGGCGTCGAGCACGAAAAGCGCCGCCCCGGCCACCGGAGAACCGATGGGCACCACCGGAGAGCCCGCCGACAGCGGCGCACTGGCCGCCGCATACACCGTCGCCTCGGTGGGACCATAGGCGTTGATCAGCACCCGACCCGGCGCCCATCGATCCACCAACTCGACCGGACAGGCCTCACCGGCCACCACCAACGCCGCCGACTCCAGCCCCGCCGCCGGCAACACCCCCACCGCCGAGGGCGTCTGGCTCAACACAGTGACCTGTTCGCGAATCAGCAACGCGTGCAAGTCATCCGGTGACGCGGCCACCTCCTCGGGCACCACGACCAACCGCCCACCATGCAGCAACGCCCCGAAAATCTCCGACACCGACACGTCGAACACCAGCGAATGCCACTGCGACCACACCCGCACCGGGGCCACCGGCAACCGGCTCTCCACCGCGGCCACCAACTCCGTGACACCGCGGTGCGAGACCGCCACCCCTTTGGGGACACCAGTCGTACCCGAGGTGTAAATCAGGTAAGCGACGTCATCCGGGGCCGGCACCGGCAAACCGGTACTGGCCTGATGGCCCAACGCCGGATCGGCCACATCGACGACCGCGACGTCACACCCGTCCAGTCGCGACCGCAGCTCCGCGCAGCTGACCACGACCACCGGCGCCGCGTCGGCCACCATGAACTCGATCCGCGCCGCGGGCAGCGCGGGGTCGATCGGCACGTAGGCCGCCCCGGTTTTCAGGATCCCCAGGATCGCCACGATCGCCTCGGCCGAGCGCGGCACCAACAGCGCCACACACTCCCCCGGGCCCGCCCCCAACCCAACCAACAAGTGCGCCAACCGATTCGAGGCCTCGTCCAGCTCCCAGTAGGAGATGGAGCGGCCCTCACAGGTCAGCGCCACGGCCTCCGAGGTGCGTCCCACCTGTGCGGCAAACAACTCCGGAATCGACACCGACGCCGACGGGCGGCCCAGCACCGCCCGGTTACCCCACTCATCCAGCCCGACCTGTTCATCGTCATCGAGCAGATCGATCGACAGCAAACGCCGAGTCGTGTCGGCGGTCATGATTGCTGCTCCGCATCGGCGGTCATAACCACCAGCACCTTTTGCAACCTCCTGAAGAGCGACTCGATCCTGGCTGCGTCGAACACCTCGGCGTCGTACTCGACGCGCAGGCTCAATTCAGCACCGGGCTGGACTTGCACCGCCAGCGGGTAGTGGTTGTTTTCCCGGGCCGCGACGTCGGTGATGGCCAACTCGTGATCGCCCGCGAGCGCGGCGCCGTCGACGGGATAGTTTTCGAAGACGAACAAGGTGTCGAACAACTGGTCGTGTCCCGTGGCGCGGTGGATTTCGCCGAGCGCCAGGTGCTGATGCTCCAGCGTCGCGTTATAGACGTCTTGCAGTTGATCCAGTAACCCGGCGACCGTGGTTGCCGCGGTGATGCGCGCGCGCATCGGAATTGTGTTGATCAACAACCCCACCATCGAATCGGCACCGGCCAACTCCGTCGGCCGCCCGGACACCGCGGTGCCGAACGCGACGTCGTGCCGGCCGGTGAGCCACATCAATATCTGCGCCCACGCCGCCTGCATGACGATGTTCACGGTTGTGTGATGCGTCCGCGCCAGCTCGCCAACCGCCCCGGTGGTGTCCGCAGGCACCGAAAACGTTGCAACGCCTCGCTTTCCGAGCCGCACCCGCCCAGGCGGGCCAACCAAGGTGGGGGTGTCGAAATCGGCGAGCACCTCGCGCCAGGCCACGCGGGCGGCTTCAAGGTCCCGTCCGGCCAGCCAGCTCACAAAGTGCCGATACGGCGCGGGCGCCGGCAGCCGCTGCTTGTAATAGCTGGCGATCACTTCGCCCAGCAGAATCGGCAGCGACCACCCATCCATGACGATGTGGTGATTGGTCAGGACGAACCGGTGCCGTTCTGGCGCGGTACAGATCAACGCCGCCCGGAACGCCGGGGGCTCGGCCAGATCGCACACCGCCGCGCGTTCGGCCGCCGATACCTCCTGCACCTGCTGATCGACATCGACGCCGGTGTAGGCGTCTAGTTCGACATATCGCCACGGCACCACGGGATCGGCCGGAATCAGCTGCACCGGCTCGTCGAACTGCGCGCAGAATCGGGCCGCGAGGTTCGGGTGCCGGCTTATGACCGCGTTCACCGCCTCGTGCAGGCGGTCCTCTTCGAGGGCACCGCTCAAGGTGATGTCCAGCTGCACCGCGTACACATCGTCACCGCGCTGCGTCGTGGTGGTGTGGAACAGCAGCCCCTGCTGCAAGGGGGTCAACGGCAACACGTCAGCGATGTGGTACTGCTCCTGCAGCTCATCGAGCTGCGGCTGGCTCAACCGGGCCGGCGCGACATCCGACGGTGTCAGGCCGCCGCCGCCGCCGCGGACATGCGCGCAAATCCCGGCCAGGGCCTCGAACCACAACCGGCCTAACCGGTCGACCTGGTCGCGGTCCACCGCCGACGGCGCCCACGTCCAGTTTGCGTGCAGGTGCGGGCCGGTATCGGTGTCCACCGTGCCGGCGTTCAGGTCCACGGTGTGCATCAGCGGCATGGGTATCGCCGCGGCCGCGCCGGTCAACGCCAAGCTGTCCTGGCAGAGGCGCCACATGTCCTCGGAGAGGTCAGCCCCTGCGCCCAGCCGCCCCAGATAGTTGAATCCGACGGTGGGGTCCGATCCGCCTAACTCGACATCGGGATTCAGATACCGCAGCAGCCCGTAGCCCAGCGGATCGGGCAGGGCGCGCAGCTGCTCCTTGGCGTCCTTGATCACGGCTCCCAGCGCCGCCTCGCCGGCGACCACCTGGCTCCACGCCAGCCCACCGAGGCTCAGCGCCACGGGGTATTTGGTGGTGAACCACCCCACCGTGCCCGACAGGTCGATATCGGCGGCCAGCTCCTCGTGGCGGCCATGACCCTCCACGTCGATGCCGATCGGCGCGCCGCCGCGGTCTAGTAATTCGGACAGCGCCAGTCCGAAAGCGATCAGCAGTATGTCGTGCACTCCGGCATGGAACGCCGACGGCACTTCGCCCAGCAGCATCCGGGTCGTGTCGGCGTCCAGCGATACCGACAGGTGACCGGCGGCGGCGAACGTGTCCACGGCGGGCTGCAGCGCGGGCAGCACCGCCGGAAGCGCCGCCACCCGCCGCCAGGTGTCCGCCTGATCGACGACCGCCGGCGTGCACGCATGCTCGGCCAGCAGCGACGACCACCGGGCGAACGACGTCCCGGCCGACGGCAGCGTGATCGGCTGACCCCCGCGACGCTGGACCCATGCTGTGTTGAGGTCTTCCAGCAGAATCCGCCACGACACCCCGTCCACGGCCAAGTGGTGGATGATCAGCGCCAATTGACCCGTCGAGTCAGCCCACAGCGCGCTGAGCATCACTCCGGCGGCCGGGTTCAACCGTGACCGCGCCTTGACCAGGGCCTCCTCGGACAACACGTCCACCGCTTGCAGGCGATCGTTGGCGTCCACCGAACCGGTCACCGGCACCGTCAGCGACCAGCCGCCGGCGCCATCGTCGTCGACGCGCAGCCGCAATATGGCGTGCCGATCGACCAACGCCTGCAATATGGCAACGACGTCGGCCTCGGTCACACCCGCCGGGGCCTGCGCCATCACCGTCTGGTTGAACTGCTCGACCGGGCCCTGGACGCTGTGCAGCCAACGGATGATCGGGGTCGCGATGACCTGCCCGACGCCCTCGTCGACCGGGCCGCCCGCACCCTCGGCCACCCCGGCCACCCGGGCCAGCCGCGCCACGGTCTGCTCGACGAAAATGTCGCGCGGCCGACAAACCAGGCCGGCTGCGCGGGCCCGTGCCACCACCTGCATGGACAAAATGCTGTCTCCGCCGAGCTCGAAGAACGACTCGTCGGCTCCGACCCGCTCGAGCCCCAAGACCTGGGCGTAGATACCGGCCAGAATTTCCTCCACCGCGCTGTCCGGAGCGCGGTAATGATCGGCGTCCTGATACTCCGGTGCGGGCAGCGCACGCTTGTCGAGCTTGCTGTTGACCGTCAACGGCAGCGCGTCCAGCACCACCACCGCCGCCGGCACCATGTAGGCGGGCAACCGCTCCGCCAGCACGCTGCGCACCTGGGCTGGGTCGGCGGTGCCGGTCAGGTAACCGACCAGGCGCTTATCGCCGGGGCGGTCCTCGCGTGCGATCACCGCCGCCTGCTCCACCCCGTCCAGCGCCAGCAGTGCCGCCTGCACTTCACCCAACTCGATGCGATACCCGCGGATCTTGACCTGCTCATCGGCACGGCCCAGATACCGCAGCTCCCCATCGGCGCCCCAGCACACCAGGTCCCCGGTGCGATACATGCGCGTTCCCAGCGCCCCCGGCCCCCCGAACGGGCAAGCGACGAACCGCGTCGCGGTCAGCCCGGCCCGTCCGACATAGCCGTACGCCGCGCCGGAGCCGGCCACGTACAACTCGCCAACCACACCGACCGGCACGGGCCGCAGCGACCCGTCCAACACGAAGAAGGAGAGATGCGTCAACGGCACCCCGATGGGGCTCGCGGTGCTGTCGACATCGCCGTCGACGATCTCCCGGAAGGAGGCGTGCACCGTCGTCTCAGTGGTGCCATAGAGGTTGAGCAGACGCGGTGCCGCCGGATGGTTGTGCATCCACGTGCGAAGGCGCTGTGGCTCCAGCGCCTCCCCGCCGAACACGACCGCCTGCAGCTGCAGCCGACGTCCCAGCTCGGGTGACAGCGCATCGGCGGTCTGCAGCGCGTAGAACCCGGAGGGGACCTGACTCAGCACGTCGACCCGTTCGGCCACCAGCAGGGCGTGGAAATCCTCCGGCGAGCGGGTCACCGACTCGGCGACGACGACCACCCGCCCGCCGTAGAGCAGCGCACCCCAGATCTCCCAGACCGAAATGTCGAAGGCCAGGGAATGCGACTGCGACCACACCTGCTCCTCGAGCTGCATCTCACCCTCGAGTGATTCGAACAACTGCACAACGTTGCGGTGGGTGATGGCGACGCCCTTGGGCACACCGGTGGTGCCTGAGGTGTAGATCAGGTAAGCGATGTCTTCGGGGGCCGGTGCCGGGAGGCCCGCGCACGGATAGGTACCGATGCGGGGATCGTCGAATTCGATGACCGGAAGACCACGCCCATCCAGGCGCCCGCGCAGTTCGGCGGTAGTGATGACGGCGATCGGCGCGGCATCGCCGAGCATGAATTCCATCCGCGCCGGTGGATGCTCGGGGTCGAAAGGCACATAGGCCGCCCCGGTCTTCAAAACCGCCAGGATCGCGGTGACGGCCTCGGCCGAGCGGGAGAACATCAGCGCCACGCGCTCGCCGGGGGCCGCACCCTGGTCGACCAGGAAGCGCGCCAGCCGATTCGCGGCCTCATCAAGCTCGCGATAGGTCATGGACAGGCCCTGGCAGGTGACCGCGTCCGCATCCGGGCGGCGGGCGACTTGCGCGGCGAACAATTCCGGGATCGACGGCGACGCGGTGACACTTTGAGTCAACGCCCCCCGGTTGCCCCAACCGAGCAGCTGGGCGCGCTCGGTGTCGTCGAGCAGATCGACCGACGACAGCCGCCGGGTCGGGTCGGCGGTCAGCGCCAGCAACACCCGCTCCAACCGCTTGATGAGCGCCTCGATGCTATCCGCGTCGAACACGTCGGTGCGGAACTCCACCATGCCGTCGATACCGGCGGGCTCACCCGCCTCGGTCCAGCGTTCGGCGAACGAGAATGTCAGGTCGGTACGGGAGACCTGGGTGTCGGCCGGCAGCGTGGTGACCTCCAAATCACCCAGCCGCAACCCGGCGGACCCGATGTCCGCCCCGCCGAAGTTCTGCCAGGCCAACAACACCTGAACCAGCGGGTGATGGGTCAGGCTTCGGGTCGGGTTGAGCCGCTCCACGAGCACCTCGAACGGCACGTCTTGATGTTCGTAGGCGGCCAGGCTGCGGCTACGGACCTGCGCCAGCAACTCCGCGATCGAGGGATTCCCCGCCAGGTCGACCCGGAGCACCAAGGTGTTGATGAAAAAGCCCACCAGGTCATCGAGCACCGGATCGCGACGCCCCGCGATCGGGAAGCCAACCGCGACATCGGCAGTGGCGCTGATCTTCGAGAGCAGCACGGCGAGGGCGGCCTGCATGACCATGAAACTGGTCGCGTTGTGCTCGCGAGCCACCTGGGCCATGCGCTGCTGCAATTCCGAGGACCACTCCATCGCGACGTGCGCGCCGCGGTAGTCGGCCACCGGCGGATAGGGCCGGTCGGTGGGCAGCTGAATGCGCTCGGGCATCCCGGCCAGCGCGTCTTCCCAGTAGGCCAGCTGCGCACCAATGCGGCTCTGGCTATCGCTCAGATCACCGAATTGTGTTCGCTGCCACAGCGTGTAATCGGCGTATTGCACCGGCAGCGGCGCCCAATCGGGAGCTTGCCCGGCGCACCGGCCCGCATACGCCACCCCCAGATCACGCACCAACGGCGTCATCGACCAACCATCGCCCGCAATATGATGCACCACCGCCACCAGAACGTGTTCGTCGTCGGCGACGCGGAAAAGCACTGCGCGCAAAGGAATGTCTGCAGCCAGGTCAAAGGGCCGACGCACCGCCGCGCCGACGGCCTCCTCCAGCCGGCTCGCCGACCAGCCCGCCGCATCGACGACGTCCCAGCCGAAATGGGCCCGCTCGACCGCCACCACCAGCTGCTGGGGAATTCCCTCGACGGAAGGGAACAGCGTGCGCAGGCTTTCATGACGGCCCACCACATCGGTCATCGCCGTGGCGAGGGCATCCGCATCGAGGTGCCCGTCCAGACGTAACGCCACCGCCATGTTGTAAACGGGTGAGGGCCCTTGCAGCTGATCGATGATCCACAACCGGTTCTGGGCGAACGACAATGGGACTGTCTCGGGTCGCTCGACCGGAACCAATGGGTCGAGGCGACTTTCTTCCGCACCGATACGGGGCGCCAGCTGTGCCACGGTGGGCGCCTCGAAAAGGGCGCGCACCGCGAGGCCGGCATTCAACGTGGTGTTGACGGCAGCGACGACCCGCATCGCCGACAGCGAATCGCCGCCAAGTTCGAAGAACGATTCGTCGATTCCGACCCGATCCAACCCAAGCACTTGGGCATAGAGGCCGGCCAGGATCTCCTCGGTCGGGTTGGTTGGGCCGCGGTACTGACCGGCATCGGTGTATTCGGGTGCCGGCAGGGCACGCACGTCGAGTTTGCCGTTGACCGTCAGGGGCAACGCGTCCAGCACCACCAACGCGGACGGGACCATGTAGGCCGGCAATCGTTCGGCCAGAGCGCTTTTCAACGTGGCCGGTTCCGCGGTCCCGGTGATGTAGCCGACCAGACGCTTGTCGCCGGGGCGGTCCTCCCGTGCGATCACCGCCGCCTGTGCCACGCCCTCGAGATCGGCCAGCGCCGTTTGGACTTCGGCCAATTCGATGCGATACCCGCGGATCTTGACCTGCTCATCCGCACGCCCCGCGTACCGCAACTGCCCGTCGGCGTCCCAGGACACCAGGTCGCCGGTGCGATACATCCGTTGCGCCGGCGCTCCCGGTCCGCCGAACGGGCAGGCCACGAACCGCGATGCGGTCAAACCGGAACGGCGCCAATAGCCGTACCCCACGGTGGTTCCGGATATATACAACTCACCGAGCACGCCGGGCGGGACCGGCCGCAGCCACATGTCAAGCACAAACAGTGCCGCCCCCGGCAATGTCGAACCGATTGGCGGGGCCCCCGAACCTGCGAGCAACGGCGCGCTGTAGGTCACGTCGACCGTGGCCTCGGTCGGGCCGTACTTGTTGATCATCACCCGACCCGGGGTAGCCCACCGGTCCACCAGGTCGGCCGGGCAGGCTTCACCACCCACAAGTAGGGCCACCGACTCCAGCCCCTCGGGCGACATAGCTCCTGCCGCTGAAGGGGTTTGACCAAACACGTCGACTCGTTCGGAGATCAGTAGGTCGCGAAGGTCGGTCGTCGAGCTTGTCATCCACTCGGGGACCACCACCAGTCGCCCACCGTTGAAGAGCGCCCCCCAGATCTCCAGGACCGAAAAGTCGAACGACAAGGAAAACCACTGCGTCCAGACACCGGGGCGCCGCAGATCGGCGGACAGCGAACCGATGTACTGGATCACGTTGTGGTGAGTTATGGCCACGCCTTTGGGGACACCCGTGGTCCCGGAGGTGTAGATGATGTAGGCGATGGAATCGGGGGAAGGGGCCGGCAAGGGGGTGCGGTGACGACCGCGAATAGCGGGGTCGTCGATATCGATGACTGCAACGTCGTGCCCGTCCAGCCGCGCACGCAGCTCGGCAGTCGCGATGGCGGCGATCGGCGCGGCGTCGCCGAGCATGAAGTCGATCCGGGTTGCCGGCAGCGCCGGGTCGATCGGCACATAGGCCGCTCCGGTTTTGAGCACCGCCAAGATCGCGACGATGGCCCGGTCCGAGCGGGGGATGAACAACGCGACGCACCCACCCGGGCCGACGCCGTGGCCGGCCAAGTGGTGGGCCAGCCGGTTGGCGTCCTCGTCAAGCTCCTGGTAAGTCATCGAGCGGCCCACGAACGTCAGGGCCACGGCCTCCGGCGTGCGCGCCACCTGCGCGGCGAACAACCCTGGAACGGACTCCGCCGCGACCGCGGGCCGGGCCAGCACCGCGCGGTTGCCCCACCTCTCGAGCCGGGCGTGTTCCGCGGCATCGAGCAGGTCCAGCGACGACAGCCGCCGACCGGGGTCAGCGGTGACCGCGGCCACCACCCGCCCCAACCGCTCGATCAACACCTCGATGCTGGCCGCGTCGAACACGTCGGTGCGGAACTCCACCTCGCCACCGATCCCGGCGGGTGCACCGGACTCGGTCCAGCGTTCGGCCAGCGAGAAGGTCAGGTCCATCCGGGCAGTGCGGGTATCCGCCGGCGCCTGAGTCACCTGGAGATCGCTCAAGCTCAGCCCGGCGGCGGGGTCGTTCTCCTGCCCAGCGAAGTTCTGCCAAGCGAACAAGACCTGCACCAGCGGGTGATGGTTCATCGACCGTGTCGGGTTGAGCCGTTCCACCAGCAGCTCGAAGGGCACGTCTTGGTGCTCGTAGGCGGCGAGGCTGCGCTGCCGCACCTGGGCCAACACCTCGGCGACGGTGGGGTCGTCGGCCAGATCGACCCGCAGCACCAAGGTGTTGACGAAACACCCCACCAAACCGTCCAGCGCGGGGTCGCGTCGCCCGGCGATCGGGAACCCAACGGCCACATCGGAATTGGCGCTGATCTTGGACAGCAGCACCGCCAGAGCGGCCTGCATCACCATGAAGCTCGTCGCATTGTGCTCACGAGCCAACCGGGCGACCTGCTCCTGCAACTGCGCCGGCCAGTCCACCACCACCCGGGCCCCGCGGTAATCCGCCGCCGGCGGATAGGGCCGATCGGTCGGCAGTTGAATCCGTTCGGGCATCCCGGCCAGCGCGTCTTCCCAGTAGGCCAGCTGCGCACCGATCAGGCTCTGCGGGTCCTGCAGCTCACCCAACTGTTCACGCTGCCACAGCGTGTAATCGACATACTGCACCGGCAGCGGGGCCCAACCCGGCGCCTGGCCCGCGCACCGGCTGGCATACGCCACACCCAGATCGCCCATCAGCGGGCCGATCGACCAACCGTCGGCGGCGATATGATGCAGGACCGCCACCAGCACGTGCTCCGTGTCGCTGATGCGGTAAAGCTGTGCGCGCAAAGGGATTTCGGACGTCAGGTCAAACGGCTCGCGCACCACGTCGCCCACGGCGTCAGTCAGCCGGGCTGCCGGCCAGCCGGTGGCATCCACTACTTGCCAACCGAAATCGGCCAGCTCCACCGGCGCAACGACCTGCCGGGGAATCCCCTCGACCGACGGGAACAGCGTGCGCAGGCTTTCGTGGCGACCCACCACATCGGTCAGCGCCGCCCTCAACACCTCGGCATCCAGACGCCCGCTCAGCTGCAACCCGAGCGCCATGTTGTACACCGGTGAGCCGCCCTGCAGCTGATCGACGAACCACAACCGGCTCTGGGCGAACGACAACGGCACGACCTCGGGCCGCTGCACCGCCACCAGCGGCTCCAGCCCACCGCCCGCGTCGCCCAGCCGCAGTGCCAATTGGGCTACCGTCGGCGCCTCGAACAGGGCCCGCACCGCAAGACCCGCATCCAGAGCGGTGTTGACCGCGGCCACCACCCGCATGGCCGACAACGAGTCCCCACCCAAGTCGAAGAACGATTCATCGACGCCTACCCGCTCCAGCCCCAGCACCTGGGCGTACACCCCGGCCAAAAGATCTTCGACGGCGCTGCCCGGACCCCGGTAATGGCCGCCTTCCTTGTACTCCGGCGCCGGCAGGGCCCGAATGTCGAGCTTGCCGTTGACCGTTAACGGCAGCCGGTCGAGCACCACCACCGCCGCCGGCACCATGTACGCGGGCAGCCGCTCGGCCAGCTCCGCGCGGATCTGGGCCCGATCCGCCGCCCCGGCCACGTAGCCGACCAGCCGCTTGTCACCGGGACGGTCCTCGCGCGCGACCACCACCGCCTGCTCGACGCCGGCCAGCCCGGACAGCGCGGCCTGCACTTCGCCGAGCTCGATGCGATAGCCGCGGATCTTGACCTGATCGTCGGCACGCCCCAGATACTGCAGCTCGCCGTCGGCCGCCCAGCGCACCAGATCCCCGGTGCGATACATGCGCTGCCCCGTACCCCCGAACGGACACGCCACGAACCGTGATGCACTCAACCCCGCCCGGCCCACATATCCGTACGCCAGCCCGCCGCCGGCCACATACAACTCGCCCACCACGCCCAGCGGCACCGGGCGCAACCACTTGTCGAGCACGAAAAATCCGAGATGGGCCAACGGCAAGCCGATCGGGCTGACGCTGCGGTCGACGTCGGCGGCGCCGATCTCCCGGAACGACGCATGCACGGTCGTCTCGGTGATGCCGTACATGTTCACCAGCCGCGGTGAGCCCCGGTGGCGGTCCAGCCACCCGCCCAGGCGGCCCGGTTCCAGCGCCTCGCCACCGAACACCACCGTCTGCAGTGTGGCTTGCTTCCCGGACTCGGCTGCCCGCGCGTCGGCGGTCTGCAGCGCATAGAACGCGGACGGGGTCTGACTCAGCAGACTGACTCGCTCGGCAATCAGCAACGCGTGCAAGTCATCTGGGGACCGGACGACGGAATCGGGCACCACCACCAAGCGTCCACCGTGCAGCAACGCACCCCAGATTTCCCACACCGAGTAGTCGAAGGCCAGCGAATGGCATTGCGTCCACACCTGCCCCGTCAGCTCTTCATCCGTATTCAACGATTCCAGCAGTCGAATGACGTTCTGGTGAGCGACGGCCACCCCCTTGGGCACTCCGGTGGTGCCGGATGTGTAGATCAGGTAAGCGATCTCGTCAGCCTCCGGTGCGGGCAATGCCGTGGCGGGCTGGAAGTCAATGCGCGGATCACTGACGTTGACGACCGCCAACCGACGAGCGTTCAGGCGATCGGCCAATTCCGCGGTAGTGATTGCGACGACCGGCGCGGCATCGGCCACCATGAAGTCGGTCCGCGCCGCCGGATGTGCCGGATCGATCGCCACATACGCCGCCCCGGTCTTGAGCACCGCC
The DNA here is from genome assembly GCF_059812385.1 of Mycobacterium sp. NGS58. Lineage (NCBI taxonomy): Bacteria > Bacillati > Actinomycetota > Actinomycetes > Mycobacteriales > Mycobacteriaceae > Mycobacterium > Mycobacterium sp. NGS58. The sequence goes on along the minus strand of NZ_JCALCO010000040.1, from coordinate 3,259 downwards.
AACATCGCCACGACCGCCTGTGCCGACCGTGGCAATAACAGCGCCACCCGCGCACCCGGGCCCGCGCCACGGGCAATCAGCAAGTGCGCCAATCGGTTAGATGCCTCATCGATCGCGCGGTACGTCAGCGAGCGGCCCTCGAAGGTCAACGCGACCGTCCCCGGTGTGCGCGCCGCCTGCGCGGCGAACAGTTCCGGAATCGAGGGCGACGACGTCGCCGGCGCATTCAGAACCGCCCGATTGCCGATCGTGTCGAGGCGTGCACGCTCACCGGGAATCAGCAGGTCTATCGATGACAACCGCCGGCTCGGGTCGGCGGTCATGGCCTCCAACAGCCGCTGCAACCGCTCGATCAGCGTCCGAATGGTTCCCGCGTCGAACACGTCGGTGCGGAACTCCACTGCGCCACCGACTCCGGCCGGGGCGCCGGTTTCGGTCCAGCGTTCGGCCAGCGAGAACGTCAAGTCCACCCGGGCGGTGCGGGTTTCGGTGGGTACGGTGCCGACCTCCAGGTCACCCAGCGCCAAACCGGTCGCCGGGTCGCCGGCGAAATTCTGCCAGGCGAGCATCACCTGGACCAGCGGGTGATGGTTCAGCGATCGGGTCGGGTTGAGCCGCTCGACCAGCACCTCGAACGGCACGTCCTGGTGCTCGTAGGCGGCGAGGCTGCGCTGCCGCACGTGCGCCAACACCTCGGCGACGGTGGGGTCGTCGGCCAGGTCGACACGCAACACCAGGGTGTTGACGAAGAAACCCACCAGCGGATCGAGGGCGGGATCTCGCCGGCCGGCGATCGGGAACCCCACCGCCACATCGGCGCTGCCGCTGAGGTTGGCCAGCAGCACCGCCAGGGCGGCCTGCATCACCATGAAGCCGGTCGCATCGTGCTCGCGGGCCGTCCGAGCTATCCGCTGCTGCAACTGCGCCGGCCAATCCACCTCCACGCTGGCGCCGCGGTAATCGGCCACGGCCGGGTAAGGCCGATCGGTGGGCAGCTGAATCCGTTCGGGCATCCCGGCCAGCGCGTCTTCCCAGTAGGCCAGCTGCCCGCCGATGCGACTCTGCGGGTCCTGCAGCTCACCCAGCTGTTCGCGCTGCCACAGCGTGTAATCGACATACTGCACCGGCAGCGGCGCCCAACCCGGCGCCCGCCCCGCGCAGCGGCTGGCATAGGCCACACCCAAATCACCGACCAAAGGGGTGATCGACAAGCCATCGGCGGCGATGTGGTGCACCACCGCGACGAGCACGTGTTCCTCGTCGCCGAGTCGGAAAAGCCTTGCCCGCAGCGGGATCTCGGATTCCAGGTCGAACGCGCACTGTGTCGTTTCCGCAATCGCGTCCTGCAACCGGGAGCCCGACCAGCCCGTGGCGTCCACGTGCTGCCAGCCAAAGTCGGTCTCCTGCTGTGGGATAACCACCTGTCGGGGGATCCCGTCGACCGCCGGGAAGAGCGTGCGCAGGCTTTCGTGGCGGCCCACCACGTCGGCCAGCGCGGCCCCCAGCGCCGCGGCATCCAGGCGCCCGCTCAGCCGCAACGCCACCGCCATGTTGTACACCGCGGACGGGCCCTGCAACTGGTCGATGAACCACAACCGGTTCTGCGCGAAGGACAACGGCACCACCGCGGGTCGCTCCACCGCCACCAGCGGCTCCAACCCGCCCACGGCGTCGCTCAAACGCAATGCCAACTGGGCCACCGTGGGCGCCTCGAACAACGTGCGGACCGAAATATCGCCACCCGCGGACTTGTTGATCGCGGCGACCACTCGCATCGCCGACAGCGAATCCCCACCCAGATCGAAAAACGAGTCCCGGACCCCGACGCGGTCGAGGCCGAGAACTTCGGCGTAGATGCCGGCCAGGATCTCCTCGGTACCGTTGGCCGGGGCGTGGTAGCCGTCGCCGACGGTGTATTCGGGTGCCGGCAGGGCCCGCTTGTCGAGTTTGCCGTTGACCGTCAGCGGCAGGGTGTCGAGCGTAACCACGGCGGCCGGGACCATATAAGGTGGCATTCGCTCGGCGAGATCCGCGCGCGCCCGCGCGGGGTCGGCCGCCCCGGTGATGTAGGCGACCAGCCGCTTGTCACCGGTCCGGTCCTCGCGCGCGATCACCACGGCCTGCTCGACCCCGTCCAGTTTGGCCAATGCCGCCTGGATCTCCCCCAACTCGATGCGATACCCGCGGATCTTGACCTGCTCGTCGGCGCGGCCCCGGTAAATCAGCTGACCGTCGGCGCCCCACGCCACCAGGTCGCCGGTGCGGTACATTCGCTGCCCCGGCGACCCGGCGCCGGCGAACGGACAGGCCACAAACCGCGCGGCGGTCAGGCCCGCCCGCCGCGCGTAGCCACACGAAAGTCCTGAACCGGCCACATACAACTCACCGACGACACCGACGGGCACCTGCCGTAACCATGCGTCGAGGACGAACAAAGCGGTCCCCGGCACCGGCGTACCGATCGGCACCACACCAGATCCCGCGCGCAGTGGTGCACTGATCGACGCATAGACCGTGGTTTCGGTCGGGCCGTAGCCGTTCATCATCAGCCGCCCCGGCGCCCACTGCTCGACCAGTTCAGCGGGGCAGGCTTCGCCGGCCACCATCAACGCGACGGATTCCAGGCCTTCCCGCGACAGCATGCCGACCGCACCGGGGGTCTGGCTCAACACCGTGACCTGTTCCGCAATCAACAACGCGTGCAAGTCTTCCGACGAGCGGACCACGGACTCGGGCACGACCACCAGCCGACCCCCGTGCAGCAACGCACCCCAGATCTCCCACACCGAGAAGTCGAAGACCAAGGAATGGCACTGGGTCCACACCTGCTCCGGCGCAAGCCGCAGGCCGACGTCGAGCGAATCGAACAGACGGGTCACGTTGTGGTGTGTGACGGCAACGCCTTTGGGGACACCGGTCGTGCCCGAGGTGTAGATCAGATACGCGATGTCCTCGGCCGCCGGCGCGGGCAACGCGGTGCCGGGCTGGGCCGCGATACGCGAATCACCCACCTCGACGACGGCCACATCATGGGCGGCCAACCGCTCGACCAACGCGCCGGTCGTCACCACCACGACGGGCGCGGCATCACCGAGCAAGAACTCGACCCGCGCCGCGGGCACCACCGGGTCAATCGGCACATAGGCCGCCCCCGTCTTGAGCACCGCCAAAATCGCCACGATCGCCTCTGCCGAACGCGACAACAACAACGCCACCCGCTCACCCGGGCCAACACCGCGGGCAGCCAACAGATGCGCCA